>NZ_JBGCUE010000002.1:0-300000 GCF_041102575.1 Tenuifilum sp. 4138str | reverse complement strand
CATGCTCATTATTCGAAACGCGAAGGGCTACAAGGACAGACAAGTGCCAATTTCAGACAAAACCATTGAGATGCTCAGAGAATACTATAAAATGTATAGACCAAATGTATGGTTGTTTGAAGGACAGAAAAGTAGGGAAAGGTATTCAGAAAAAAGTTTAGCAAAAGTTTTAAAACATGCTGCAAACAAAGCGAATATCAGAATACCTGTTACACTTCGCTGGTTACGATATAGTTATGCGACACATTTGTTAGAATCAGGAGCTGATTTGCGATATATACAGGCATTGCTCGGACACAGAGGTTCGAAGACAACAGAAATATATACACATGTATCGCAAAAATGTTTACAAAAAATTAAAAGTTCATTTGATTATTTGTAAAAATTTATTATAATAGTTTGTGGAAATAGAACGCAATTTTATAGCGCCTATACATCCAAAAATGGAAATAAGGCGCAATATTGTAGCGCATATAAACTAGTTGGCGTTCATTATAAAAAACCATACTGCAAATGAATAACCTTGAATTTCAAAAAAGTATAACAAGAGAATTGGACATCGTTAAGAATCGTGTTCGCAGTCTGATTGGAAATGCTAATTGGGGAGAAGAAGGTCGATATAAAGAGGCGGTTTTGAAAACGGTGATTAATCGATTCTTGCCAAATAATTTATCAATTGGAACAGGTTTTATTGCAGGAGAGCGAGGAATAAATGAATCTATTATATCAAATCAAATAGACTTAATTATTTATGATAATTCTATTCCAGTGTTATTTAGAGAAGGTGATTTCATTATAACAACCGAAAAAAATGTAAGAGCGATAATTGAAGTCAAATCAAAATTGAACATTACAAATTTGAGAAAAGTTATAACTGATTTTAATAACCTTAATCAGTTCCCATTTATTGCAGACAATGGAGATAATCGTGTATTTAAAGGATTGTTTGCATATGAAAATGGAATTGCCAACATTGAAACCAATAATAATTTCGAACGAGAATTGAGAAATTCAAGAGGAAATATTAATCACATTACTATTGGGAAAAACTATTTTGTAAGGTATTGGAGGAATAATTTAAACATTCATCCTCCTGTTAATGCAAATAATCCCTTTTATAGTTTATATAAGATTAATGACTTGTCCTTTTCCTATTTCATTTCAAACTTAATTCATATTTCTTCTATGCAAGAATTGGATGATAGATATCAATTTTCATTTCCAATTGCAGGAACAAAAGAGGTGAGTAGAAAAAAGGTTATAGAAATGGAGGATAGAAACTAATGGGTGAGAAATTTATTTTTCCTAATGCAGGTATTCACATTGTAGCCCAGAAAGTAGGAGAAGCTGATTATTTCCTTGAAAAGTTAAAAAATGCTGAGCCAATTGATAAAGAGTTTAACTACATTTTTAGTGCCTTTGTTTCAGCGACAAGAAGTATCACTTTTACTTTGCAGTTTGTAATGTCAAAATATCCTGGATTTAATGAGTGGTACAAGATTAGACAGGACAAATTAAGGAAAAGTAAATTAGCAAAATACTTTGTCGAATTTAGAAACCACGCACAGAAGACTGGAATTATACCAATAGCAACACCCAATAGTATTTTTGAGGGCATATTTTATGAAGACACGCAATTTTATGTTTCAACCAATTCGGAAATAAAAGAAGTACCAGACGGCAATGTGGTTGACCTTTCCGAAAAATGTTTAATTGAAGTTTTATCAGTTGTTAACGAGTGCTATAAAGATTTTGATGTATATATTGACCCGAGGACATTTTTTACAGAAAGAGCATTAAATATTTTGAATTGGACTGTAGAGGATGTTGAAGAATGTGTTGGATTTCCAAGAGGTTATACAGACATAGATTATAAGGATGATAAATTAAGTAATGTTGAGATTAGGCTAAATTCATTGAGACGATACGGTGGAGATGAAACATTTCAAGTCTATCTTGATAAATATATAAAGACTGAAAAATAAATAACGAAACGCCAACATTTTGTATAAGTAATGGCAGGGAAAGTGCTAAATATCAAGGTTTGTAGCCCGCTCAAACTGCGTAGCGGTTTGACAGGAAACTACCACGCTATCTGCCACTACTCATACAATTTACCGTTGTGTTCAACAGAGTAAATGATAAAAAATGTGAGATATTATTAAATATTGCCGTAAATTAGATTATTAATTTTAAAACTAAATATTATGAAAACACAAAGCATTTTTTTAATTATTCTAATTGGACTAATGATTAGTTGCCAGCAGAATACCACCAAAGACTCGCCAGAGGAATTAAAACAAGTATTGAATGACTATTTCGATGGGATAAAAAACATGGATTTTAATAAAATGAAAGATGTAACAACAGATGACTTTACACTTTATGAAGTTGGAAAAGTATGGAACAATGATAGTTTAATTAATTTCATCAAAACATTTCCCCCATACAAGATTGATTACAAGTTTGACAATTTTAATATTCAAATAGACAATTCTATTGGATATATGTATTATTTCAACCATGCCGATATGGTTATTAATGATACAATAAATATGGTTTTTGACTGGATAGAATGTGCAACATTTGTTAAGAAAGATAACGAATGGAAAATGAATTTTTTGCATTCAAGTGTTAGGAAGTAAAAACTGCAGCAAACAACAATGTATAAAAAACATAAGTGGTTCAGTGGTTTACGAAACCGTTGGGCATTTAATCAGCTCCGCCAAATCTGCGATTTGTCGGATTTGTCTAATATTTTAAATTTGTGTCAAAATGCAAATTTGGCTCAGTGCAAATTGACAGGTAAGTGCTTCGAAATCGGCAACTAACCATACCACCGACCGTTAGCAAATCTAATTCTATATCAATAACGAACATGGGCTCAACCCATGTTCGTTTATTTTAACGCTTTACTTTTCGTTCAGCAATTCCATAATGAGCTCTTCGGTTTCGCGGGCAAACTTTTTGAAGTGTTCGCCTGTTCCAGGGCCAGAAAAGCCAGTTTCAACCCGGCGTATTTTGCCGTTGCGGTCGAGTATCATGCTGGTGGGGTAAGCCATTTTACCCTCCAGTGAGTAAAGCACTGAGTCGCGCTGTTCGCGGCCACGGGGAGCAACATATAAAAAGGTGTAATCGGCACCAATGCTCTGGGCAAAACGTTTAATCTTGGGTTTTGCTGCTTCAAAGGTTTTGTCCTCAAAGCAGAGCGATACCACCTCGAATCCCTTATCACGATACTTCTCATACATGGTTTTATAGAACCTACCCTCATCTAAGCAATTAGGGCACCAGCTACCACCAGCAAGAACAGCCAAAACCTTACCCTTAAAACGCTCATCATCGGAAGTAATGCGGATGCCATTCAAATCGGTTCCGGCAAATTTAAAGGTTGAGAATCCTTTACGTACCCTTACCAATGATTCTGCTTTGGGAAGTTCGGCATTATCGTCGCGCACAGCGCGCCAACTCGATACCCAGCGTGGACTACCCGATATGAGACCGTTTGCCATGGTGGCAGAATCGGTAATTTCGCCTCTTACTATAATGGATTGAGCGCCATCGCACTTTGAGAAGTAGAATATGTTCCCTGCAACCTTACCCTCAAGGTAGCGGTAATCGCCGGTAGTGCTGAGTATGGTTCCAGTAACCCTTGAACCTTCCTGTTTGAGTTCAGCAACCATTACGGTTGAGTCAGGCGTACCCGGATTCTCAATGAACCACCAACGTCCTGTAATATCGAACTTAGGTTGTTCGGTAAACCATGGGAAACGGTCAGTTTCCCCTTTAATTCCGTAAAACTTATACCTGCGGCCATCCTTTACCCCTTTGGGATAGTAGTAGCCGCTCAGCGAATCGTTTACGGCCATTACCAGCTCGCTGGTAAAGGTTGGGAACTTGGCGTAAAGCGAATCGCCAATGCGTTCAACCTCGGTTATTTCAATAAGTTCATCGGCATTACGAACGGTAAGCTGAACCTTGTCATTATCAGCCTTAACCTCAAAGTTAAAGGGAACATCCAGCCTGCCAGGAATTGAGTCCATTTGGATTACTCCAAGCCATGAACCGGGTGTTAACTCATTTTTGGTTGAGCAGGCAAATGCTGCCCAAGCCAATGCAATAAAGATAAATCGTTTCATCTATTTTGATGTTTTAGCGTTTACGACGTTTCTCCTTTTTCTTGGCCTTTTGTTGTCCCTTTCTGCTTGATGCCACTTTTGGCTTTTTAGGACTACTTTTCGTTTGACTCCTACGAGGTTTCAATGGTTTATTACTCCTACCAGCCATGCCCACCAGCTTAAAATCGAGCTGTTTTTTGGCAAGGTTAGTGCGCCATACCTCCACCTCCACCTCATCGCCTAAGGTGAACTTGCGGCCTGTACGTTGACCAACCAGGGCGTACTCCTCCTCATCGAAACGGTAGTAATCGTCGTCTAAATCGCGAATGGAAACTAATCCCTCGCACTGAGAATCGGTTAGCTCAACGAATATTCCAAAGTTGGTTACGCCCGATATAACACCTGTAAAGGTTTCGCCCAGCTTATCCTGCATGAACTCCACCTGCTTGTACTTAATTGAAGCCCTTTCAGCCTCAGTTGCTTTGATCTCCATGTTGGTGGAGTGCTTACAAAGCATTTCAATTTGCTCCCTATCCTTTGGCTTACCATTGTTTAGGTAGTGTGCCAACAGGCGATGCACCATCATATCGGGATAGCGGCGTATTGGCGATGTGAAGTGGGTGTAATACCTAAAGGCCAATCCGTAGTGGCCAATGTTATCGGTAGAGTAACGCGCTTTGGCCATGGAGCGTAAGGCCAGGGTTTCAATAAGATTTTGCTCTGGGCGTCCCTTCACCTTTTCCATCAGCTGGTTTAACGATTTGCTAACCTGCTTATCGGTAGTGCCGGAAATGCTGTAACCAAAACGGGTGATAAAGGAACGGAAAGCATTCAGTTTCTCCTCGTTGGGTTTGTCGTGTATGCGGTAAACAAAAGGCAGCTCTTTGCGTCCATCCTTTCGCATTCCAATAAATTCAGCTACCCTGCGGTTTGCAAGCAGCATGAACTCCTCAATGAGCTGATTCGATTCCTTATTCTCCTTGAAGTAAACCCCAAGGGGTTTTCCCTTGGTATCAAGGTCGAACTTTACCTCAACGCGTTCAAAAGCGATGGCCCCCTTTTTGAATCGCTCCGCCCTGAGTTTTTGAGCCAACTTGTGGAGTAGCAGGATTTGTTCACTCATATCGCCCTTGCCGGTTTCAATAACCTGTTGGGCCTCTTCGTAAGTAAACCTACGCTTTGAAAGAATAACAGTGCGGCCAAACCACTGGTTAAGCACCTCGGCATTCTCGTTCAGCTCAAACACAGCCGAAAAGCAAAGCTTTTCCTCGTTAGGACGTAATGAGCAGATATAGTTCGATAGCCTTTCGGGCAGCATGGGCACACACCTATCCACCAGGTAAACCGATGTGCCGCGCTCAATGGCCTCGTTGTCAATTGGGGTATTAGGCTTAACGTAGTGGGTAACATCGGCAATGTGTACCCCCACCTCAAAGTTGCCGTTGGGTAGGGTTTGCACCGATAGAGCATCGTCAAAATCCTTAGCATCAAAGGGATCGATAGTAAAAGTGGGTACGTTTCGGAAATCGCGTCGCTCACGGTAATCGGCTTCGGTTATTTTATCGCTAATCTTTTCGGCTAATATGTCCAGCTCTTCGGGGAAACGGTATGGTAGCTCATACTCGGCCAGAATGGCGTGCATCTCCACCTCGTGAACTCCAGGATCGCCAAGAACCTCTACAATTTTTCCATTGGGATTCTTTTCCCGTGCCGGCCAATCAGTAATCTGAACAATCACCTTTTGCCCGTTTCGGACATCCTTCAGCTCAACCTTTGGGATGAAGATATCGTAGGGCATAAGCTTGTTATCAGGTACAACAAATGCGTTTTTACCAACAAAGTTGATGGTTCCAACAAAGTTGCGTTTGGCACGCTCAATCACGCGCACCACCTCACCCTCAAGTAAACCCCTACGGCGTTGGCGGTAAATTGATATCTGAACCTTATCGCCATGCAGTGCGTGATTCAACCTAAAGTCGGGAACAAATATCTCACGGTTGTCATCGGTTATAACATCAGCTGACCCGTCGGGGTTCATCTCCAGTATGCCAACAGCCAAAGCGTTCTGCATAACAGCCCGGAACTTGCCACGCTGAAGTTCCTCAGCATACCCATCGTGCGCAAGCTCATAGAGAATTTCATTAACCATACGACGGGTATAATCATCGCTAACCCCAATTTTATTCGATACCTGCTTGTAGTTATAGATGTTGGTAGGATTGGCCAGCAGTAAATCGGTAACCAGCTTCTTTAACTCCTTTTTGGCTATACGATTTGGTTTGGAACCGGCATCGGTTTTATTCTTCTTTTTTGTCATTGTTTATTGCCTAAATTACTTTCAAAGATAGTGGAAATTTAAACCCAATTTAACCGGTAGAAAAACGTTTAGTCCTAATAGCTTAGTTTTATTTAAATTAACTCAGCTTTTAGCTTTAAGCAAAATAGTAAAGTAAATGAACACCAATTTGAAAAGGCAAAATAAGTAACCCTGAATGTATAATAATAACAGCCGAAAATGGCTACTTTAAAAAGGGTGAATACACTTGAATAATGTCAACTTCCAACCTTTTTTCGTTACCTTTGTTCTAACCTAGACTAATTATTCTAATAGATGCAAAAGGTGATTGTAGCTGTTACCGGTGCCAGTGGTGCTGTATATGCGGCGAGGGTTATTGAAAAGCTAATTGAATTATCGGCTAGGGTCGATGAGGTAGCCGTAGTTTTTTCCGAAAACGGGAAAAGGGTTTGGGAATATGAGCTAAATCGCGAAATCACTTTCGGATTTCCTGTAAAGCTATACGATAATAACGATATGTTTGCCCCCATGGCATCGGGTTCAGCCGGCTACAATGCTATGGTTGTAGTTCCTTGTACTATGGGAACGTTAGGACGAATAGCCTCAGGCACAAGTAACGATTTAATTGTTCGAGCAGCCGATGTAATGCTTAAGGAACGACGAAAGCTAGTACTGGTGCCGCGCGAACTCCCATACAACCTTATACACCTGCAAAATATGGTTACCGTTACCCAGGCCGGGGCCGTAGTTTTGCCTGCAAGCCCATCGTTTTACAGTAGGCCTTCAACCATGGATGAACTGATTGATACCGTTTCCGACAGAATTGTTGAGATGCTTGGCTTTACCATTGAACATTACAGGTGGGGTCACTAAAAGAGTTAATTTTGCCTTTTAACCAATAAAACCTAAAGTTGTGAGCCGTTATATTGCAGGTTTGATATCGCAGGGCGAGGGGCTTACACTCGATTTTAAACACTCTATAACCGATTCGCGCAAAATTGCACGGTCGTTGGTGGCATTTGCTAATACTGCGGGTGGCACATTGCTTATTGGCGTTAAGGATAATGGCAACATAACCGGTGTGAATACCGATGAGGAGTACTACATGGTTGAGGCGGCCTCGCAGCTATACTGTAAACCCGAGGTGCCTTTTGAAGTGGTTAAGTGGGAAATAAATGGAAAAACCTTGTTGGAGGTAAAGGTAAAACCCTCAAGACGCAAGCCCCATAAAGCACCTGATAAAACAGGAGTTTATAAAGCGTATATACGTGTAAACGACGAGAACGTAGTGGCTTCGCCTGTTCAAATTAAGATCTGGAAGGCAGAAAAATACCGTAAACCCATTAACATACTATTCGGAGAGCCCGAAAACGCATTAATAGATTACCTAAAATCGCACCAAACAATCACCATTGAACATTTCAGCAGGTTGGGTTTTATCTCAGTATCCGAAGCGGAAAAAATACTTATTAACCTAACCGCAATGGGTTTAATTGAATACAGCAACTTGAACAACGAGGATCACTTTTCGCTTAGGAGCCCTGAGTAGTTTGCTGCTGATTGGCAATATCTTTTGTACACCAGTAAATTTCAGGGTTAGGCAGTATTGTCATGTTGAGCCCAGTCGAAGCATCTCAATATTCCTTCATCCCCTTTTGATTGGTTATCTGGCAATGGCTCTTTGCCATGCTTTTCTGTTGCGATGCAACGTTTCCTCCTTGCTCTTTGGGCTTTGCATTGCGTGCATCGCTTTACATATGGGAGTATTCATAGGGTTACAAATATTGCGTCCCTAAGGGGCTGGAAGCGTTGTTCGTGTAATTGACCTCACCCCAAGCCCCTCTCCTGACAGGAGAGGGGAGAAGCAATTAGGAAACCTTGTTGCAGGGCTAAAGTCTCCCCTCTCAGGGGAGATTTAGAGGGGTCATCTAGGTTGAATATGGGAAACAACCTTACCCCAGCCCTTTTCCCTGAGAGGGAACGGAGTGTAAGAAGCAAGCAATGGCATAAAAGCCTGACCCGATAATGGGTCGGGGGTGGAACGTGGCGGTGGGTATAGTAAGCGATACCACATGAGTCACGGCGCAGGCTTGGCGAATAGTATCGCGTGGCAGTTCCACCCACGGGGTACCCATCGGGTCGGGCTTTTCAGCCTTGATTTTCTTTGGTTCTTTCTTGTATCAAGACAAGAAAGAACGTGTAAATCGTTCTTTGTAATGATTTTTTTTGCGATGCAACGTTTCCTCCTTGCTCTTTGGGCTTTACATTGCGTGCATCGCAATACATGGAGGAGGGAGCCATTGGGTTACAAATATTACGCCCCTACGGGGCTGGAAGCAATGTTCGTTGTTCGTTGCTCCTTGGTTCATGAAATTGACCTCACCCCCGCCCCTCTCCTGACAGGAGAGGGGAGAAGCAATTAGGAAACCTTATTGCAGGGCTAAAGTCTCCCCTCTCAGGGGAGATTTAGAGGGGTCATCTAGGTTGAATGTGGATACGACCTTACCCTAAGCCATATTCCTGATAGGGAATGGATCGGAAGAAGCAAGCAGAGGCATAAAAGCATGACCCGGCAATGGGTCGGGGGTGGAACGTGGCGGTGGGTATAGTAAGCGATACCACATGAGTCACGGCGCAGGCGTGGCGAATAGAATCGCGTTGCAGTTTCACCCACGGGGTACCCATCGGGTCGGGCTTTTCAGCCTTGATTTTCTTTGGTTCTTTCTTGTATCAAGACAAGAAAGAACGTAAAAATGGCTCTTTGCTATACTTTTCCTTTGCGATGCAACGTTTCGGTATTGCTCTTTGGAATGCGATAGCTTGCTTCGCCAAATATTTGGAATACCTCAATCCCCTGGGTTAAAACCCAGGGCTAATGTGATTTGCCCTTTCAGGGCGTTTAAAATTCATCTAACTTCATCTAACTTCCTTTAACTTCATCTAACTCCCTATAACCCCATCTCCTACTGTATTTTATTCTCGTTTAACGGTTCACGGTTCACGTCACACGGTTCAAAATTTAAATTCCTCTAACATATTCATTTTCTGAATACTTTCGTTTAACGTCTAACAAGTTACGAACCTTTTCAAACCACTCACTGTTAACCAATCACTTTTATGACTAAATAATCGTTTAAGAGCATTTTTTTTAGTTATTTTGTAAAAATTTTTTGGGATGGGAAATGAACGGAAGCCGGAATGGCTAAAGATAAAGTTACCCGGAGGCGAAGGGTATGCCCAGGTGAATTCCATTGTTAAGAAACATGGGTTGCATACAATTTGCAGCAGTGGAATGTGCCCGAATATTGGCGAGTGCTGGGGGAATGGGGTTGCAACTTTAATGATCCTAGGCGATATATGTACCCGTTCGTGTAAATTTTGTGCTACTGCAACCGGAAAACCGCTTCCTCCCGATCCTAATGAACCCACTAAGGTTGCCCGTACGGTAAGCCTAATGGGTCTTAGTTACTGCGTAATTACATCGGTTGACCGCGACGATTTGCCCGACCATGGAGCTGGACATTGGCGCAGTACTGTTATGGAGATTCGAAGGGTTAACCCCAACACCACCATAGAGGTTTTAATACCCGATTTTGACGGTAGGCCTGAACTTATTGACCTTTTCCTGGAATCGGAACCCGATGTAGTAGGTCATAACCTTGAAACCGTGGAGCGCCTTACCCCGCTTGTTAGAACAAAGGCAAGCTACAGGCGGAGCTTGAAAGTGCTGGAGCACATTGCTAAGCGCGGTTTTAGGGCAAAATCAGGTATAATGCTCGGTTTGGGTGAAACCCGCGATGAGGTAATTCAAACCCTTGACGATTTGCTTGCTATGGGATGCAAAATGGTTACCATTGGCCAGTACTTGCAACCACGCCCCACAAATTTACCCGTTCAACGCTATGTTACCCCCGAGGAGTTTGAAGAGTATAAGCAGATTGCCCTAGCTAAGGGGTTTGAATTTGCCGAAAGCGGCCCACTGGTGCGTTCATCGTACCACGCCGATAAGGCACAACACCTGGTTAAGGGGTGTTGTAAGTAATCAACCTTAATGGGTTGACTTGCTATGCAAATAGGAAAAACAATATATAATGCAAAACGTAAAGTTTCATGATCTTGGAACGGTTGATTACAAGGAGGCATGGGATTATCAGGAAAAACTATTTGACGAGGTAACCAAACGTAAGCTGAACGGCGATGGCAAGTTGCACTACTTGCTATTTTGCGAACATCCGCATGTTTATACCCTTGGCAAAAGTGGCGAGAACGCCAACCTGCTGATCCCCGAAGAGATGCTTAAAAGAATTAATGCATCGTTCTACCACATCAACCGAGGGGGCGATATAACCTATCATGGCCCCGGACAAATTGTTGCCTACCCCATATTTAACCTGGAGGCATTTGGATTAACATTGAAATCGTACATTCACCTGCTGGAGCAGGTAGTAATCGATTGCCTTCAGGAGTATGGTATTGTAGCCGATAGGCTCGAAGGAGCAACCGGCGTTTGGCTCGACCCTGGCGTAAAGGGTCGCGAACGCAAAATCTGCGCTATTGGTGTTAGGGCAAGCCGATTTGTAACCATGCACGGCTTAGCTTTTAACGTAAACACCAACTTGGACTACTTCCGCTACATAAACCCTTGCGGGTTTATTGATAAGGGGGTAACCTCCATGCAGGTGGAACTTAACCGCCAGCTTGATATGGAAGAGGTTAAGGCTAAACTCCTTAACCACTTTACTCATCGGTTTCATTTCGCATGTAACCGCGTAGGTACTGTTTAACTTTTAAAACATGCAGAAATGGAAAAACGATGGGTTCTAAAGGATCCGGGCGATCCTGTATTGGTAAGTTCCCTTGCTAAGCAAATAAACGTTACCGAAACTATTGCTTCGCTACTGGTTCAGCGTGGTGTTGATACCTTTGAAAAAGCTAAACGCTTTTTCAGGCCATCGCTTGCCGACCTGTACGACCCATTCCTGATGAAGGATATGGCCGAGGCGGTTGAGCGTATTGAGCAGGCTATTCGTAGAGGTGAATCAATACTGTTTTACGGCGATTACGACGTTGACGGCACTACCGCCGTTGCCCTAATGTACTCTTTTTTCCGCAAGAGGTACTCAAAAATTGGTTACTACATTCCCGATAGGTACAATGAGGGATACGGAATCTCGTTCAAAGGTATCGATTTTGCCTTTGAGAATGGTTACTCGCTCATTATTGCCCTGGACTGTGGAATAAAGGCGGTGGAAAAGGTTAAGTATGCTAAGCTTCGCAATATCGATTTTATCATCTGTGACCACCACTTACCTGGCGAACGAATTCCCGATGCAGTAGCCGTGCTCGATCCCAAACGCTCCGATTGCAAGTACCCGTTTAAGGAGCTTTCGGGTTGTGGGGTAGGATTTAAGCTGCTACAGGGTTACTGCAAAAAGGAGGGGATCTCTGAGGAAGAACTATATCAACATCTCGATTTACTTGCAGTAAGTATTGCCTCCGATATTGTGCCTATAGTGGATGAGAATAGGGTATTAGCCTTTTACGGGCTGGAAAAGCTAAACACCAATCCAAGCCGAGGACTAAAATCGATAATCAAAATAGCTGGCATTGAGAACCAAAGGATTGCTATTGACGATATAGTGTTCCGCATAGGCCCTCGGATTAATGCGGCAGGCCGCATGGAGTCCGGTAAAACGGCTGTTGACCTGCTTTGCGCATCGGACGACAGTTCAGCTTTTGAGGTTGGCGCACTAATTGACTCGTGTAACAACGACCGAAAGCATGTTGACCGCTCCATTACCCACGAAGCGCTAAGGATGATTGCGCAGGACAAGCGGTTGCAGCACAGCTACTCTACCGTGCTTTTTAACCCATCGTGGCACAAGGGCGTGGTGGGCATTGTAGCCTCACGTTTAATTGAAACCTACTATCGTCCTACCATTATTCTAACCCAATCGGGCGATTTGGCAACCGGCTCCGCACGATCGGTTCAGGGCTATGACCTGTACCAGGCCATTGAGGCATGTTCGGACTTACTCGAAAACTTTGGTGGTCACATGTACGCTGCAGGCCTTACCATGAAGGTTGATAGGGTTGAGGAGTTTAAAAGGCGGTTCGAGGAGCATGTGAGCAAGACCATAACCCCCGAAATGCTCTCACCACAAATTGATATTGACGCCCGCATTAGGCTCGATGATATTACAGAGAGGTTTTTCAACTTGTTAAAGCAGTTCCAGCCCTTTGGGCCGGGAAACATGTCGCCAGTATTCATGGCTGAAAATGTGTACGATAACGGCGAAGCCCGACTGGTTGGCAGCGAGAAGGAGCACCTCAAGCTAACCCTGGTTCAGGAAGGTAGTACCCAAAAGTTCGATGCAATTGCATTTCAGATGGCTGAGTACTATAAACCAATACACTATGGCCAGCCATTTGACGCTTGCTTTGCAATACATGAAAATAATTACAAAGGCAATATCACCCTGCAGCTTCGGGTGAAAGATATTAAGCTAAGGGCAAAATAGCCGAACCGAATCAAGCAAAGGGTCGGAATGGTTATAATGAGCTTATATGGGTTAAGCATTTCCATAAACGGGGAAGCATTACAATTTTGTCATGCTGCTTAGCTTGAAGAAGTTATTAATGACATCAATTTTTGATAATTCTATGTCAATTTGACCGACACCAACAGCTGGAATAGATTTTGAATATAAGGTTGGGAATTAGTGTGAAACGTAAAAAAATCATCATATATGAGCAAGAAACACAAAAAGGAGGATATTGAGCAAGAGCAGGTAAACCAGCAAACAACCAGTACCGAAAGTAACGTAACCGATAGTAATACACAAGCTCCTCAAGGAGATGCTCAACAAACCGAGGCCAGTCAGGCCAATGAAGACAAGGTTGCTGAGCTTACTACCCAGTTGGAGGAGATGAAGGACAAGTATTTACGCCTTACTGCCGAGTTTGATAACTACCGTAAGCGAACGCTCAAGGAGAAAGCTGAATTGATAAAATTTGCGTCGGAGGAAGTTCTCAAGGACCTGCTTCCGGTTATCGATGACCTAGACAGAGCCCTTAAGGCCATTGAAACGGCTAACGATATTAATGCGGTTAAGGAAGGCATATCATTAATTGTAAATAAGTTCAACGATTTCCTTAAGGCAAAAGGCGTTAAAGAGATTGATGCTATTGGCAAAGAGCTCGACACCGATTTGCATGAGGCCATTACCAAAATTCCGGTGCAGGACGATGCCCAGAAGGGCAAAATAGTTGATGTGATTCAAAAGGGTTACATGCTGCACGAAAAGGTAATGCGCTTCTCAAAGGTAGTGGTTGGAGAGTAAAATTGGTAGGGTATGACAACCAAGCGCGATTACTACGAAATATTAGGTGTGCCGCGGAATGCCAGCAAGGATGAAATAAAAAAGGCATACCGCAAAATGGCACTCAAATACCACCCCGATAAGAATCCGGGCGATAAGAATGCCGAGGAAAAGTTCAAAGAGGCTGCGGAAGCCTACGAGGTTCTTAGCGACGATAACAAGCGTGCCCGTTACGACCAGTTTGGCCATGCAGGTATGGGTAACGGTGCTGGCGGTGGTGGTTTCTCGCACGACTGGACCATTGAGGATATTTTTGCCCAGTTCGGCGATATTTTTGGCGGCCATTTTGGCAGTTTTGGTGGGTTTGGTGGCTTCGGTGGCGGACGTTCATCGCGACGCACAAACCGCGGTACCGATCTACGGGTTAAAGTTAAGCTGTCGTTAAGCGATATTGCTAACGGGGTTGAGAAAAAGATTAAGGTAAACAAGTACGTATCGTGCCAATCATGCGGAGGTACCGGTGCGGCAGGAGGTTCATCGTATAGTACATGCTCTACCTGCCGCGGTTCAGGGTATGTAACCCGTGTAACTAATACCCTGCTAGGGCAGATGCAAACCACTTCGCCATGCCCAACCTGTAATGGCGAAGGTAAGGTAATAACCAACAAGTGCGTTGCATGTAATGGCGAAGGGGTGGTTCGCGAGGACGAAGTAATAACCGTTAAAATACCTGCTGGTGTTGCCGAGGGTATGCAGCTCAACGTTCAGGGCAAGGGTAATGCTGCCCGCCGTGGTGGAGTACCTGGCGATTTGCTTGTAATGATTGAGGAGGAAAAACACCCTAACCTGGTGCGCGACGGTAACGACCTAATTTACAACCTTAACATAAGTATTCCCGACGCCGTTCTTGGTGCACCGGCTGAAATTCCTACTGTTGATGGAAAAGTAAAGATTAAAATAGAGCCCGGCACCCAACCCGGGAAAATTCTCCGCTTAAGGGGTAAGGGTTTACCTGAGGTGAACAGCTACCAGCGCGGCGATTTGCTTGTGGCGGTTAATGTTTACATACCCAAAAACCTTACCCGGGAGGAAAGGGCAATTTTTGAGAAATTTGCAAAATCGCCAAGTTTTACCCCCAACCCCGATGAGGGAGGCTCATTCTTTGAAAGGATGCGTGGGATTTTTGAGTAGGATACTCGTTTAACACCAACATATAGCGTACCAATAGGGTACGCTATTTTTGCTTGTACGAGATTCAATGTCGTTTAGTTAACAAAAATATTCATGCCTTTCATCCTGAGCGGCCTGTCCCGCACTAGCGGGGAGCGAAGGATCTCTAATCGACCCATTGAGATGTTTCGCTTGCGCTCAACATGACAATAGTTTCAAGAACAACGAACAACGCTTCCAGCCCTGTAGGGGCGTAATATTTGTAACACCCTGATTATTCCTACATGTATAGCGATGCACGCAGTGCATTTTCCAAAGAGCAAGGGTGAAGCTTTGCATCGCAACAGAAAAGCACAGCAAAAAGCGTTTTCCAAAAAAACAATAAGAATTAAAGGGTTAAAGGTAAAGCGATGCTTCGGCTAGCTCAGCATGACAAGGGAGCAGAAAGGAAGATAGGGTTTTTGTCATCCCGAGCAAAGTCGAGGGATCTCTTCAAAGGATTGAAGAAAAAAGAGCAATGAGATGCTTCGGCGAAGTCTATATCCCTATAAATCGGGACTCAGAACGACAGCGTAATGTTTCGCTTGCGCGCAACATGTCAAATAACCTTAACTAAACGACATTGATACGAGATTAGTAAAATTGAAACACACTATACAATTAAAAAACGTTACCATTTCCCTATTTCGGTTTAATGCATTAAATTCTCTTCCATTGTACAATTCCTAATCATTTTGAATATCTCTGCTCATCCTTGTTGGATTTCACTTTTCACTTTTTACAATCCCTCTAACTTCCTCTAACTTCCTCATATTCCATCTATTCCGCCTTATTCCCACTACATGTTTAACTTTTTAACGTTTAACGGTTCACGTTTAACGGGCAAAAAAACTTCCTCTAACTTCTTCTAACTTCTTCATATTCCCTATATTCCACCTCATTCCTCTAGAAATAAGCCCGGTTGAATTTTTAACTTAACGTACTTAGGTTATAGGTATCCGTACTTATCGGCTAGGAAGGTAAGGTACCACGAAATAAGGAAAGCAATAATTGGTGCAATAAGCCACATCAGGAAAAACTTACGAACGGCTGTTTTTCTAAAGATATTTCGAGGTCCAAGGCGGGCAACGCCAATACCCAGTATTGCCCCAACATTGAGCTGAACCAGCGATGTGGGTATGCCCTTAAAGAGCGAGGCTGCAAGCAAAAGGCTTGCAGATATAATAGCAATTATTACTGCCTCAATTCGCCCAAACAGGAAGAGCTCTTTTCCTGTATTCCTGAGGATTTTCTCACCAAATAGCGAACTGCCTATGCCAAAGCTCGGGGCAACTATCATGGTTGACATAATCATGATAAGGATAAGCAGCCTTCCGCCCTGATTCCCCAAGCCCAGCTCGTTCATGGTCATTGAGGTTAAGGGCCCACTGGCATTTGCCACGTTGTTGGCACCAATGGAAAAGGCCACGTAAAGCGAGGCAAAAATTATTGCCCAACGCAGCATGTAATGGTCATTTATCCGGCTCGATATAGTATACCCCCTTCTCCGCAATGGGGTGTAAATGTACTTGCCAATTATTAGACTTAAGATGAATGCAATAATGGGCAGGATAAACCATGTGGGAATAACTTCAAAAAACACCTTGCGGGAATTAAGCTCATGGAAGTAAATGCCTGGAGCTATCACAGCTAGTACTGTTGATTGGCTTGTTGATTGTGGAATCCCAAAAAGGTTTGCCACAAGTAGCGAAATGGAAACCGCAAAAAGAATGATTGACACCTGGGCGTAGTTCATAAGCTCAGGGTTAACAAGTCCCTTACCCACCGTTGCTGAGGTTGCCTTGCCTGCAATTATTGCCCCTAAAAATACCATTAGCCCAAACAGGGCTGGTACCGAGGTCTTTTTTAGTACGTTTGCTCCAAAGGCAATTGAAAATGCTGGCCCTGTTCCACTACCCCCCATGTTGATGGACAGAAACATGGAGATAAGAAAGGGTATAATAAAATGGCTATTGACTAATGAATCCATATTTTACGAACTGCTCAACGGATTTCAAAGTTACCTTTTTTTGCTTTGGGTGTTGGTTTATTTAGCCGATTTTGATAAATATCAATCCTTAACTAAAAACAAAAACCCATCTGAAAATGCAGGTGGGCAATTGTTTAGGCTGTCATTTTCTAAATTAGAGTGTAAATATCTGGAAGGTTTCTACCAAGTCCGTCGTAATCGAGACCATAGCCTACTATAAAATCGTTGGGTATGCTACGGCCTATGTAATCGAGTTTAATATTGCCCTTATAGGCTTCAGGCTTAAAGAGCAGAGTGGCTACCCTTATCTCTTTTGGGTTAAGCTTGCGGAGCTCTTCGTATAGCTTACTTAAAGTAATGCCAGTATCAACAATATCCTCCAGAACAACAAGGGTCCTGCCGGTTACATTTTCGTTTAAGCCTATTAGCTCATTTACCTTACCGGTTGATGAGGTGCCCTGGTACGAGGCAAGTTTTACAAACGATACCTCACAGGGTACTGTAATCCGTTTTAACAGGTCGGCTGTGAACATAAAGGAACCATTAAGCACGCTAACAAAAAATGGAACTTCGCCACTCTTGGCAAAATCGTGGTTGATTTTTGATGCTACCAAGTCGATATCGTTCTGAATTTCTGCCTCGGGATAGCTTAACCGGAACTCCTTATCTTTTAGCTTGACCTGTTTCATGGTTTATCAAATTAAAATAAAGTGCAAAGTTAACTCCTTTTTTCGAACAGTTGCAACAATCAACATCAATAAGCTTTTCCGCTGCACATACCTTTTTACATTCCAATTGCATGTTTTTCAATTTCTTTTTAACTTGTGGTATAAACCGGATTTATGGAATTATTTCGGCAGCTTAGTATAGTACTACTTTTACTATTTCAATCCCTATCGGTTTATAGTCAAACTGATATCAGGCCTGTTTCCGGAGCGGCGGCTGCTATGGGAAACTGTTCGCTCTCCATGCAAGGCAATTGGGATGGTTTTACCAATCAGGCATCGTTAGCGTACCAGCGCCAGTTTTGGGTTGGAGCCCACCACGAGAATCGGTTTATGCTTTCAGAACTTGGCCTAAGCATGCTGGGGGTTGCAATCCCTGTAAAACCTGGTACTTTTGGTGTTGATATTTCACATTTGGGATTTAGCGGGTTTAGTACAAGTAGGGCTGGCTTGGGGTATGGAATGTTTCTGGGGAAACGTTTTGCTGCTGGGGTAGGGCTTGCCTTTACTCGTATGCAACTACCTGCCGATTACCGCAATGCCACCGCTTTTACTGTTGAGGGTGGAGTTCATTATATGCCAACCTCCAAGCTAACCTTTGGCTTTTACGTTTTTAATCCCACGGGCTCAACCTTCGACGATTTAGGCGATTTGCCCACTCTAATGGGCTTAGGCGTAACCTATTTGCCCTCACAAAATATTTTGCTTGCATTTCAAATTGACGACGACACCCAACGCGCACCCACCTTTCGGTTTGGACTTGAGTATAGGGTAATGGAACGAACGGCTTTGCGATTAGGTTACTCAGCAGCAAGCCCTGAGGGGATTACCGCTGGAGTAGGGTTACCCATTAAAGGCTTTGATATCGACTTTAGCTTAAGCCACCATCAGCAACTTGGTTTTACACCAAGCCTATCGGTTGCCTATTTGTTTGGCAAAAAAGATAATAAAGCCCAATGAAGGCGAAACACCTTTTGCTATCCCTTTTTGTTTTTGTGGCATTGGTAAGCAATGCTCAGCTGGTAACCGACCCGCAACAGGTTGTAGCCGATATCCTTGAGGAGATGGCTGCCAACTCCGATACTGAACAGGATTATTCGGAGCTAGTTGAGGATTTACTCCAACTTGCTGAGAGTCCTTTGAACCTAAATGCCGCACGTAAGTCCGATTTGCAAAAGCTATTTTTCCTTACCGATTTTCAGATTGAGAGCTTGCTAAGCTACCGCGATTCCACTGGCAAAATACTTAGTGTTTACGAATTGCAGTTAGTTCAGGGATTCGACCTGACTGATGTTGAGCGGCTTGCTCCGTTTGTTGTGGCTGGCGAGGTTATAAAACCATTGAAGTCTACCGATTTTACTCAGGGGAGGCACGATATTTTCACTCGTTTCAAGACAACCCTCCAAACCCCAGTTGGCTATAGGAGCGATTATGGCGGTGCGAGCAGTTACTTAGGGAGCAAGCATGCAATTTACACCCGTTACCGTTACAGGGCAAACCGGTTGCAACTTGGGGTTACAGCCGAGAACGATGCCGGTGAGCCACTCCTCGACGGAACCTTTCCTTCCGGTTTCGATTACCTTG
The DNA here is from genome assembly GCF_041102575.1 of Tenuifilum sp. 4138str. Lineage (NCBI taxonomy): Bacteria > Pseudomonadati > Bacteroidota > Bacteroidia > Bacteroidales > Tenuifilaceae > Tenuifilum > Tenuifilum osseticum. The sequence goes on along the minus strand of NZ_JBGCUE010000002.1, from coordinate 280,756 downwards.
CAGGCTACGCAATGGTTTCGGATGTTGGGAAAGTTAAACGCCTTGTGGTTGGTGATTTCCGTGCTGAATTTGGACAAGGGCTTACATTTTGGAATAGTTTAACCTTCGGAAAATCGGCGAACGTAATGGGGCTACATAAGCGGGGCAGGGGGATTGTGCCGCATTCCTCAGCTTACGAATCGCTTTTTTTGAGGGGTGCAGGCATCACTTTAAACCTCAAGAATATCGATTTTAGCCTACTAACTTCATACCAAAAAATTGATGCCAGCCTTGCGGACACCATGAGCATTGACGAAATGGCATTTTCATCGTTGCCAGAAACCGGTTACCACCGAACGGCTTCGGAAATTGCAAGCCGACGAAATATTCCAGAACTGGTAACCGGCAGTAATATAACCCTAACCTTTAATAAGCTAAAGCTTGGCACAACTGCTGTTTACAGCAGAATTTATGGTGAAAACCTAAACAGTCAACCCATTTACAGCCTAACGCCTGCCTCTACCGAGAAACTTGCTATGGGAATAAATGCCGATTACTACTACCGTCAGCATCTGTTTTTTGGTGAGATTGCTATCAATATTTTCTCGCAGAAAATGGCAGTCCTTGCCGGTGGGCAGTTGAAGCTAAGTAACCGAGTGCATCTTTCGGTTTTAGGGAGGAACTATAGCACAACCTTTAACCCCCGTTACACTGCTGCCCTTGCTGAGGGCTCAGGTGCTACCAATGAAAAGGGATTACTGATGGGGTTAAGATTGCTAGCCGCAAAAGGATGGAAAATATCGGGCTATATTGACCTTTACCAATTCCCATGGATGCGCTATGGGGTTTACTCGCCTTCGGCAGGGAGAGATTTTCTTTTCCTTTCGGAACACTCGCTAAATGCATATTTTCAGGTAAGTTTTCGTTTCCGTTACAAGCAGGATGAGAAAAATATGACTGGTGATAATATTCCGATAGCATCAACACTAACCCAAACCCGACAAGGTTTCCGTACTCAACTTACCTATCAGCCAAACCCTTTGGTAAACCTGAGGTCAACCCTGGAGATCTCGAACTATAGAACCGATAGCCTTTCCGGTGGTGAATATGGATACCTGCTAGCTCAGGATATAAACATTAACCTGCAAAAAACACCGCTGAGCATCAGGTTACGCTTTGCCATTTTCGATACAGAATCATGGAATACCCGCCTTTACTCGTACGAGAGCGATTTGCTTTACTCCTTTACGGTTCCAGCCTACTACTCTAACGGAACCAGAATTATGGCGATGCTTAAATACTCACCCTCAAAGGGTGTTGATTTCTGGCTACGATATGCTCAAACCTACTACCCCGGTTCGGCAACTATAGGGTCAGGCCCTGACCTTATTATGGGGAATACCCGTAGCGAGGTGAAGTGTATGGTTAGGGTAAAATTTTGATTGGCTAAGCTGCATATTCATCCCTTTTAGATTGATATAAATCAATTTGAGGTAAAAAGTAAAACTTATTTCATAAAATTGCGTTAAACTACTAAAATGATAGTATAAGTAGTTTAAAAAAATACACCTATGAGCAAAAAGTTTTCCATATTAGTTCTGCTGTTCTACTCGGTTTTAGCCGCAGGTATGACTCTTCACATTACAATGTGGAGTGTGAATAAATCTTCCATAAAAATTGCAGGGACTTCGTCGTTGCATGATTGGGAGATGAAAGTGGAAAGTGTGCAATCGGTTCAACAAATTGAGATTAATGCCAATGAATTGGTAATTCACTCAATAGAATTAACAATTCCAGTAAAAAGCATAACCAGCGATAACTCCATAATGGATAGCAAGACATTTGATGCATTAAAGGGCAAACAGTTTCCCTTTGTAAAGTTTATCGCCACGCAGTCAAAGCTAGCCCTTGAAAAGGGTGCATTTAAGGGCAAAATTATGGGAATGCTTGAAATTGCAGGCAAAAAGCGACAGGTTGAAATACCTATTGCTGGGGTAGTAAAAAGCAACAATATGCTGGAGGTTAAAGGCGATTATAGGATTGATATGACTCAGTATGGAGTTGACCCCCCCACTGCCATGTTTGGCGCATTAAAAACCGGAAAGGATGTGTTAGTTAGATTCAGCTTTGAACTTTCTACAAATCAATAAAAACAACAACAAACTAAATTAATCAAGTATGAAAAGAACATTAATTACTCTTCTTGCACTTTTTGGGTTAAGCTATTCTTATGCCCAGTTTGAGTCGCCACAAGTAAAAGGCGAAGATTTTGAAAAAATCAAGGTAAAAGTAGGTGGTGATTTTGCCCTTCAGTACCAGTCAATAAAGCATCACGCCGATAGTTTATTGATTCCTCTTGGGACAGGTTTTAACCTACCAACAGCAAACTTTAACCTTGATGTAGAGCTAGCTCAAGGGGTTGTGCTGAACTTGCAAACCTACCTGTCGTCGCGTCACCATAATGAGGCTTGGGTTAAGGGAGGTTACTTAATGTTCGATGAGCTTCCATTTCTTCACTCTGAAATTGTTGATCAAGTAATGGATAAGCTAACAATTTGGGTTGGTGACATGGAGATTAACTACGGGGATGCCCATTTCCGTAGATCGGACAATGGTAAGGTAATTAATAATCCCTTTGTTGGAAACTATATTATGGATGCATTTACCACAGCGCCAGCTCTTGAAGTAATGTACCGTAACAACGGGATACTACTAATGGCAGCTACCTCAACCGGCCAGCTTCGTCAGGATTTAACCCTTTATTCCGGGGGAAATTTTACAGCCTACGATGCACACAAGGAGTTAGGATTTTACTGGAAAGCCGGGTACGATAAGAACTTTTCTGAGAAAATTAGAGCTCGCTTAACTCTTTCGGGTTACCATATGCCTGAAAGCAACCACAGAAATACGCTTTACGGCGGCGATAGGGCAGGTTCAAGGTATTACCTGGTAATGAATCTTGCCAAAAACGGTGCTACTGCTGCTGATATCAAATCAAATCATTTAAATACATATTTCTCACCTGGTGCAGCTACCAAAACTAACTCATACATGCTAAACCTGTTTAGTAGGGTTTATGGTTTTGAGTTCTTTGGTACCTATGAGAATGCAAAGGGATTATATCCTAGTGCTAAGGAATTTAAGTTCAATCAAATTGCTGCAGAGTTGCTTTACCGGTTTGGTAAGGATGAAAATTTCTTTGTAGGTGCACGTTACAATGTGGTAAAGGGTAATAAGGATGCTGCCAATTCAGCAAGCGTTGATCAAACTGTTGATAGAATACAGCTTGGTGCTGGTTGGGCTATTCTAAAGTCAACTTTGGTTAAACTTGAGTATGTAAAACAGAATTACAAAGAGTTTACTGGAGTTTATGGTGCCGATGCCGGTTTTAATGGGATAATGTTTGAGGCTACAGTCAGCTTTTAATTAGCTTTACGGTAATAACTGCCTATGTCGTAGTAATTATGAATACTCTATCACATATTATTAACTTACTACGGCATAGGCTTTTAATCTTTTTTTGCTTTTTTGTCATTGCTTGCTTTTCAGCATATACACAACCCCCTTTAAATCATGGTACAATTTGCGATGGTTACATATCTATAAGTGGTAACACAAATATTTCAGGGTTTAGGTTAAAGGCTGAATTATCGAATTGGGTATTATATTTTGATCCTTTTGAGGAGGCTTTCAGTTTAAAAGTTCCCCTTGAGAACTTTAAAGCAAATTTTGAAATGATAGAATCGGACTTTCAAAAAATGCTTAGAGCCAATATTTACCCTCAAATTGAAATAAGATTCCCTAACAAGAATTTGAAAAATTATGTATTAACACCTGTAGAAGTTATTATTGCCGGGAAAAAAATAACAAAAGTTATCCGGCCAGAAATTAAAACCACCACTGACCAAAGGAGTATTATTGGAAATACTGAAATTAACTGGAAAACTTTAGGACTTTCTCCTCCAAAACGATTTAATGGACTAATAACAATTGACGAGTCAATAAATATTAAATTTGTATTGAATATTAAAAATTATGAGCAATGCGATTTAACACAAAAGTAAGATATGGTTTACGGGTAATGATTGATATTGCTTTGAACAACGGGAATGACTGTAAGGGTGTGTTCCAAAAGGACATTGCGTTACGACAAAAAATTTCATTTAAGTACCTCGACCACATTATTAATTCCCTTAAAGTGGCAAAGCTTATAGTAAGGCCCTCTTTAAAGTCGGGCTACTTTTTAGCTAGGCCAGCAAATGAAATTTCGCTTTTGGATATTGAAAGAGCATTTAATGCAAACGATGATCTACAGGAATGCCTGAACAATCCAAGTTCTTGTCAGCTGAGCTCATGCTGTAAAGCTCGCAAGGTGTGGTCAAATTTAAACAGTAAAATACTTGACTTCATGAAAAGTACTATGTTGTCAGATATTATTCAAAGCGAGGAATATGATTGCAATATGATTGTATCCGAAGAAAATCAAAACCTGTAGCAAGTTTCAAATCACCATTGAAAAAGTCTGTTATTTACTAGTGTCACATCGTTTTTCTTCAGAATTACATTATCCTTTTCCCCCTTGATTAAAAAATTATCAATGTAAACATCTCCGCTTTTAGCCAGCAAGGGAGCAACCGAAATGCAAATAAAATCGGACGGGTTGTTGAGCTTCAGGTTATACTCCACCAATGCCCAATCGTTCCAGAATGCTTTTGTTTTCTCCATAAAACCAAACCCATTCCAGGTTTCCCACTTTCCTTCCTCTTTACCGGTAACAATCTCAATACGGTTGCGGGGTACAATATCTGCTTTCATGCGGTTAACCCAGAACGACACAGTTATTTCCGATGAGCTGTTGTTTGGCAAGCGCCCCCAGTAAAGGTTTGTGTAACCCCGTCGGTTTATCTTGAGCGCCCCGTTTCCTGTAAACGCTATGGGTGTGGGAGTGCTCTCAAATTCCTGAAAGTAGTAATTACCAGAAATGCTATCGGCCATTCCAGGGGTAGCATTAAGGTACTCATTACGGTATACCTCGGGCAGCTTAGCAAGGTCGGCCACTTTCAACCTTCGTAGCTCATACCCCCAGAGTGTGTCAATTGGGGTTGATATGGTAATAATTCGGCGTTCATTCTGGTTTATTTGGTCGCAATGTGGGTCAACAAATAAAAGGATATCCTTACCATGGTTGTAGTATTTAAGCACGGGGTATTCCTGGAGCGGTTCCATAATCAGGTTGAGGTTTTCCACGCATTGCCAAACCGATGATCGGCTTGTGTAGGTGGCGTTAAGGGGCAACCCAGTTAGCTGCGATAAGGCATACATCTTTACCATGGAACCAAAGCAGGCCGATTCGTGCCAGTAGTTTTCGCTTCCCACGCTAAAAAAGGGAATTGGCATGATGGCCTGAAACTCATCAATATTGATATTGGGCTTACTGTTTGAATGAAAGGCATAATCCAACTCAGGTAGGTTATTGTTGATAAAGTGTTTTTGCGATTTGCTATGAAACCAGGCATCGTAGAGCAAAATGGTTATTGGAATTACCAGTAAAATCCTGTAAACAGGTTTATACCCTTTAGCTTTCTGCCAAATTAGGTAAAACGCCACAATGTTCATGGTGTAGTAGAAAAGCCATGCAAATCGACCTATACCACGGAACTGACGAATAGGCCCAAGGTATTCCAGCAGGAACTCCATCTTAAAGATAAACGGAATTCCAAATGAGAATAAAAGGAGTAAAAACGACAGCCAGAAAAGCCGATCCATTAGAGGTTGACTGGTTATGGCAAGGGTTTTTCCCCAACGTCTATTAACAGCATTTTTAATTAAGCTGAAAAGGCCTATTAAAAAAATGATTGTAGACACCAATCCAACATAGGCAATTCCCTCCCACTGGAGGTTACGTATTTTTACAAGGCTATTTAGCCAGCCCCAGTAAGGGCGACCCGGCGAAAGAAACACCGACTCAGGGAAAGCCCGGTAAAACAGAAAACCCCATGGCCATGTTGTTCGATCCTCAACGGGCTCTATGTACAAAATTAGGGTAGGGACAACAATAAGAGGAATAGCAATTTGCAGCACCACGTGTAACCACTGTTTGCGCCATTCAAACTCCTTACGCCAAGGCTTTTGCCAGAGCCAGTAGGCCAAAAACATCACCATGTAGAAAGTGAAAAAGTAACCATGGGTTATTGATGCCCACATTCCAGCAAAAAGAATGAGTACTGATAGACCAATACTTTTTTGGCGGTGGAACTTTAGCAAAAGCAGAATGAATAACGGAAGCACAATGGTGTAGCTCAAGGCAAAATGCCCTCCAATCCTGTCAATTTGAGGGGAAAGGAAAGTAATCCCTATAGCCACAAGTAACGAGTACCAAATGGGTAGATTAAGATGTTTAAAAATCAGGTAGATTACAAGAACCGTGAGGGCAATGCTAATCAGAATCAGAAGGTTATGTATGGCTACAGTGTAAGGGCTAACATCGTATATGTTTTGTGATATGAACTTAATGGTATTGCTTACAATTGGCTGCGAACCCGCAAAGAAGATACTCTCGCCAAAGGGATAATTCATGCTGTTGGAATGTATGTAGCTATTATCGTGCTTAATGTGGTAGAATGTGGCATAGTAGTCCTTTGCACCATCGCCGCTTTGGGCAAAGTATCTGTGATTAATATTTTTAACTACATCGCCAGCAAACAGGTAGGTAAAAAGTAACCCAACAGCAACAACCACTATGTATTCAGTAAATTTTTTCATATGTAGGAAAACATTTTGTTAAACAACCCTCATTTGCGTTCATCTTCAAACGCCTGCTATAACGACAATTCTGTTCAGCAATTTTCAGTAAAACTAGTAAAATTCCTCGTTCACACGTGTGAAATGGTTTTTAAAAATATGTACAGGCCAAAGCGCAACGTTTAACTTAGGCGGAACGTAAGCAACTGTAGGTGAAACCGCTAAAATGTACGGATGGCGGTGCGGCCGCCACCCAACCTCCTTTAATTTAATGATTTTAAAGACTGGACTGATACAGGGAATTGTAACAATAGCATGAATCAAACGACGAACGCGAGTAGGGGGCGGGACAGGCAATGCCTCGTGAAGTCCCGGCTTAGGGAAAAAACATCAAACAAAGTTCTGGTTAAACCAGTAATGGATGGTGAAGATAAGCATGTAATCTTTAAGATGATTGATACCATGCTCACCAAAAAGAAGTTTAAAGCCTTCTTTCCAAAAAGACGTTGCTGCATTATAAGTAAAGAGCCTCGGATTTCCGAGGTTCTTTATTTTAAGTTATTGATTGTTTGTGCTATCCAATTAACTCAACGATAGTTGTATTTTAATTCGTTTGTTTCAGTATTAAAAATGCATTTTAATACCCCAGCTTTATACAACTTCCAGTCATTATCGTTTCTTGGCTTAAAATTTACATCTTTTAAAAAAGAAATTATAATATCCTTTCCATTTTGAAGTATTCGAATATCTTTTATTGGATATTCTAAACTCTCACACGTTTGACAAGGTAAAGAAATTAAAAACTCTCCTATTTTTACTATTTTCCCTTCTGTGATATAGTAAGCATAAATTAAAGGATAAATTTCGTATTCTGTTTCCCATAAAACAACGTAAGACTCATTACTTTGTGATTGAAAGCTATGTATCTTTGATTTATACGGGCTAAAATCTACTTTATCTATCAATTTTTTCTTTTCCCATTCAGCATTTGAGTAATACATAAAGAGCTGATAAAGGCTACTGTCAGTACTAAAATAAAAACAATCTTTTGTATTAATACAAATCTGATTTTGGAGCTTAATTTGAAAGGAATTTTGCAGTTTAAATTCCAAGTTGGAATGCCCGCCACAGGAAACAAATGCAAGCATAAGCAAAATATAATATAATCTCATCATTAAGTTATTTATTGTTATCACTTCCACCAAGGCATTACAAAACCCTGTAAACCATTTACAGGACGCCAAACAGCAATATGAACATGCGTTGGAAATGAAGTTCCGGCCAAGTTTCCAAGCCGTCCCATTTCACCAATTTTTTCTCCAGCTGAAACCATTTTATTAATAGATACAACGCTCTTTGACATATGGCCATAATCTACATTGTATGTTTTCCCATTAATAGTTGATGATGTTCTTACAAAGTTTTCTCCATATTCCTTAGAGCCGCCTATTTTAATTACTTTTCCATCGTACATAGCAAAAACATCATCCCCTTCTTTGCCCGCATAATCAACTCCGTAGTGAGCTTTTGCGCCTCCATTTCGTGTCATACCATATTTGCCATAATTAGGATTAGTTGATGTTTCGGCTATTTCACCAGTAGCTGTAGGTTTAGCGCCGGCAGGAATTTCTTCATCTAAAAACGTTCCAAAACCACTTCCTCCGACCTCATTAACACTTCCATTCCAAAAATCAGAACCACTCCTTACTGCGTCAATACCAGCAATTGTCCCTCCTATTAAACCACCAGAAATTCCGCCAATTAAACCTCCTTTCAAACCAGCTACTAAACCATCTCCAAAGTTGCTCCCATTCATCCAAGAGTTTCCAGCCCCTCCGATAAAGCCTCCAGCAAATCCAGAGGCAGCCCCAATTGTTGCTCCACCCGCAAATCCTCCATAGCCAATTGCACCTGCAACCGCACCTCCAACAAAAGCACCTCCAGCTCCAGCTAAAGCGCCAATTCCTGCAGCCATAAAGAAATCTCCGGCACTATTAATGTGACCAGACATACCTTGTACAGCTACATTTATAATTGCCCCTATTGCAGCTGCAAAAAGAATATCATCAATTACAAATATTTCTCCCGTCGGATCAGTATATTTCAGCGGGTTGTTGAGGCAGTATGCGTACCGGTTAAAGTTCTGGGTGAAATCGGGAGCCTGAACAAAGTTATCGGGGCTAAGGAAGCGGCCCAGCACGGGGTCGTACACCCGTCCGTTCATGTTTATTATGCCAAACAGCGGCTCGTGCTTCCCGCCTTAGGCGGGACAGGCAATGCCTCGCGAAACCCTGGCGTAGGCGGTGAATTTCATCGTAGAACTTGACATGGCTTATACACTCAAAGAACACAAGGTAAAGTTAGTAAATTTTTAAAAAACCGGTATGCTTTAAAGCAAAATTCTGGGTGCTCAACAACGGGTAAACCACTCCCACAAGGCAATACACCATATTGGGCACTTCTTCCTGCACGCATCTGAAGATGCGGGCCAACTAGGTAATGAAATAGATATTGAGAATTAATCAATCACCTCGCGAAACGAGAAACCCAGCTTAAGCAGGTTGTTTGGTTTTACCAATTCAACCAGTTTTTCTTCCGGAATTAGTTTCAGGTTTTGGTTGGCGCTGAAAATATCAATTTTTTTCAGACGCATTTCCTGCGCAAGCATTGCAGCCCGGTTAAATCCAATAATCGGGAGCAGGGCTGTGGTTATGGATGGATTAAACATCAGTAGCTGAGCCGATTTCTCAGAGTCGATCTCAATGCCATTGAGTAAATGGCTTGCAAGGGCTTGGTTGGCAGCAATCAGTAGCTTTATGGAATCAATCATGGCGTGTCCAATGGTTGGCAGGTATGCGTTTAGGTCAAGCGCACCCTGTCCGGCAAGGTTTGAGATAAGCATATCGTTGGTGTAAACCCGATGGGCAATGCTTACTACAAATTCAGGGATTACGGGGTTTACCTTGCCAGGCATAATTGAGCTGCCCACCTGTCGTTTGGGAATGCTAATTGCATTGCCCGCAATATCCGACGCCAGCAGGCGTATATCCGATGCCATTTTCTCAATATTCACTGCATGGGCTTTGAGAATGGCATGTACCTCAACAAATGAATCGAGGTTTGCTGTGGCATCGTTTAGGTTTTCGCTGCGGGTAAACGGGAATCCGGTTAGCTGTTGCAGGTGCTTAACCACCTCCATTACAAAGAAACGGGGTGTTCCCACTGCAGTACCAATGGCTCCTCCTCCAAGGTTAACAACCTTTATACGCTCAAAGCATTTTGAAACCCTCCACCAATCGCGCGATAGCGCTTCGCTGTAAGTGCTGAACAGCTGTCCGTACGACGATGGTACCGCTGCCTGTAGCTGCGTGTAACCTATGCGCAATGAGTTTCGGTGGCTTTTCTCAATGGTTTCAACTGCCTGGCGGGTGTTATTGATTAGCTCCTCGAGCAGGGTTAACAACCTTACCACGGCTACCCTAAGTGCTGTTGGTACCGTATCGTTTGTGCTTTGGTAAACATTGGCCTGCTCAATGGGATCGATAACCGTGTAGTTGCCGGGATTATGGCCAAGCCTGATGAGTGTTGCGTTAGCAATTATCTCGTTAACATTCATGTTAATACTTGTACCAGCACCTCCCTGAATGGCCGGGACAATGAAACTGTCGAAGTACTTGCCCTCATGCACTTCGCCTGCAACTGCAATTAGGGCATTTACTACGTTGGGCGGAATAAAACCTTTGCTATAGTGGTATAAATTTTCTTCCTGGAGTGCCTTAACCATTTCCGCATAGGTAAGGTAACATGCCTGTTTTACCAGTCCCATAGCCTGGTACCACTCAACATGGAACTGTGTGGTATCAGGAAAATTATCTTTTGCCCTTACCGAGTGTATTCCGTAAAGTGCATCGGCAGGGATTTGTAAACTTCCAAGGTAATCGGTTTCAGTGCGGGTTGTCATCTACTTTTTCTTTATGAATTCAACCTGAAATAGTTTACCCCATAGCTTTCCGGTAACAAAAATTCGCTTTCCATTGGGGTCGTATGCTATACCGTTTAATACATCTTCCTTGCCGGTTCGTTGGGCAGTAGTTAAAAGTCCCTGCATGTCAATATTTCCTTCTACCACTCCGGTTTCGGGGTTAATTATTACTATCCTATCGGTCAGATAAACATTAGCGTAAATTTTACCATCAATGTACTCTAGCTCGTTAAGCATTTTAACGGGCCCATTGTTGTCAAATACTTCAATTCTCCTGAGCTCACTAAAACCACTTGGCTCTCTAAAGTAGATAGTATTTGAGCCATCGCTCATTATAAGTTCGTTTCCATTGGTGGTTAGCCCCCAGCCCTGCGTGGTATAGCTGAAAGTGTTTAAGGGTTTAAAAGTGGCAGCATCGTAAACAAAGCCTGTACCGTTTGTCCAGGTAAGCTGGTAAATTTTATCATCAAGAATGGCAATGCCTTCGCCAAAGTATTCCCTGCTTAGGTTTACGCTCTGTAATATTTTGCCAGTTTCCAGCTCAACCTTTCTTAAACTCGATGCGCCTTGCTGACCAGTACCCTCGTACAGGTAGCCGTTATGGTAGAATAAACCCTGAGTGTAGGCTTCGGGGTCGTGCGGATAGGCTTTTACTATTCGGTAACTGTAGCTGGCAGGTTTTGTATTCGATTTGAGCTTTACGGAAATTGATGCCGTTTGCCTGCGCCCATTTTTCCATGCTGTAGCATTCAGCTGAATTGTGCCGGGTTTACCAGCTTGCGTTTGTAAGATGAACGATAAATTGCTAACTTTCTGAATTCGTTCGCTGTTACGGTAAAACACAATGGAGTCGGGCTGAATGGTATCGGTTAGTTTAATTGTAATATCAATGCTTTCGCCGGCTGTGAATATTGAACCACTTGTGGGCTTGTCGAACCGGATAAGATGCAAAGGATTCTCTGCTGGAATACTAGTGGTATCGGGCAGTTGATCCTTTCGGCCATTTGTGCAAGCAACGGCTAGAACTAATAGCAAAATTGAAATTCTTTGTAGCATAAAATAGATGTTAAATACCAAAGATACGTCGTACAAAACTTTTCGTTTTATACTGTTTTAAAACCTTTTTCTGCGAAACCTCATAGGGCTCGTTGGGGCAAAGCATGCTGAACACCTTATCCCAACCGGGAAATCCACCCAGGTTGCGATCGTCAATAAAAACATCAACATCGAGCTTACGGGGAGTCTCCGGGTCAAGAATCTCTTCAGGGTGGTTGCGATTAACTGCGTAGAATTCAACCCCATTCTGGCGGCAGAACTCCACAGCCTCCTCGAGCAGTTCACCGGTTCGCACAGTCCATAGGATAAGGACAAAGCCTCTTTTTTGAAGTTCCTTAAGGGTTTCAAAGGCAAATAGCATGGGCTTTCCCAACTGGGGATACTCATTCTCCACAATTGTACCATCAAAATCAACTGCCACCCTGAGCATGATGCTAAAGCTTAGAATAAAAATCAAAACTACAAATTTATACGCAAGTTTTGCATATTCCGGGAGGGGGAATTTAGTTTATGCATCCCAAACCTATGCCAATTCATCAAATTGGAAACCTCACTTCTCCCAAATTTATTAAAATACGAACGGCCGAGGAATATCCTCAGCCGTTAATTTTTCGTGCTCCATTTTTCCAATCCTTACTTACGGACTAATCGTCCTGAACCGTTAACCTTGGCATCAATAAGGGGATTACCATAAAGCGTGATGCTTCCGCTCCCGTTTATTGATCCTTTAAATTCCTTGTTGCACCTTACAGTTGCATCGCCAGAACCGTTCAGCTTTAGCTGAGCAATCTCCGAGGTTAGTGTTTCCAGATCGATATTCCCTGACCCGTTAGAGGTGCCCTTTAGCGTATTGGTTTTCCCTTGCGATGAGGTTTTTATGTTACCTGAACCGTTTATGCTTACCTGTACCGAGTTGGCCTGTATCTCTTTTAGCAATATATCGCCACTCCCATTTATTGAAGCTGTAAATTCGTCGGCACCTTTTATGGGCGTTAGTGCAATCATATTGCCCGAGCCATTCTGAGCCAAAAGTTTAATATCCGGGCATGAAACCTTGACCAGTACTTTACCCCAGTTACTTGAAAATCTTAGGTTGTCCTTGCTTTTGATATGCAAAACATTCTCCTTTACAACTATCTCAAGTTCATTTAAAACCTCACTCTTTGCGGTTACCTCAATACCATAGTTTGGCGATTGTGAAATTTGCACCTCGGCCGATGTGCTGTTTCTTATTCCGTCAAATCCCTTAGCATCAAAGTTTCGGGTTTCCTGAGCACTTGTAGTTGTGCTGGTTACGGTTGCTGCAATAAGCAGCGCAGCTAAAATTCCGAATCTCATGGCAGTAAATTTTTAAATTGAATTATCCTAAAGACAGAGGAAAAAACGATAATGCTGCATGAATACCATAAAAATTTGTTAAACATGATGAGCAGATATCTTAATTCAATGTCGTTTAGGTATGGTTATTTGTCATGTTGAGCGCAAGCGAAACATCACGCTGTCATGCTGAGTCCCGATTTATCGGGATTGACTTCGCCGAAGCATCTCTTTGCTCTTTTTTCTTCAATCCTTTGATGAGATCCCTCGACTTTGCTCGGGATGACAAAACCCCAACTTCCCTTCTGCTCCCTTGTCATGCTGAGCTAGCCGAAGCAACTCTTTACCTTTAACCCTTGTTTTTTTTTGAAACCGCTCTTTGCCATGCTCTTCAGTTGCGATGCAAAGCTTCACCCTTGCTCTTTGGAAAAAGTATTGCGTGCATCGCTATACATGTAGGAATAATCATGGTGTTACAAATATTACGCCCCTACGGGGCTGGAAGCGTTGTTGGTTGTTCGTGAAATTGACCACGCCCCCTCCCCTCTCCTGACAGGAGAGGGGAGAAGCGATAAGGAAATCTTATTGAAGGGCTAAAGTCTCCCCTCTCAGGGGAGATTTAGAGGGGTCATCTAGGTTGAATGTGGGAAACGACCTAACCCTAGCCCTTTTCCCTGAGAGGGAATGGATCGGAAGAAGCAAGCAGAGGCATAAAAGCCTGACCCGGCAATGGGTCAGGGGTGGAACGTTGCGGTGGGCCTAGTAAGCGATACCACATGTACCACGCCTATGGTGTGGCGAATTGTATTGCGTGGCAGTTCCACCCGCGGGGTACCCATCGGGTAGGGCTTTTCAGCCTTGATTTTCTTTGGTTCTTTCTTGTATCAAGACAAGAAAGAACGTGTAAATGACTCTTTGCATTGCTTTTCTGTTGCGATGCAACGTTTCACGGTTGCTCTTTGGATAATACAATACGTGCATCGCAAAATAATTTGAATGCTTCAATACCCTGGGTTAAAACCCAGGGCTAATGTGACTTGCCCTTTCAGGGCGATTTATGTGTGTGTATAGAAACGTATGCTAACTAGTGAGTTCTTAAATCGAGATCCCTCGACTTTGCTCGGGATGACAAAAACCCTATCTTCCCTTCTGCTCCCTTGTCATGCTGAGCTAGCCGAAGCATCTCTTTCCTTTAACCCTTTATTCCTTATGGTTTTTTTTGGAAACCGCTCTTTGCGGTACTTTTCTGTTGCGATGCAAAGCTTCACCTTTGCTCTTTGGAAAATGCATTGCGTGCATCGCAAAATAATTTGAATACCTCAATACCCTGGGTTAAAACCCAGGGCTAATGTGACTTGCCCTTTTAGGGCGATTTATGTGTGTGTATAGAGACGTGTGCTAACTAGTGAGTTCTTAAATTGAGATCCCTCGACTTTGCTCGGGATGACAAAAACCCTATCTTTCCTTCTGCTCCCTTGTCATGCTGAGCTAGCCGAAGCATCTCTTTCCTTTAACCCTTTATTCCTTATGGTTTTTTTTGGAAACCGCTCTTTGCGGTACTTTTCTGTTGCGATGCAATGCTTCACCCTTGCTCATTGGAAAAAGTATTGCGTGCATCGCAAAATAATTTGAATACCTCAATCCCCTGGGTTAAAACCCAGGGCTAATGTGATTTGCCCTTTCAGGGCGATTTATGTGTGCGTCCAAAGACTTGTGCTAACAAGTGAGATCTTAAATCTTAAATTTTAAATCTTAAATAAATCGAGATCCTTTGCTACGTTCAGGATGACAGGCATGTATATTTTTGTTAAATAAACGACATTGATTCCAAGTTAAAGACCAAGAAAATTTTGTAGTGTAGGAACGATTTTATTGATATCAAGTTTATCCTGAGCAAAAACGCGGGCATTTCGCCCAAGTTCATAACGCCTAACTGGGTTGTTAATCAAAACGGAAAGCTTACGGGTAAACTCCGCTTCATCGGTAAATACAAAGCCATTAACACCGTCCGTAATAACATCGGCAACGCCTGGTATTCGTCGGGTTAGCACTGGCAGGCCTGCGGCCAATGCCTCGTTAACCGAGTTTGGCGGGAATCCCTCCGCATGCGATGCCACCAATAGGATATCGGACGAAAGGTAAAATTGGGTTGTATCGTTCTGTCGGCCCAGGAACCGAACCCTATCGCCTAATTTTTCTTCAACGTATTTTTTTAGATTTTTCATTACCACGTTATACCTGCTCATGGTATCCCATTCGGGGGCCTCGGTGCTGCCAATGTGCAAGAGAAGAAAATCCTCATCAATTCTACTTAGCCAATCTGCAATTTCAGGAAAGCCTTTTCGTTCAATCAGATGCCCCACCATTAGTATTACAAACTTACCGTCGGCAATTTGAAGTTTACCACGATGCTCATGGCGAATCCCATTTCTATGATCGATATCGTACTTTTTTAAATCAACACCCTGTACCGATTGCAAAATGTTAAAGCTACCAAAAACGCTTTTCCATGAATTTGCAAATGCAGAGTTAAGTGCGTAGTAGCCGTAAAGCCTACCCAATAAATATCGGGTGTAGAACCGATGTGAGTTTCCGGCAATACTCTCGGCATCATCAAAACCCCATAGCGTAGAGCGGAAAACACAATCAACCCCTTTTAGGGTGGCGACAAAGGCAATTAGTTTATACCCGGGCATCGCCCCAAAAATCATCCATTTGGAACTACTATTACAATTGATGGTTAAGTATTGGAAAAGGCTTAGCCTTAAGGAAAATCTTCCAATAATTGTACGGTACCAATAATTTATTCGGGATATCTCAACCCCATTCAATTTTTCCTTCTTGGGTAGTTTCCCATTAGGGTTAAGGCAGATTAGCTTTACACAGTAGCCATTCTCATTGAGTTTTGATGCTACAAGCAGGGCATTACGGCCATCGCCGGCCATCGCCGGGAACGTTTCGGCAGTAAAAATTAAAACCGCTGGGCTTTGAATGGGATTTGCCATTTTACCATTTATGGATAACTAAGGCAAATTTGGTTATTTTTGTGATATAAGAAAGCAGTAGGTATGATTTATATTGCAACCGTCCACTGGGAAACCGATAAATGGATCGACATTCAGCTCAAATATTTTAAAAGGAACATAAACCAGCCATATAGAGTTTTTGCGTTTCTGAGTGGCGATGCCTGTAAACATAAGGATAAATTCTACTTTGCCTGCTGCGAGCCCATTACCGAACATGCCATTAAGTTAAATCTTCTAGCCCGGTTTATTTCACTTCAAGCTAACGATGAGGATATCCTTATTTTTATTGATGGCGACGCCTTTCCCGTTAAACCTATTGATAGTTTCGTCACCTTAACGTTAAAACAGTACCCGGTTGCCGCCATAAGGCGAACTGAAAATATTGGCGATTTACAGCCGCACCCTTCGTTCTGTTTTACCACGGTAGGGTTCTGGAAATCAATTGAAGGTGACTGGAAGGAGGGTTACGAATGGGAAACCACTGCTGGAACGCACCGAACGGATGTAGGGGGAAATCTCTTAAAAATTCTAATCGACCTAAAAATTGACTGGCTACCACTTGAGCGCACCTCACAGCTAACTAACCATGGATTAATGTTCGGTATTTACGCCGATTTGGTTTACCACCATGGTGCTGGTTTTAGGGAACCCTTGTCCATGTATGATAGAACTAAATCATTGGTAGGAATAGTTAAACCAAAGTTTGTAGCAAAACTTCTCGATTTGCTGCTATGTAATGTTTCGGTTAAAAACCGGTTCAGGATACATAGATTGCTAGGTATTGGGGAGCGAATCAATTATCAAAACCAGCGCTTAAGCCAATCAATACATGAAAAGATAATAACAGATGAATTTTTCGTGTAGTTTTCCTTGACTTAACTCATGTATTACTTTATATTGCCCACAAAATGCATATGTTGAACATTAAACCTTACAGCCATGAATAAGGGCATACTTGAACTCATAGTAATAATGCTAATTGCATTACCAGTGGGCATACTCACCATAAGGTACTTTTTCAAGAACTCCATTCTTTTTCTTATGGGAGCTCTAATAATATCATGGGGGATTCTTATTGATGTTATGGTTAACCTAAAGTACATCTATCCAGAAATTTTCCCTGCATACATAACTACACCTGTAGTTATTATTGTAGGTGTTTGGGTGATATACTTAATAGCAAAAAAGGTACGTTATCCCCTAGACAAGGCAATTGATGATATTCAAAGAATAAGCGAGGGTGATCTCACAGTACAGGTTAATCCTGAGTTTGTTAAGCACGACGATGAACTCGGGAGGTTAAGTAAATCGGTAGGCAATCTTTCCGATAAGTTACGCGAGGTGATCGATGGCATTTCACAGGCCGCAGGAGAGCTGGAATCATCGGCAAGCCAGTTGAGCATGAGTGCCACCAGCCTATCGGAGGTTACCTCGGAGCAAGCTTCGTCGTTGGAGGAGATATCCAGCGCCATGGAGGAGATCCTGGCCAGCATACAGCAGAACTCGGAGAATGCCATTCAAACAGAGCGCATTGCCTCATCCACGTCAAAGAAGCTGGAGGAGGGTGTTGAGTCCACCAATGTGGCGCTGGACTCCATGAACGAGATAGCGCAGAAGATTGGAATCATCAATGATATTGCATTCCAAACCAACCTGCTGGCGCTTAACGCAGCCGTTGAGGCTGCCCGTGCGGGTGAGCATGGGAAGGGCTTTGCCGTGGTAGCTGCCGAGGTAAGGCGCTTGGCCGAGCGTAGCCGTCAGGCCGCCAACGAGATTATTGCAGTATCGCAGCGGGGAGCGGAGATATCGGGCAAGGCCAAGGATATTATGAACCAGAACGTGCACGAGATAATACAAACCTCTGATTTAATCAGGGAGATAACCGCGGCCACCCACGAGCAGCGCACTGGAACGGAGCAGGTGAACACCTCGGTGCAGGAACTTAACAATACCACCCAGCAGAACGCATCGCTCTCGGAGGAAGTTGCAGCCAGCGCTGAGGAACTGAATGCTAGAGCTAAAGCACTTACCGATTTGATAGGGTATTTCCAGATAAAGAAGTAAAACCAATTTCATTCATCAATCCAAAACCGCCATTCGTCAAAATTAGATTAATAGATTTTTAATAGAGAACAGCCGAATATAAAGAGTTTAGCTGTATCTGCAATGTATTTACTTGCTTTGTTTCTACATGTTAAGAATCATTCTAAATTAATGACATCACATTGATGCCAAAACAATAATTTTGAATGATTATAACCTATGGGCAAGTAATGCATACACAGGGTAAAATCTTTCACGTTTTTAATGGCTCATAAAACTTTAAAATTAAGAATGAAGAATTAATATCAAATTATCATAAAATAATTGACAAGTAGTATTTAAAAATATAACTTGTGTTCTTTAATACTTAAAACTAAAAACTATACAAAGATGAAATGTTTAGGAAAGGCAATGGTGGTACTACTGGTGCTAGTAGGCTATGGAATTAGCGCACAGGTACCCCAACGGATAGCCTACCAGGCAGTCCTGCGGAATGCCGATGGAACCGTAATGGCAAACCAGCAGGTTGAGCTACAGGTATTGCTGCATAAAACAACCGCCACCGGCGACGTTGTATACTCCGAGACCCATACCAAAACCACCACCAGTCAGGGTTTGGTTGCCTTTGAGATTGGTGCGGGCACGGTTAACGCGGGCACTTTTAGCGGTATCAGCTGGAGCGATCCCATCTTCCTGGAGCTGAAGGTAAGAAAGCAGGATCAGCAAAGTTTTACTGACCTGGGAACAAGCCAGATAGTTGCTGTACCCTACGCCTTTCTGGCGGAAAAATCGTTGAACGCCAGCAACGGGATATCCAGCTTGGGAGCAGTTGGGAATACCGTATTTTCCAATGGAGTGGAATGGGCGCCCACCGCAAGGGTAAGCGTTCTGGACAGTACGGTAATAGTATCACCCGGAGGGGGGCATGATCCCGACAAACCCATTTTTGCGGTTACCAACTCGCAGGGTCAGGTTGTAATGGCGGTTTACGAAACCGGGGTACGATTTAATGTTGAGGGAAGCAGCGGCAAGGGGGCCAAGGGTGGATTTGCCGTGGGCGGACTAACCAACGGTAAAGCCCCAGCACCCACCTACTTCCAGCTGGAGCCCTCCTATGCCCAGTTCCTGTTTGACCAGACCAACCTGACCAAGGGAGCCAAGGGCGGCTTTGCCGTGGGTGGCCTCACCAATGGCAAGGGCGATACGCTCACCTACATGACCATACACCCCGACAGCACAAGGTTCTTTATCGATGACAGCCCAGTGGTAAAGGGGGCCAAGGGCGGCTTTGCGGTTGGCGGTCTCACCAACGGGAAGTCGGGAACCAATGTTTACATGTCGTTACTACCCGACAGCATCCGGTTTGCTTTTGACGACAGCAACACCAAGGGAGCCAAGGGCGGCTTTGCTGTAGGGGGGTTAACAAACGCTAAGTCTAGCAATCCTAATTTCTTTGAGGTAACCCCGGATAGCACATACATTGTAAACACCATGGTATCGTACAGCGATATGGTGGTTGCAGGGAATGTGACAACCAATGTGGGGATGCCGGAACCCCCGGTTGCCGATGTCGACGGTAATACCTACCGAACGGTTAAGATAGGCACGCAGGTATGGATGGCCGAAAACCTAAAAACCACCAAGTACTCTGATGGTGTACCAATTAATCCCAGTCACTTTTATAAATTTACAACCCCTGACTCTACAACCGTATTTGGAAACTACTACTTGGATAGCGCAGTAACAGTTAGCGGTAAAAATGTTTGCCCCGACGGTTGGCATGTGCCAACACAAGCTGAATGGGAAACTATGTTTGCTTTCGTATCCGGTGCCGATTGGACTTTAAATTCAGCCAACCTAGGGAAGAAGATTATTGAGCCGTATCGTGAAGTTCTTGCTGGAATTTTCAACTGGATTCCTGATCAAGGTGTATTATTTGCAACCAATGAGACTGGATTTACAGCCCGTGGTGGAGGTAGTACTTTCTGGGATATGTTTTATTGGATGCCTCCCTATACGGGTTCAAATGCTTATTTCTGGGTAAGTACAGGTGGTACAATAGAAATTGTTAGTATAGACAATTACACGGGAAGTGTATCTATCACCGAGGGTTCTTCTGGTTCTGCATACTCAGTCCGCTGTGTTAAGAATTAATCTTTGTGGTATTTGGGAAGTGCTTGCATATTTCCCAAATACCTATACTTTTGTGGGTAATCAACCCTGTTAACCATGGAAAAAAAGGTATTATACGTTGATGATGTGGTAATTAACCTTGAACTATTTAAGATTAACTTCCGGAACGATTTTACCATACTTGTAGCCGATTCGGCTCAAGAGGGGCTCGATATCCTTAAGAACGAGGACATCAATGTGATTATATCGGATCTGAAGATGCCCCACATGAACGGCATCGATTTTATCGAGAGGATTAAAAGGGAAAACCCTCAAAAAATATGTATCCTCCTTACGGCATTCATGGAATCAGAGGTCATGCTCAGGGCTATTAATGAGGAGTTGGTGTACCGCTACATCATGAAGCCCTGGAAGAAGGATGAGTTACGTGATATAATTGAGTCAGCTTTTAAAAGGTTTGAAAAGCATTAGGTTAACTAAATCTTCTCATAAGTTGGAAGTGTTACTGTAAACTCAGCCCCTTGATTTGGTGCTGAGTTTACTTTTATATCGCCATTTAATGACTTTATAATATTGTAGGTGATGTAAAGCCCCAAACCAGTTCCTTTACCAGCATCCTTAGTGGTGAAGAACGGGTCGAAGATCTTTTCCTGGATATCGCTTGGGATTCCTGCGCCAGTATCTTTTATACGAATGGTAACGCTGTTATCGGAGTTGGAGAACTCACCGCTTATGTAAATTTTTCCTTCACCCGGTATGGCATCAATGGCATTGGCTACCAAATTCATAACAACCTGATGTAGCTGGTTAGGGTAACATTTGACTTTGGGAAGGTCCTGGTCGTAGTGCTGAATAATCTCAATTCTATCCTTATAGTTACCCCGCAGCATGTTGAGCACATCGGCAATGGTTTCGGGTATTGAAACCGGAACGTACTCTTTACTATCGGACCGAACGAAGGCTTTTAGGCTCCTGATAATACCAGTAGTTCTCTCAATACCAATTTCAATATTCCGAAGCATTAACTTTATGGAGCTGTAAAGTTCCTCAACCTGAATGCTATTATTGGTTTCAATTTCATTGGTAATGTTTTGGGGCGAGTACTTTAGGGCATTTTCGCGGTATATGTTCAGGCTATTCCAAAGCTCATCGAGCAGCGATTCGATAGCCTGTTGGCTCCCGCTAATGAAGTTAATGGGGTTATTTATTTCATGCGCAATCCCTGCGGTGAGCATACCAAGCGAGGCCATTTTTTCCTGCTGTACAAGCTGCTTTTGGGCATCTTCCAGTAAACGTATGGTTTGTTCTAACTCCTCGGTTTTAAGCAGTAGCTCTTCATTTGACTCCTGGAGCATTTTGTTCAGCTGGACAATCTGTTGGGTGCGTTCTTCAACAATTTCCTCCAGATGATCACGGTGTTGGGTCAACTCTTTCTCGTATTCCTTAAGCTTTGTTATGTCAGTAATTGATAGCAACACTCTGGAGTAATCGTGGGAGTGTCCGGGTAGTACTATCCACTTTAAAACCACAAAAAGCTTCTTACCTTCCTTTGTATTCCTTATACTTTCGTACTCGCTGAACTGCTTTCGTTCTATTAATGCTTTGTAAACTTCCCGGAATGTCTCAAGCGATTCTTCGGAGTAGGTTCTTATGTAATTTTCAATAGCATCATCTTTGCTTTCAAACCCAAGCAGCTTTAATGCTGCATTATTCACATTTACAACTTGTATGTATTTAAGGCCTTCACGTACTTTTGCAATGGAGAAACTACGATCAACTTCGTACATCGAATCCAAAGGAATTCCGATAGAAGTTACGTAGTTTAAAAGGAGCGACAGGTCAAGCTCAAGCATAGCCACAGGTGAATTATCGAAAAGCCTTTGGTAGTGTTGTCGGCTTATGTTTAATTCGTTTGTTCTAATCTCTACCTGTTTTTCAAGTTTGATGTTGAGTTTTCGTTTAATGCTGTATGCCCAAAACGCAAATACCAGAGTAAATGAGATTCCTACAAGGGCAATAAGCATAATAAAAAATCGTCTTTGCTGCTTAAGAATGATACTCTCCTTTTCCGATATAACTATGTCCTGTTCCTCAATCTCCTTTTGTTTCTGGTCTAAAACTTTTTGGGTTTGAACAATTTGTTTGTTCAGTGAGTCCAGTTGGCTACGCGAGGAGTTTATCAATGCCACTTGTTTATTGATAGCTATCTGCAGTTTTTGACTCTCTGCAACTTTTTTGGCAATCTCCTTCGTTGCAATTAGGAGCAAGCTATCTTTTTGCTTAAGGGAAACACTTGCATTGGCATACTGTTTCTCAAGAACCGCAGTATTTTGATTTAATCTATTAACCCTTTCGTTTAGCGTTCTGATCTCGCTTTCGTATTCTGCTTTTTCTTGCTGGTAGCGGGTTAGGTCGGTTTGTAGTTGCTGCAGTTTTTTATTCTCTTCAATTAGCTGGTGGTAGGTTTTTAGGTAAAGCTCTTTAATATCAATAAAGCTCCCACCAAGGGCAACAAGCTTTGGGCTGAGGGTAAATCCATTCTCCTCAAGGGTATGCCGGTTAATCTCGAATGATACATTTTGTTTTTCCTGGTTGAGAAAAAGGTTTACCATGGTAAGTAGCCGTTCAGTTCCTTCATCGGTAACAATGAGCACACCTTTACCAACTATTTGCTGGTAAATTGAGTTAACTAAAGGGCTATAGCTGTGGCTTAGGTAAATAATTGAATATTCTGTTGGCTTTCTTACTGGAAGCGACGAAAGATATACTTTTATGGGTTTCCCTTTAAGCTTATAGCTGGGTTCAACACTTCTGATTTCATTGTATATAAGTGTATCGCTGTCAACAATTAGTATTCCGAATTCTTTAATAATCCTTTCGTTTGGCCATTCAATGTTACTGGCAATATTAAGGATAAGGGCTGCTTTAATTTTATACTCAGGAATTTGTGATAAAGGTTTTACCTCGTCAATTTTTATTGACTTGTTATTTGTGGAATTTGCAAGATACTGTGCATGAACCGCGCTAGTTAATACAAAAAGCAGTACAAGATATTTTGTAATGGTTGTTATGAAAGGCTTTAAGCGAACCATTGCAGTATCAAAATTTTTGGTAATATATGAAATGCCATTTACAAAGTCAAAACATATTTGCCAAAACTCATTTTTTTGGATGTAAAGAAATTGAACTATTTTTGTGAGTTACTGGAAATTCATTTGAAGCATTTATGACACAGGAGGAACTATTCAAAAAGCTGATTGCACATAGCAAGGAGTATGGATTTGTATTCCCATCGAGTGAGATTTACGACGGGCTTAGCGCTGTTTACGATTACGGGCAGAACGGCGTTGAGCTGAAGAATAACATACGCCGTTACTGGTGGGAGGCCATGACACGCCTGAACGAAAACATTGTTGGTATTGATGCGGCTATCTTCATGCACCCTACAACCTGGGTGGCATCGGGGCATGTGGGCGCTTTCAATGACCCTCTTATCGACAACAAGGATAGTAAGAAACGTTACCGTGCCGATGTACTCATTGAGGAATGGATGGAAAAGCAGCGCGAAAAGATAGATAAAGAGGTTGAAAAAGCCCGCAAGCGTTTTGGCGATGCTTTTAACGAAGAGCTTTTCCGCCAAACCAACCCAAGGGTAGTTGAACTTTCCGAAAGCATTACCACCGTTAACCATAGGATGGTTGAGGCTCTGGAACAGAACAACCTGGCTGAGGTTAAAAAGATAATTGAGGATTGCGAGATAGTTTGCCCCATTTCAGGTACCCGCAACTGGACTGAGGTACGCCAGTTTAACCTGATGTTTGAAACCAAGCTTGGCTCGGTTAGCGATGAGGCAAACACAATCTACCTTAGACCCGAAACCGCTCAGGGTATTTTTGTTAACTACATCAACGTTCAGAAAACCGGGCGTATGAAAATTCCTTTTGGAATTGCCCAGGTGGGAAAGGCTTTCCGCAACGAGATTGTTGCCCGGCAGTTCATATTCCGCATGCGTGAGTTTGAACAAATGGAAATGCAGTATTTTGTTCGCCCTGGCGAGGAGATGAAATGGTATGAGTTCTGGATGGAGAAACGCATGCGTTGGCATCGCGCCATGGGGTTTGGCGACAGCAAGTACCGCTTCCATAAGCACGAGAAACTTGCCCATTATGCCAATGCCGCTTCCGATATCGAGTTTGAATTCCCATTCGGGTTTAAGGAGGTGGAAGGGATTCATTCCCGCACCGATTTCGATTTGGCTAACCACCAAAAGCACTCGGGTAAAAAGCTGCAGTACTTTGATCCCGACATCAACCAAAGCTATATTCCTTACGTAATTGAAACATCAATTGGCTTAGACCGTACTTTCCTGCTTGTTCTTTCGGCTGCTTACGCTGAGGAAAAAGTGGCTAAGGAGGATGGTACCAGCGATGAGCGCGTAGTGCTTCGCATACCGCCTGCCCTGGCTCCTGTTAAGCTTGCTGTTTTCCCACTGGTTAAAAAGGATGGATTACCCGAGATGGCCCGCAAAATAATGGACGACCTAAAATTCGATTTTGCATGCCAGTACGAGGAAAAGGATACTATTGGCAAGCGTTACCGCCGCCACGATGCAATTGGTACTCCATTCTGTATTACCGTCGACCACCAAACGCTCGACGATGAAACGGTAACCATTCGCTACCGCGATACCATGGAGCAAGAGCGTGTTCCCGCATCGCGCCTGCGCGAGATAATGAACGATAAGGTTTCGCTAACTAACCTACTACGTCAAATATAAATAAACACCTGCCGGCATGAATTCAAAATTTAGTAAGATAAAGCCTCATATAGTAGCCTTGCTGCTTTTCATGGCCATTCCGTTAGCTTATTTCTACCCACAGCTACAGGGTAAAAGGCTAGCTCAGCACGATATTGCTATGTGGAAAGGCTCAGCGAAAGAAATTTTGGATTACAAGGCAAAAACAGGCGAGGAGTCGCTTTGGACAAACAGCATGTTTGGAGGAATGCCGGCATATCTCATTTCGGCTAGCTACAAGGGAAACCTGCTAAAGCATGTCGATAGCTTCCTAAATGTGGTGGGACGGCCTGCCAGCTATATTTTCCTAACCATGTTAGGATTTTATATTCTACTTCTTGTTTTTGGGGTAAACCCTTGGCTTGCAATAGTGGGTTCCATTGCCTATGGCCTTTCAACCTATTTCCTCATAGTTATTGGAGCAGGGCATAACGCTAAGATTCATGCCATAGCATATGTTGCCCCAACAATTGCTGGAATGATTTTGGCTTTACGTGGACAGCTTTTTGCTGGTTTGGCAGTTTTTGGACTAGCTTTTGGACTCAATCTCAATGCAGGGCACCCGCAAATCACCTACTATGGTGCACTTGTAATGGCCTCTGTCTATCTCTACTATTTTGTTGAGGCATTTAAGGCTAAAGCCTTAAGGATGTTTGCCAAAGCTACCGGTATTTTGCTTCTGGCAGCAGTTCTGGCTTTTGGCGCTAACTTTACCTACCTATGGTTCACTAACGATTATGGTAAGGATACAATCAGAGGCAAATCTGAGTTAACCCATGATAGGGATAATAGAACTTCGGGGCTGGACAAGGACTATGCAACCCAGTGGAGTTACGGAATAGCTGAAACTTTTAACCTGCTTATCCCTAATTTGATGGGCGGCTCAAGCACCATGGATGTTGGCGAAAAATCGGAAACATTCCGTTTTCTCAGGCAGAATGGTGTTCCCTATGGTCAAGCCAGTTCCATAGCACAAAACCTACCCACATACTGGGGCCCGCAGCCATCAACCTCTGGTCCTGTTTACATTGGTGCAATTGTAGTTTTTCTTTTTGTATTCGGGATGTTTATCCTTAAAGGTAGATTTAAGTGGTTTTTGTTTGGGGTTACTGTTCTGGCAATAATGCTCTCATGGGGTAAAAATTTTAATTTTCTTACCGATTTATTCCTGAATTATTTCCCCTTTTACAACAAGTTCCGAACGGTATCGATGATACTGGTTATAGCTGAGTTAACCATTCCTTTGCTAGGAATACTTGCCCTTAAGGAAATAGTTGAAGGCAAGGTTACAAAGGATGATTTTTGGAAAGCATTTAAATGGTCAGTGGGATTGGTTGGAGGAATTTGTCTGCTGTTCCTGCTGCTTGGCAAGGGAATGTTATCCTTTAGCGGTTCAATTGACAATCAGCTGGGTTGGCCCAAGGAGATTGTTGAGGTAATGCGCAAGGATAGGCAAGCGCTGATGTGGAACGATGCTTTCCGCTCACTATTCTTTGTACTTGCCGGTGCAGTTACCATTGCGCTTTACTACATGAAAAAGTTGAAGCCAACACTATTCTTTGCCTTGCTGGGCCTGCTCATTACTGTTGATTTGTGGGTAGTAAACAAGCGCTTTATGGATAACAAGAACTTTGAGTTACCCCAGCAGGTTGAAGCCCCCTTTACCCCAACCGATGCCGATAAGCAGATACTAGCCGATAACGATCCAAATTTTCGTGTGTTTAACCTTACCGTTAGCCCATTCAACGATGCATCCACATCCTATTTCCATAAATCAATTGGCGGATACCATGGAGCCAAGCTGCGTCGCTATCAGGATTTAATTGATTTTCATCTATCCAAGGGTAATATTGCTGTGTTTAACATGTTAAACACAAAGTATATTATACAACCCGGTAAGGAAGGTCCCGTTGCAGTATACAACCCCGATGCACTAGGCCATGCATGGTTTGTGGACTCAGTTAAAGTTGTTAATAATGCCGATGAGGAGATTGAGGCCCTGAATGGCCTCAACCCAAAATCAATAGCAGTAGTCGATAAGCGATTTGAGCAATACCTTAGAGGTTTTGAGCAGGGTAAATCGGGTCAGGGTAAGATTGAACTTACTGAATACCGTCCTAATAGGCTGAAGTATAGGAGCGATTCGCCTGTTTCTCAGCTAGCTGTTTTCTCCGAGATTTACTATCCCAAAGGTTGGCAAGCGTACCTCGATGGCAAACCAGCCGATCATTTCAGGGTAAATTACGTGTTAAGAGCCATGCAAATACCTGCTGGTAACCATGAAATTGAGTTTGTATTTGACCCGCCTATGTGGAAAAAAGGAATGTATATCGATTTGGCTTCATCGTTGCTATTAATACTTACCTTTGTTGGTTGGGTAAGCTTTAGTTTGTATAAAACATTTAAGGAGTAAATGGCTAATTCAGTAAACAGGGCAACTAAAGGGAGGTTGAGGAGTTCCTATATCTCATCAATAATAAGCATCTCCTTAGTGCTTTTTACTTTGGGTTTGCTCGGGGTTTTGGTTATTAGCGCAAAGAAACTTTCAGCGTACGTTAAGGAAAACATTGGGTTCGATATTTACCTGAACGAGGGAGTTACCGATGCCGATGCCCTTTACCTGAAAAAGCAGCTCGATGCTAGTATCTACATAAAATCAACCCAGTACTTCACACAGCAGGATGCCGCTAAAATGATGGCCAATGAGCTTGGCGAGGATTTTATTGCCTACCTGGGATACAACCCATTAAATGCATACATTGAGGCAAGGCTTAAGGCCGATTACGCCAATAACGATAGCATTGCACGTATTGAGGGGTGGTTAAAGCGTTTCCCCCAGGTAAAGGAGGTTGACTACCAGCGCTCACTCATCAATCTGGTTAACGATAATGTTAGTAGTATTAGCTTGGTGATACTGACATTTGCAGGACTGATGCTTTTCATTTCCCTTGTGCTCATTAACAATACTATTAGGTTGTCCGTTTACTCCAAGCGATTTATCATTAACACCATGAAATTAGTTGGGGCAAGCTGGGGTTTTATACGACGACCTTTCCTGCTGAAAAGCATTTTACATGCCCTATACGCTTCCTTTATTGCCATTGCTTTGTTAATAGGATTGCTGTATGCTATAAACAAGGAGGTTACCGATTTGCTTGCCATCCTCGATCCGCCAAGCATTGTGCTTGTATTTGCAGCAATTACTGCAATTGGAATAGTTATTAACTTTTTGGCAACCCTGATGGCAGTGAATAAATTTTTACGTTCAAGCACCGATGATCTTTACTATTAACCCGATAAAATTAACAGTTATGTCTGCAAAAAATACCCCCAAAAAGGAGATACAGGAAAAAGAGAATCTTTTTCCCTTAAGCTGGATGAACTATAAGCTGATGATAATTGGCTTTGCCATAATAGTTCTGGGTTTCATTCTCATGGCAGGCGGTGGATCAACTGACCCCAATGTGTTCAACCCCGACATTTTCAGCTTCCGACGTATTACGCTTGCCCCCGTTGTTGTACTATTTGGGTTCGCATTTGTGGGTTACGCCATAATGAAACGCGAGAAAAAGGATAGCTAATTTTTTTCATTAAAAAGTATTTGAAATGACCATTTTTGAGGCCATAATTATTGGCATTATTCAGGGTTTAACCGAGTTCTTACCTGTAAGTAGTAGCGGACACATTGAACTATCGAAGGCTTTGCTTGGGGTTCAACTCGAAGACAACTTGGAGTTTAGCATTGCAGTTCATGTGGCTACGGTTTTAAGCACCCTACTTGTTTTCCGTAAGGAGATAATCGATTTATTTTCGGGATTCTTCAGCTTAAAGCTGAACAGCCAAACCCATTACGTATTTAAGCTTATAATATCAGCGGTTCCTGTTGGTATTATAGGTGTTTTATTCAAGGACCAAATTGAGACTCTTTTTGAGGGAAATTTATTGGTAGTGGGTTCCATGTTGCTTGTTACCGCCATTCTACTTGCTTTAACCCGATTAGTAAAACCCAAAAACACAAAGCCAGTAGGATATTTCGACTCTGTTGTTATAGGTCTAGCCCAGGCTGTTGCCGTTATGCCCGGGTTAAGTCGTTCGGGCGCTACCATCTCTACCGGACTTTTGCTTGGCAAGGACCGCGATGAGGTAGCTCGTTTTTCATTTCTTATGGTTATTATTCCCGTACTTGGAGCTGTTTTTCTCGATATTATTAAAGGTGATATTTCAAACACCATTACTGCGCCCATTGTTGCAGGATTTGTTGCTGCATTTGTATCGGGCTTTTTGGCCTGCTCATTCATGCTTCGCATTGTTCGGAAAGGGAATCTTTACTGGTTTGCACTTTACTGTGCACTGGTTGGAATAGTTGCACTGTTTTTAGCCTAGCCCATGGAGGTAAACCGTTTCGAGAGCATTAAGGAGGGTACCATATTACTTATCGATAAGCCATACGATTGGACTTCGTTCGATGTTGTGGGGAAGTTACGATCGTTGATTAAAAAATACACTGGCGAAAAATCAACTAAAATTGGCCATGCAGGAACCCTTGACCCATTGGCTACGGGCCTATTGGTAATTTGTACCGGGAAAGCTACCAAAAGGGTTATGGAGCTTACGGCCGACAATAAGGAGTACATTGCTAAAATCAAGCTTGGCGAAACAACCCCATCGTTCGACTTGGAGACCGATGTTGATGCTGTTTACCCCTTTGACCACGTGACTCGGGAATTAGTTGAAGCAACTTTAAAGAATTTTACTGGCTGGCAGTTGCAGGAACCCCCTGCATTCTCAGCAAAGTATGTTAACGGAAAACGTGCCTACGAGTATGCTCGTAAGGGTATCGATCCTAAGCTTGAACCGGTTCCAATCGAGATTCATAGCATTGAACTTATCGGTTTCGATTTACCGTTTCTAACAATAAAAATAGCTTGTAGCAAGGGTACCTACATTAGAGGCTTAGCCCGCGATATTGGTAAGGCCCTAAGCACAGGAGCACATCTGGTTGAGTTACGGCGTACGCGTAGTGGTATTTTCTCAATTGAGCAAGCCTTATCAATTGCTGAGGTGGAAAAAAAACTTTCCGATTTGGGTAACCAAAGCTAAATATTGCCGTATAAGGTGCACATGCTCTAAAATAATAGATTATCTTTGCAAATTCCTATAAATTAAGGGTAAAACTGTTGACAACGCCTGGTGGCAAGTTATATCTTTGTGTAAATTGAAGTAAAACTATACATATGAAGCTATCGCAATTTAAGTACAATCTGCCAAAAGATTTAATTGCAAAATTTCCTGTTGAGAACAGGGATGAATCGAGGCTAATGGTGTTGAACAGGAAAACCGGGAAAATTGAACATCGGATTTTTAAGGATATTATTGAGTATCTGAACGAACACGACGTTTTAGTATTCAACAACACAAAGGTTTTTCCAGCACGCCTATACGGCAATAAGGAAAAGACTGGGGCTGAAATAGAGGTGTTCCTTCTCCGTGAGTTGAACCGGGAGCAAAGGCTATGGGATGTTTTAGTTGACCCTGCCCGTAAAATCCGAATAGGCAATAAGCTCTATTTTGGCGAAGATGATGTTCTGGTGGCTGAGGTTATTGACAACACCACCAGCCGTGGACGTACCCTGCGTTTCCTTTTCGACGGCTCATACGAGGAGTTTAAGGAAACCCTTTACAGGTTAGGCGAGATGCCTGTTCCAAAGCATATCCTACAGCGCGAGGCTGTACCCGAAGATCGTGAGCGTTACCAAACCGTTTACGCCAAGCACGAGGGTGCAGTTGCAGCTCCAACCGCAGGCCTGCATTTCAGCAAGCATCTGCTCAAACGGCTTGAGATTAAAGGAATAAACTTTGCCGAGATTACCCTTCATGTTGGCTTAGGCAACTTCAGAACTGTTGATGTTGAGGATTTGACCAAGCACAAAATGGATTCGGAACAGATCTGGATAGGTGACGATGCCGCCAACATCATTAACAAGGCCAAACGCGACCAGCACAACGTTTGCGCTGTTGGCACAACCGTGCTACGCACCCTTGAGAGCTCCGTGACAACCGATGGCTTCCTAAAGCCATACAGCGGGTGGACTAACAAGTTTATCTTCCCGCCATACGAGGTTGCTGTACCAAACATGCTGGTTACAAACTTCCACTTGCCTTTATCAACCCTCCTAATGATGGTTTGTGCATTTGGCGGGTACGATCAGGTTATGGATGCTTACAAGGTTGCCATTAAGGAGAAATACCGCTTTGGCACTTACGGCGATGCTATGCTGATCATTTAAAATGAAAAATACTAAAAGCAAAAGGCCCTGTTAACGGGCCTTTTTTATTTCGAAAGCCTTAAGAAGCTACTTAATCTGCTTGTAAAAGTCGTTTCCTTTGTCATCAACCAGTATAAATGCAGGGAAATCAACCACCTCAATTCGGTACACCGCCTCCATTCCCAGTTCAGGGAACTCAATTAGTTCAACCTTTTTAATGTTTTCCTGGGCTAGTATGGCTGCAGGACCGCCAATGCTCCCGAGGTAGAAACCTCCATATTTCTTGCAGGCATCGGTTACAGCCTGGCTGCGGTTACCCTTGGCAATCATCACCAGGCTTGCACCCTGCGATTGGAATGTGTCAACATATGAATCCATTCGCCCTGCAGTAGTTGGACCAAACGAACCCGAGGGCATTCCGGCTGGTGTTTTTGCCGGACCAGCATAGTAAATAGGGTGATTTTTAACGTATTCGGGTAACCCTTCACCCTTATCTAACCGCTCTTTCAGCTTTGCATGGGCAATATCGCGGGCTACAATAATTGGCCCGGTGAGCGAAAGCCTTGTGCCTACAGGGTACTTGGTGAGTTCCGAAAGAATTGCTTGCATGGGTTGATTCAAATCGATTTTTATAGCATCGTTTTCTTCAGGCTTACGCCATTGGTCGTGGATATATTTGCCCGGATTCTTCTCCAGCTTCTCAATCCAAATCCCTTGGCTGTTAATTTTTGCCTTAATATTTCTATCGGCAATACACGATACCCCTATTCCTACCGGACATGATGCACCATGCCTGGGAAGGCGTATAATTCGTATGTCAAGGGCAAGGTATTTACCGCCAAACTGAGCACCAATTCCTATGCTGTTGGTGGCTTTAAGAATTTTCTCTTCCAGCTCTTTATCCCTGAATGCTCTACCGTGAATGTTACCTGAGGTTGGCAGATTATCGAGGTATTTTGCCGATGCCAACTTTACGGTCTTCAGTGTATCCTCGGCCGATGTTCCTCCAATTACTATGGCAATATGGTAGGGTGGACAAGCGGCTGTACCCAAATTCTTAATTTTTTCAACTAAAAATGCTTCCAGCTTTTCGGGGTTCAGTAGTGCCTTGGTTTCCTGGAAAAGCATACTTTTATTGGCGGAACCTCCCCCTTTTGCTATAAAGAGGAACTCGTACTCATTGCCGTAAGTTGAGTAAATATCGATTTGGGCAGGTAGGTTTGTCCCCGAGTTCTTCTCGGTATACATGTCAAGGGGTACGGTTTGGGAGTAACGCAAATTTTCCTCGGTGTAGGTTTTGTAGATACCACGCGAAAGTGCCTCGTAGTCATTGGCGCCAGTCCAAACCCTTTGCCCCTTTTTGGCAAACACAGTAGCAGTACCTGTATCCTGGCATAGCGGTAAAACCCCTTTGGCTGCAATCTCGGCGTTGCGGAGCAAGACCAATGCTACAAACTTATCGTTTTTACTGGCTTCCGGATCTCCCAGAATTGCAGCAATTTGCTTTACATGTTCAGCCCTGTAAAAGAAAGAGATGTCGTGCATTGCGGTGCGGGCAAGAAATGCCAAACCTTCCGGGTCGACCTTTAAAATCTCTTCGCCCTCAAACTTTGCTGATGAAACAAAATCCTTTGTTAGGAGATAGTATTCAGTATCATCCTTCTCCAAAGGAAATCTTTCCTGGTAAAAGAATTCCGGTGTTGCCATGGTATTTAGTTTTAGGTTGGTTACTGAAGCAGAAACACCTGGGTAACAAACACTTTACCGTTTACTGACTGGTAAACTCCAATTCCCGTTAGGTTGAAATTCCCCTCTATAATATCGCGCTGGCTAGTGCTGCTCATCCAGGCATCAAATAGTTCCTTGGGTTTGAGGTAATCATATCCAATAAGCTCTACCATTTTTGATGCTTTATATCTACGCATTAGCGATTTAATTGGATTGTCGAAACTCGGTGGGCCAATAGGAACTTTGCCTGCAGCCATTTGCTGGGAGTACCCGAGTGCCTCGGTATGAATACCTTCGTCGTTTTTTATGGCAGGTAGCCCAAGACCCTTACGGTGGTTATTTATCAGCTGTAAAAGTTCTGCCTCGTACTCCCTGGGTACAACCTTAGGTTTCTCAGCGCTTTTTACAAATATCTGGGTATAAAAGTATGTGCCATTTGGAGCTTTGGCTATTCCTATTCCTGTAAGGTTAAAATCATCTTCAATGTTTTTTCTATGGGGAGGACTGGCAAGCCAACCACTAACAATGTGTTTTGCATTAAATGGGCCATTTGCAATGTTTTCGGCTCCGGTTGTAATTTCCAGAAAACCGCTTAACCGATTAAAGCGTTCATCGAATCCCTTGTGGCTAAATGTTACCTTGCCCGATGCCATGTTCTGGGAATGAATGTATGCTTCTTTGCGAACATAATCGTTAAACACCAATTCCGATTTACCAATCGATTTCCTATGCTCGTTCACCATTTTAAGAATTTCATTCTCCATGCTTACCAAATCGGCATTTTGCGAAAATGCTGTTGGGGAGAATAATAGCGGTGTAAGTGCGGCTAAAATTAAATTTCCTAATTTCATGGCTATGGAAGTTTATAAAACTTTATCGATATTTTCTACAGGTATACCTATTACTGCTTTATATTTACCAATCACAACTGGGCGTTTTAAAAGTTTTGGGTTTTGAGTAAGTATCTCTATCCATTCCTCATCGTTAAAATTCTTGCCTTTCAGAAATTTCTTGTAGTATTCCTCCTTAGTCCTTACCAGTTCAATGGGTTTTAGGTTTGATTTAAGCAAAATCTCTTTCACAATATCGCGACTTAGGCCGGTGGACAAATAGTTTATTACTTCAAAATTGATATTTTTTGAGTTCAGGTACTCCAGCCCCTTCCGGCTGGTTGCGCATCGTGGATTATGTAACACTCTTATCATTGCCATTATTACAACCTGTAAGTTACTATTTATCAAATTTAAAAGCAAAATTACTTTCTAATTATTGCTACCTAATATACACCATTTATCAAAAACAATTACATTTAAAATCCGTTAGCATTAAATATTTCATGAACAAGCCGTACCATACGTTGGGTTTCCTGTTATTGGTAGCAATTCTTTACACATTACTATCCATAATTGTGCCAGGTAGCACCTTTAGGGTAGATGATTTTTTGTTTCGTTTTCCAAAACCCTTTGAGCAATTAGCTGGAGACAATATAAAAATAGCATCCAGCAAAACCGATTCCATTCAACCCGATGTAAATTCAAAAGTAAAGACAATAACAGAAGAGTCAATCCCGAATTTGGATTCATTGTATGTAG
The DNA here is from genome assembly GCF_041102575.1 of Tenuifilum sp. 4138str. Classification (NCBI taxonomy): domain Bacteria; kingdom Pseudomonadati; phylum Bacteroidota; class Bacteroidia; order Bacteroidales; family Tenuifilaceae; genus Tenuifilum; species Tenuifilum osseticum. Next base: position 246,098 of record NZ_JBGCUE010000002.1, on the reverse strand, counting down.
AACCTGTAAAAGCGAGTAGCGATTCAGCAATAGCTCCCCAAAAAAATATTGTTACAGCCGGAACCTTACACCTTGAAATGCCACAGGGTATTAATGCGTTAGGTTCCTTTATTAGCGCTATATATAGGAATAGCGATGAAGCCACAACGGTTCGAGTGCTGCATTATGGCGATTCGCAAATTGAAGGTGATAGGATTACCAGCCAGCTGAGAGCTGCCCTTCAGGAAAAGTACGGTGGGAAGGGTTTGGGTCTAATTCCAATTTGGAATACTGAGTATTTGCCGTACGGCTTTAGGGTTAGCTTATCAGAGCATGTAAACGTAAATTCAACGGTTAAGGCCAAACCAACACAAAAGCCCGATTGTGTGCTTGGGTCAATTGCTGAGGTTGCCCCGTCGAATTTGTATCGCGAGATTGTTTCCATAAAGGTTAACTCTAAGCAAAGCTTTAACACCTTAAGCATAGTTTCAGGTAACTCTGATTCTTCCTATGCATTAAAAATTATAGTTGATGGAACCGATACCCTAGAGACTCAGGTTGTGCCTTACAGTAAAGTGAAATTGGTAAATGTAAACCTCCCCAGCCGTTTTGAGAGAATCTCAATTCAATTAAGGAATCCATCTACCGTTAAGCTTTATGGCTTACTGGCCGAATCGGGCAGCGGTGTTAGTGTTAACAATATTGCATTAAGGGGAACATCAGGTAACTTTTTTAACCATTTCGATTCAGGGGTTGCCTCGGAAATTTACAGGATACTAAATGTCCGATTGGTTATAATGCAGTTTGGAATCAATGTGGTTCCCTCGAACCTATCAAGCTATGCCTACTACCAAAAGCTTATGGAGCAGCAAATAAAAGCGGTTAAGCGTTTTGCTCCACAAGCCGATATTTTAGTTGTTGGGGTTTCCGATATGGCCAACCGGTTCGATGGCGAGCTGAAATCGAACCCAAGCGTTGAAAAAGTGCTGCAAGCACAAAGAAAAGCGGCTTTAGGTAATGGAGCTTTGTTTTGGGATGGGTATTCCGCTATGGGTGGGGAAGGATCAATAATTGAATGGGTTAACTCTAAACCTCCCCTTGCAACAAAGGATTATACCCACTTTACAAATTATGGGGCTAAGCGCTTTGGCCAAAAAATGGCTAATGCATTGCTAATGGCCTTAGGTAATAACAATTTGAGTAATGATAACCAGACCACTGCTTTCACCGATTCAGTAAGCTATGAATAGGTTAGTACTACATATTACCGGATTTGCCATTTTTTTAATCTTGACACTCTTGCCATATCAGGTAAGCCTACTTGTACCCACAAAATCACCTGCCATTTTATTGTTCAACCATTCCGCTAACACAATAAAAAATTTCTTTGGCCAAAAAATATTAGTTAAACCCAGTAAGCCACTAACAATTGTTCATATTGGCGATTCACATGTGCAGGCTGGAATATTATCGAGAACAGTAAAAATGCTTCTTGCACGCGAGTTCCAAAGCCAGTATGTATCGCCCGGATTGGTTTTCCCTTACTCAGTAATGGGTTCAAATAATCCTGTTGAGTACACCTCATACCATACTGGCCGATGGGAGTACCAAAAGGTAAACGGAGCCAAAGCTCCAGTTGATGCAGGTATTTTTAGGGTTGCAGTTAAAACCACCGATAGCCTTGCAACCCTATCGTTTAAAGTAAAGCCTAACGCCCTCTTCAAAACACAGGTAAACAGGGTAGGTGTATTCTACCAATCTGCCTCATCCAACTTGACTCCTATTCTGGTTGAACCCAAAAATGTAAATCCTATTTTACATGACAATTTTGCTGAGTTTGAACTTGAGAGCGAAGTTGATAGTGTTGTAATAGGGTTTAGGGCAAAAAATGATTTTGAGTGTACAGTTTATGGTGTGAATCTTTGGAACACAAAATCGAAATTCTCTCTTAGTTCTGTAGGCTTAAATGGTGCAACCGTCCACGGATTTTCATTGGCAAAACAATTGCTCCCCAATATCAAATTGGTTAAACCCGATATAGTAATAGTTTCGCTTGGTACCAATGATGCATATTCAAACTTATTCGATAGTCTCAATTTCGCACGTGATCAGGAAAATTTAGTTAACACAATAAAAAGCGCTTTACCTAACCCATTGATAATTCTTACCACGCCAAACGATCATCTTTTAAATCGTAAGTACATGAACATCAGGGTGCAGGTGGCGTCCAATGTTATTAAAGAGATTTCAACCAAACATCAACTACCGGTGTGGGATTTCTATAGCCTTATGGGTGGAAAGGGAAGTATTCAGGGATGGATTAGGTATGGTCTTGCAGCCCCCGATGGGGTTCATCTTACAGCAAAAGGTTATCAGCTCCAAGGCGAGTTGTTTTATAATGCGCTGTATAATTCAGGTTTTATTGAGTAGCCAATTGTTATGATCAATATTAAGGAAATAGTTCTGAACTTTCTTCACTACACCGAGGGTGACTCCCTGATGTTCACCCAGCTTTCCTTTTGGGTTTTCTTTGGTGTTTTACTGGCTGGTTACACGTTTGTATACAACCGTCCGGTTATACGAAGCGCTTACCTTTTGGTATTTAGCCTTTTCTTCTACTTTAAATCAAGCGGGTTATTTTTCTCACTTCTTCTGTTTTCAACATTGGTCGATTACTCAATTGGATTAGCAATAGCTAAATCGGGTAGCAAGATAAACAGAAAACTGCTTGTAGCCTTAAGTGTTTTGGTAAACCTATTAGTATTGTCGTACTTTAAGTATGCATACTTTATTGTTGATTTGCTCAATAACCTTCTAGGTATCAACCTAACAGTTGTTAATCATCTTGCCCTTTGGGGCAACGCCCTCCTTAATACGAAATTTGACACTACCACCATTTTGCTTCCTGTTGGAATTTCATTCTATACCTTTCAAACCATAAGCTATACTGTTGATGTTTACCGGGGGAAAGTCGCCCCGGTCAGAAACATTATTGATTTTGCATTTTACGTTTCGTTTTTCCCTCAGCTGGTTGCAGGCCCAATTGTGCGTGCTGCAGAGTTTATTCCGCAAATATACAGGCGGTATGAATTAAGCAAAAACGAGTTTGGCCATGCACTTTTTCTAGTACTTGCTGGGTTGGTGAAAAAAATGGTAATTTCCGATTTCCTGTCGGTAAACTTTGTCGATAGGGTTTTTAGTAATCCCCTCAGCCATACAGGTTTTGAAAACCTACTGGCCACCTATGGCTATGCCATGCAGATTTATTGCGATTTTTCAGGCTACACCGATATTGCAATAGGAGTAGCCCTTTTGCTTGGTTTTAAGCTTCCAATCAATTTTAACTCTCCCTACAAAGCAACCAGCTTAACCGATTTCTGGCACCGGTGGCAAATATCGCTATCGTCGTGGTTGAGGGATTACCTATATATTCCCTTAGGAGGAAACCGAAAGGGAAGGATAAGAACATACATAAACCTGTTAATAACCATGCTACTTGGTGGTTTATGGCATGGCGCACATCTGAAATTTGTTGTTTGGGGTGGAATTCATGGGGTTGGATTGGCAATTGAAAAGTTGCTATCCAACCTAAGATTAGTAAACATTAATAGCGAGAGACATTCAACCCGATTGGTCTGGGGCATTATCACCTTTAATGTGGTTTGCTTGTCGTGGATTTTTTTCAGGGCAAATGATTTTAATGAGGCAACCGATATGCTAAGCCAAATATTTACCAATTTCGGTATAAAAACTGTCCCGGATATTGCTTTGGCCTTTTCCGATGTATTCCTGGTTCTTGCGTTGGGCTTTATTGTCCACTTATTGCCCTATAATGCCAAGGAGTACCTGCGGGGTCGGTTTATTGCTATGCCTTTAAGTTTAAAGCTTTTTGCAGCTCTGTTGGTAGTAGTTGTTCTCATTCAATTTCAAACTATGGAGCTTAAGCCGTTTATCTATTTCCGGTTCTAAAATAAAAAAGCCCCTTATTCAGGGGCTTTGGTTGACCTACCAGGACTCGAACCTAGACTAACAGAACCAAAATCTGCTGTGCTACCATTACACCATAGGTCAATCCTATCGCTTTTTTAAAGCAATGCAAAATTAATACTAATGTAGTAAACCTCAAAATTTTTTTTAAAAATTTATTTACCTCGCTATACGCAAACCGTTTGCGGTCATAATCCATGTTTTCCCAACCATTTCATCGGGCCAGTAGTTGCTGTAGGGTTGATATTCATCAAGGATATCGGATAGCGTTTCGTCAAGGTAAACACCGTACCCTTCAGGCAAATAGAGCTTAATGGTTATGCTCTGGTTTTTCCACTTTGTTTTTTCAGGGATAATGTATAACGGATCCAGAATGGCCAGGGTGTCGTTTAATGTTAAGGAGTAAACTAAATCTTTAGCATTATTTTTAGCTGTAAAGCTATTTACCCCTCTTGCTCTGCGTATTACCTCAAATCTTGGTTTCGCTTCAAAGCTTTTCTCAATTATAAGAGTTGGCGAGCCTGCAAGATGATGTTTCCCTTTTAGTGTAAAAACTTTCCAATCGAAAATTTGAACCTTTTCCTCTATCGATGATGTACTATCGGTCAAGTAGTTGTATGATTTACACAGTACAATCTTGGAGTTGTTATTTACTGGCGAAACTTCAAATTCCTTTACCACTTTTTCGCTAACAGAGAGGCCTCGCATCTGGAAGAAAAATGTGACTGAAAGGGTTACAACAGCAGCGGCCCAAATTACTGTAGCAATAATGCCTATAGTGCCATCTTTAGCCCTGAACCTGAAAAGAATTCGTATTCCAGCATAAATTAGTGCAACAATTGGTATGGCCAGGGTTAAAAATAGTGGGATTGTAATCCAGTAGCTACTACTAATATCAAGAACAGATGCAATAATTTCATTGAGTGTCATTCCAACGCCACCAATAACTCCGGAAAAATCGGGACTATACGATGCAAAAAACACAGCGCCAACAAGGGCTATAAAAATAAGTAGCATGCTAACGATTAAAAGAACTCCTATGGTAATTGAAATTACTTTTACAATAACAAGCATGGCTTTTAACAGGTAGAGCATAACCTGTCCGAAAAGGTTTATTAATTTATTAACAGTGTTACCTGCCTTTGATTTTTTTAGATTATCACTTGCATTGCTAATCTCTTTTCGAACACGCCTGCCAATTTCATCAATGTTCTCGGTATCGCCCATCATTTCCATTTTTTGGAATGGGGTCTTTGCTTTTGGCATTGCAATCCAAAGTAGAATGTAAAGTAGTAAGCCAAATCCTTTAAGGAATAAGAGAGCAATAAATAAAATCCTAAAAACTAGGGGGTCGACCCTGAAGTAAGCTGCCAGTCCACCGCAAACGCCAGCAATAATTGAATCGTCGGGGTTACGATATAAACGTTTTGGACGGTACTGTTTATTGCTGGTTGAGTCGTTATTTTCACCAATATCTTCAGGTTTACCTATTTGCTCAATTATTGGCGTTACCATTTCATTGGTAACCACTTGACCTAAGGTAATTTTCTCGGATAGCAATTCTGCTATTCGGAATTCAATATCGTTCACAGTTTCCTGGGCTACCTTATCGTTGCCAAGTTTTACCTTAACCGTGTTAAGGTACTCCTGGAGCGTATTGTATGCATTTTCTTCCAGTGTGAAAGAGTAGCCTCCAATACTTACATTTACAGTTGTATTCATTTGTTTTTTATTAATGGTAAAATCGTAATAGTACCTAAAAATTAATCATTTTTCTGATTGCGAATAGCGCTAACCATTTCAACCAGTTCATCCCAACTATTTAGCAGTTCAGCAAGATACTCTTTGCCTTCTTCGGTTAGCGAATAGTACTTCCTTGGAGGGCCTTGCGGCGACTCTTCCCATCGATAGGTGAGCAAACCAGCATTCTTTTGCCGAGTAAGTAGGGGGTAAATAGTACCTTCAACTACTATCATTTTTGCCTGTTTAAGCTGGTTTATAAGGTCGTTTGCGTAAGCATCGCCTCTCGATAGTACTGTCAAAACACATAGCTCAAGTACGCCCTTTCGCATTTGTGCTTTAGCATTCTCTATTTCCTGATTCATGGCTTCAACTTAGGTGTATTTATTATGTTGTGCATATTTTCTGATTCAACCCATTCTTTGCTGTAAAAAATGGGTTACATATTGTTAACATTTATTTTTTCACCCTTCATCTCAAGTTTTTGTGTTGGGGTAATGGCGGGTGGAACAACTACCCATAAAACAATGTAGATTAGCACTCCTAGACCGCCCCAAAGGGTTAGCAGGAAAAATACCAAACGGAAAAGAACGGGATCAACTTTCCAGTAGTGTCCCATTCCCGTGCATATCCCCCCTAAAATTCTATCGTCCACATCGCGGTAAAGTTTTGGGTACACCCTGTCATTTTCGGAAGACGCTTTAGTGTTTGTTGGGTCAAAGTCGTTAATGTTCCCCATTAGGTGAACTACCCGATTAACCTCTTCAAGGTTTACCACTTGCCCTGGAACCTTTATGAACTCATCGAAGTGTTCGGCAATCCTACTTTCAATATCGCCAACTATTTCCTTTTTGTTGGGGTCGTTTGCAAAGTGAGCCTCCAGACCCTTAAGATATCGATCTAGGGCATAGTAGGCATCATCTTCAAGCATATAGGCTTTACCGTTTAAACTCACTGAAATTGTACGTTTCATAACTCATGCTGTTTGGTTTGACTTTTTGTTTGTTGCAATGCAATAACTAGTATTTATTCATTACAAATATAAGCGATAAAATAATACTATGCAATACATAGTAGTGTATTTAACATGGTTTAACATTGCAGTCTTTTTGTAGAACCTTAAGCTTTCTTCTAAATGTTTATCTTTATAACTCACTGGTTGAGCTATGTTCTTTATTCTGTGTTTTAGCAATTTCAAAGGAGAGCATGTGTAAAATGCAACTTTCTAATTAAGATAAATCTGCCATGAAAGGTGTGCTTACAAAAATGGGGTTCACTAATACTGGCAATGATGTTAGTATTAGTCCAGAGTATTTTCTTGATCTTGATTCAGGTAGGGTAAACCTTTCAGAACTAATTGGTAAAGGTATAGGGCTGAAGTACCTAAATATTAATCGCTGTATTCATTGTGGGCGTGAAACAAAGAAGCTGTTTGGTCAGGGGTTTTGTTACCCATGTTTTATAAAGGTACCGGAAGCGGAGGAGTGCGTTTTAAGGCCTGAACTGTGCAGAGCACACGAGGGTATTGCCCGCGATTTGGAATTTGCAAAGGCAAATTGTCTTGTGCAACACTACGTTTACCTGGCATGGACTGGCGGTTTAAAGGTTGGTGTAACAAGGTATCACCAAATACCCACCCGATGGGTTGATCAGGGAGCAACCTTTGCCGTTAAGATCTGTCATACTCCTAACCGTTATACTGCAGGATTGGTTGAGGTAGAGCTAAAAAAGATTTTTGCCGATAAAACGGCTTGGCAACGTATGCTCACCGATTCAAGCGAGCTACCGCCCGATTTTTTGACCCATAAAGCAAAAGCACTTGAATTTATAAATGGTAAAAATTTAAGTTACATTCCTGAAAGCGATGTGGTTTACCGTGTAAGCTATCCAGTAATTCAACTTTCAGATAAGGTAAGATCCGTTAACCTGGAAAAAGTTAATGCAATTGAGGGGAAACTGGTTGGTATAAAAGGACAATACCTGATTTTTGAATCAGGTATTGTAATCAATATTCGGAATCATTCAGGATACTTGGTTGATATTTCCTTTTAAATGTTGGTAATATCCGTTGCAATTTTTAGAATTTTCAACAGTTGACCGCTATGGTCAAAAATTGGAGTGTAGGTCTCAAGAAGTAGATGTTCCTGTCCATTAACCCTAATGCGGGTTTTATGCTTACGGATATTTCCCCTGAGAATATCGCTCCACATCTTATCGTACGAGGCCTTTTCGGTCTCGGACAGTATAAGGTTCTCTGCATGGTGCAATCCAATTATGTCGTCACGATTGGCTCCAAGGAAGTTGAGGTAACTATCATTGATGTTAATCACGTAACCCTTGGTATCGTACTCCATAACAAAAGCAGCAGCATTCAGGGCATTAACTAACCCTTCGAGTTCAAGGGTTTTACGGGCAGCCTCTTCCTGGGTGGCTTGTAGTTCCTCCATGTTCTGACGCATCTCTTCCTCCTGGGCAGCCATCATTTCCGCTTGCTCTTTGGATTTCATTAAAAGTTCAGCGGTCAGGGTATTAACCTTTACGGTATGCAGGGTCGATGCAATGCTTTTGGCAATATCCTTGAGGAACTGAACCTCGTGTTCTTTAAACTCCTGAAGCGAGGCAATTTCAATAACCCCCATAACCTCCTCCTCAAATATCAAGGGAACAACTATTATGTAATTGGGGTTAATACCACCAAGCCCTGAGGTAATCTCTATATAATCCTGTGGAACTTCTTTTAAAATGATAGCATCGCGTTCAGCAGCGCAAGCACCAATAAGACCTTCGGCAAAATGGTAGCTTCGTTGCATAACCCTGTTCCTGTCGTAGGCAAACATGGCAACCATATCGACGGTTTTATCGCCAGTTTCCTTGTTTTCGTTCAAAACAAATAACCCACCAACCTGAGCGTTCAGGTACCAAACAAGGTTTTTAATAAGTTCCTGGCTTAGCAGGCTAAGGTTATTGTTGTTCTGACGAAGTATTTCACCAAACTTTGCCATTCCCTCATTGGTCCACCGCTTCTTTTCCTCCTCAATTTTTCGTTTTTCTTCTTCATCACGAGCTCTACGGAGATTATCGCGCATTTCAATAAGCGACTTACCTAGCTGATCCTCGTCGCTTAGCAGCGCAAGGTCAACATTTAGGTTTCCTGCACCAATCTCGCGGGCAAATGAGGTTTTGGAGTTTACACCAGCAAGCGAGGCGCTTACCGCCTCAACCATTTGGCTTATTTCATCGTTCGATGAGGTTCTAATATCAATGCTGCTTACAATCTTTCCCTTTGCAAATTCATTAAGTATTTGGGTGATTTTTTTAATGGGCAGTGTAATGTTGTTGGAAACAAAGTAAACCATAAAAATAATTACCAGTAAACCTACCAAGGCGATGAAGAGGCTTGTGTTGTAGCTCTTGTTTGCTTGAGCCATAATATCGGTTACAGGAACAGCAATTGCAATTGACCAAGGTGTTTGTGTATTACCTATTCGGATAGGTTCAAAAGTGTAGTAAATCTTATCACCTTTGTTATTTTGATGGGTGAAGCTAAAGGCTTTCCCTTTCTGAACCTGGGCTAGTATGTTGTGTTGATTATTAAACTCAGGTAATACTTCGGTTATATTCTTTTTGAAAATTGAGGAATCGGGGTGGGCAATAAAAACACCCTTATATGATAGTAAAAAGGCGTAGCTATTGGGGTAAGGTTTAATGGTATTTACCAGTTGCTGAAAGCGGGTAAGTATTAGGTCAGCACCAATTAAACCAATAAACTTACCATTTTCGAGAAGTGGCGATGAGAGGGTGGTCATCATTTGTCCCCGTTGGAGTTCCGATATGTATGGTTCAACAATGATCTCCTTGGCGGCACTTTTCATACTACCGTAGGTTGGGGGATCGCCGGTTAAGCTGCGCATTTCAGCTTTTGTTTTGTAAACCCCATCTTGCTTATAAACTATGTAGAAGTGCCGGCCATAAGGGAGTGTCCAGTTGGGGTCAAGATTGCTTAGCTCCCAGCTATCCCAGTAAGCATCTATATGTGGAGTGGTTAGAATAACCCTATTGTACATGGGGTAGATTAGCTTTTGCCATTGATCAAAGGGCATTTGCTTGTACTCCATGAATGCTGCAGCAAGCGTCCGGGTTACAGCAAAATCTTGGTTTATCCAACTTTCAATGTTAAGGGCGTACTGTCGGGCATAACTATTGGTTAGCTTAATGGATTCCTCGTATGCTAAACGGCGCGACGATGAACTTATGAAGTAAAAAACTATTGAAAAAATAATAAATGCACTACCCAGGATGTAGTATAGTATTTTCTGCCGGATGGTAAGTTTTAATCTCATAGCCGTTTTAATTATGCCATTTACGTTTCACAATATTACAAAAAAATGATTGTTTATGCAGATATTAAGGAATTTTATTTAATTTGGCAGTACCATTTTATTCAAAAAATTTCCATGCTAAACTTATTTAAAAAACATAGGGATGATGAGCTCGAAAAAAGGATTGACTGTTTAAGGTCAATACTTCTTTTCAAGGAGGTTGATCATTCAACTCTTCGTAAAATTGCAACAGTACTTGAGTCTTGTGAGGTTAAAAAAGACGAACGGTTATTCAACAAAGGCGATAGGGACTACTCTTTATACATTGTAGTAAGAGGCAAGGTTAAAGCCCACGATGGCAACCACACCTTTGCCACCTTTGGCCCAAATCAGTATTTTGGGGAGTACTCACTTCTCGATTCCTCAGCTCGATCTACCGCAGTAACTGCCATGGAGGATTCCGTATTGCTTAGGTTACACCAGGAACAATTCAATAGATTTTTACAAAAAATACCAAGCCTCTCCAGAGCTCTTTTACTCGGTTTAGTTTGGCGCTTAAGGGATTACAATGTACTTGAGGCAGAGCTTACGGCTAAAAACCTCGAAATAAAAAAACAAAAGGAGGAAATTGAACAACAGAGCAAGGAACTGGAACAGCTGAACCAAATGAAAGATAAGTTCTTTGCAATCATAGCCCATGATCTTCGAAATCCTTTCAGCACAGTTCTTTCCCTATCGGAGTTGTTGGCTAAGGAGTTTGCCAATTTTGACCAAAACAACCTGCAAATGTTCATTGAGCAGATTTACAAGTACTCCAACAAGACTTTTAACCTGCTCGAGAACCTTTTACAGTGGTCAATGCTACAAACCGGAAGGTTGACGCCTAAACCTCAAATGGCAAACCTGGCCGATGTTATAAACGACACCATTGATTTGCTAAAAGGAACTGCACATAACAAATCCATAAACCTTTACTGGGCCTTACCAACCGATTCATACGCATATTTTGATGTTAATATGATTACAACGGTGGTTCGTAATCTTATTAGCAATGCCATTAAGTTCACACCTCAAAATGGCGAGGTTGTTGTTCAGGTTGATGCTGAACCTGATCACTATAAAGTCTCAGTAATTGATACTGGGGTCGGAATACCCGATGAGGTTATTCAAAAACTTTTCCGCATCGATTCGAACCCAACCACTTTAGGAACTAACGAGGAGAGCGGTACGGGATTGGGTTTAATACTCTGCAAAGAGTTTGTTGAGAAAAACGGAGGTACAATTGGGGTTAGGAGTGTGGTAAGCAAAGGTTCAACATTTTACTTCACTGTGCCGCGCATTGAAGTGAAAAAGCAATGAAAGTAGCTATTCTTGGCACTCGCGGTATTCCCAACCGGTATGGTGGTTTCGAACGATTTGCCGAAGAACTATCTCAAGAACTTAGCAAAAGGGGTTACACGGTCTATGTAACTAGTCCTGCAGCTCACTCCTGTAAGGAACTCAATGCCAATAACATTTTTACGGTTAACTTAAGGGTACCAAGATTTCTCACATCAAACCTGGCTACACTTTATTACGATTACATCTCCCTTAAATGGGCAATTAGGAATAATGTTGATGCAGTTATTGAATGCGGGCACTCTTTTGCCCCGTTACTGCTTTTTATATCGGCGTCAATACGGGGGAAAATAATTACTAACCCCGATGGGATTGAGCATAAGCGTAAGAAATGGGGCTGGATTGCTAAAAGTTACCTGCGCTTTTCGGAGTATTTTGCCTTTAAGCTATCGGCACAACTTGTTTGCGACAACAGGGCGTTAGTCCAGTATTACTCAACCAGGTATAAAAGAAAGCTTCACTACATTCCGTACGGTGCTCATCCCTTGATGCAAGCCCCTGGCAGGCCAGATGTGTTAGACATGTTGCATATCAACGAATATTACCTGCTCATTACAAGAATTACCCCTGAAAACAACGTTGAAACAGTATTAAGTTACTTTGCCCATAGCGACCAATCATGCCTGGTTGTTGGCGATTTAACATCAGGCTATGCAAAAAAAATAGTTGGGAAATACAGTCATTTTAGAAACATTCATTTCTTGGGTGCCATTTATGACCAGCAAATCTTAAATGGCTTGAGGTTTTACTGCAAAGCGTACATCCATGGGCATTCAGCTGGTGGCACTAACCCTTCGTTGCTTGAGGCTATGGCTTGTGGCTGTTTTATTATTGCACACGATAATCCTTTTAATCGTGATATTCTGGGAGAGCAGGGACTATATTTCAACAACATAGCCACACTGGGGAATTGCATTTCCCAATTTGAAAAACTAAACAATGTTGAGGTAAATAGGGTAAAAGAGCAAAACATTCAAGCCATTGAGCGCAATTTCTTATGGGAGAAGGTTGCTTTGGCTTATATAGATGTAATAGAAAGGTTGAAAAAGTAAGGGGCTACATTTACAGTAGCCCCTTTTCTTTTATTCGAGAATTAATTTTCGGATCAGATACTTCTTTGAGTTACCAAACCTGATGTAGTATAGCCCTTTTGGAAGCCTCTCCATATTATCGGTAATATCAGTTTCAGTGTTTTCAATGGTAATATCTCTGGATCTCACTTTATTTCCTATTGCGTTGTAAAACTCCAGTTTATACCTTCCGGGTTCAAATCCCGTAATCTTAATGCTGAAATTACCAGTTGTGGGATTTGGGTAAATGCTAATGCTATACATCTTATCGGTTGGGAGAGAGTTAGGTAGTGCAATTTTTATTACAGCGGTATCGGTGGCGGCGCAACCAAACTCATTGGTAACAGTTACCCAGAACTTGAAAATACCCTCACCGTAGGTTTGACCATCAACCAGTAAGGTTTGTTCAGTAGTTGAATTGTTCCATAGGTAACTGGATAATCCTGTTCCAGCATCGAGGGTGTATTGCTGAGTGGTGTCAATTCTGATTGTATCGTCAGGTAAATCAATCACAGGTAGAGGATTAACAGTGATTATGAAGTCGCTTGAGGTGGCCTGGCACCCACCAGCAAAGGTAGCAATCACGCTATAAGTACCAGCCTCAGTAGCCAGGTATTGGGGTTGGGTAGCCTGGTCAATATCGTTGCCATCCTTACGCCACTGGTAGGCCGAACCACCTGATGGATTAGCTTGTAAGAGTACATTAACCTCGTCGCCTTCGCACCAGTTAGCTGGGTCAGTGGTTTCAATTGAAACAGCTGGGGTGCTAATCACACTTATTTCAATTGTATTGCCTATGGCTGTACAGCCGTTTGTAGTTGCGCTTAAACTATATATACCTGCAGCGCTAACATTCAGGGTTGGATTCGTTTCGCCGGAAATCGGATTGCCATTCAACAACCATTGGTAGCTGTCGGCAGTTTCGGCTGTGAAGGTTACGTTAATGGTTGTACCCTCGCACCAATCCGTAGGATCGGAAGTTGATATTGTAGCAGAGGGTAGAGGTTTAACAATAATACCCTTAGCCTCAGAGTTCACGCATCCGTTGCCATCGGTGTAGGTGTATGTGATGGTATGTGTGCCAGCACCAGCAGCAGCCGGATCGAATGTACTACCCGAAACGCCATTCCCGGAGTAAACCCCGCCGGTAGGCGAGCCGCCATCGAGGGGGATGGGTGCAGCATCTACGCAAACGGGAGTAAGATCGGCAAGGGTAACGGTAGGCAATGGGTTCACGGTAATATCCTTGGAGGCCGAATTCACGCACCCGTTGCCATCGGTGTAGGTGTATGTGATGGTATGTGTGCCAGCACCAGCAGCAGCCGGATCGAATGTACTACCCGAAACACCATTTCCGGAGTAAACCCCGCCGGTAGGCGAGCCGCCATCGAGGGTGAAGGGAGCAGCATCCACGCAAACGGGAGTAAAATCGGCAAGGGTAACAGTAGGCAATGGGTTCACGGTAATATCCTTTGAGTCCGAGTTCACGCACCCGTTTCCATCGGTGTAGGTATAGGTGATGGTATGTGTACCAGCCCCAGCGGCAGCCGGATCGAATGTACTACCCGAAACACCATTTCCGGAGTAAACCCCACCGGTAGGCGATCCGCCATCGAGGGCAAAGGGAGCAGCATCCACGCAAACGGGAGTAAAGTCGGTTAGGGTAACTGTAGGTAGAGGATGAACAATAACTTCAATTTCATCGCTAATGCTCCAACAACCATTCTTGATTAGGTAAACGGAGTAGAAACCTGGCTCTGTTGCGGTATAGGTGTTGGTATGAGCTCCCGAAATATTTTGTCCGTCCTTTATCCACTGGTAGAATGAGCCATCGGAGGGCGATGCGGAAAACAATGTGCTAACGGTTTGATCGGCGCAGTACTCTAGCGGATCGGTAGTGCTAATTACAGCATTGGGAACAGGGTTAACCGTTACAGTAATTTGTGCTGAGTTTTGGCAACCGTTAGCATCGGTTCCAATTACTGTGTAGGTATCGGTTGATGCAGGGTAGAACACCTGCCCGTCAATCACCCCTTTATCCCAAACATACGATACGGCTCCACCTCCGGTTAATGTAACACCATCGCCCTGGCAAATTGGATTCTGGCTGGCATTGGCGGTAACCGTTGGTAGAGTGAACACGGTTATGGTTATTGTGTTTGTGCTTGCCTTACAACCCGCTGCTGAGGTTACCTCAGCAAAAACCTGGTCGCCGTCAGCTAGTGTTGAGTTGCTATATGCATAGGCTGTTCCCGGACCTTGAACTGTTAATCCGTTAAGGAAAAATTCATAGGTTGAGCCACCGTTAGCAGTGAAGATAACCTCAGTACCCGGACATATTGAGTTATCGGCATCGTTGGTTGTAAGGTTTACAGTTGGGGTTGGGTTTGCCGAGGTAAGGATAACCTGATAATCCTTTGTGCAAGAATTTGCATCGGTTACGGTTACATTATAGGTTCCTGGCCCAAGGTTTACTTGGTCTTTATCGGTGGCGTTAACAATATCGGGACCACTCCAGAAATAGGTGTATCCTGGTGTACCACCTGATACTGTTAGTCCAATACTACCGTTTTTCGATTCAGGGCAGGTAGGCTTATTCTCTGAGTGACTTATGCTAATATCTGAGGGTTGAGAAAGGTATGTTGAATTGGTCTTGTTACATCCCTTACTATCAGTAACCTTAAGCCAATAGTTACCGCTCTTAATATTTGAAATTGTGGGGGTGGTAAGAGTATTTGACCATAAGTAGCTGTAAGGTGCCGTACCACCAGTTAGGTTGTTAACACTCAATGAGCCGGTGTAGGTGTTATAGCAGGTAGGCTGGGTTGATAGGAAATCGAACGAGATATCGGCAGGTTGATTAACCGTGCCCGATTTAACGGTTGTGCACCCCTTACTATCGGTAATGGTAACCTCGTAAGTGCCTGCCTGTAGGTTATTTATATCCTGTGTTGTGCGAACCGGAGAAGTGTTCCATGAGTAGGTGTAAGGGCCTGTTCCTCCGCTTGGGGTTAAGTCGAGTATCCCATCGCTACCGCCGTAACAGGAGGTTGGGTACGAAACAATAGTACCATCGAGTATTTGAGCAGGTTCGGTAATGTCAACATCAACTACAGCTGTTTTATCATCATCCGTATAACCAGGGGTGTCATTATCGTCAGTTAGAGTTGCAGTGTAGCTGCCTGCAGGTTTACCGGTAATGGTGAATGTAGTTTCGCCACTTGACCATAAAACCGTAACGGTACCAATATTTTCGGCATACGATACGGTAACCTCTCCTGTACTTTCTCCTTTACAGTTAACATTGGTTTGGGCTGAAACCCAAGCATGAAAGTTCCTCTCGTCGAGTACCACAAAGGAGTTGGAGTCTTTGCAGGAAGTGTTATCGGTTACAATCACTTTGTAGGTTCCACCAACATCGAGGTCCGAAATATCTTCAGTAGTTGCCACCTCGGTTACTCCAAGTTTCCAGGAGTAGCTGGAGTAGGTACCCGACCCTCCGCTAACGGTAATATCAACAGCACCATTACTTCCAGCACCGGTAATGTTTGTAACCGTTCCCGCTATCGAAATTTTAGTGGGCTGGGTTATGGTGTAGTTATCGTTTGTCTGGCAACCATTCACGTCGGTAACCGTCACCTGGTAATCGCCGGCACCTAAGCTGTTCTGATCTTCAGCATCAATCACATGCCCACTTCCGTTTTCGGTTGTCCAGAAGTAACTGAAAGGCGAAGTTCCGCCTGAAACCGTTAGGTTAATGGTTCCATCCATTTCGCCGTAACAACTCACGTTGGTTTGGGTGTGACTGAGTGAAAGTGCAGCAGGCTGAGTAACGGTGTAGCTTACGGTTGACTGACTTGAATTGTTATCGGTTACGGTTACCTCATAGGTACCGGCAGCCAAATTTGTAATTGAGGAGTCAGTTGCCGCGTATGGGTTCCCATTTAGTTTCCAGCTATAGGAGTATGGGGGTATTCCAAAGTATGGGGTAACGGTAAGGGCTCCATCGGAGCCTCCATTACAGCTAACATTCTTCTTGTAAGTGAAAGCTGCAGTAAAATCGTTATGATTTTTAGTAAGGAAAAGGTCTTTATAGCCTGACCCTGAATTGGTCAGAGTGTTAGTACCAACTGTTAGTGTAGGTGATGTAAAATATCCCCCAAAGTAAACGTTGTAAAGCGTATCAAGTGCGATACCCTGTCCACGATCGTCTTGGGTTCCCGATACTGACCTAGCCAGAACGGCATTTGATTCTACGTCGAAGACAAAGAATGCAGCATCGTTATTACCGCCCGATGTAATAGTGTTAAGGTTAAAGTTTATGGAATTTGAAAAATAACCAGTGGCTACCAAAATGTTATTGAAAACGTTCAGGCCATATCCCACATCGCCTCCAGTTGAACCTATGGTTCTTTTCCAGATTAATCGTCCGTCGAGGTTATACTTGGCTACAAAAATATCGTTGCTGCCAGCAGTAGTGAACTGCGATGATTGCTGTGTTGCAGTACTGTCAATTGTCCCTGTCCCCTGAATATAACCAATAATGTATGTAAAGTTATCGTAAACAGCAATGCTGTTTAGTTGATCATCGGAAGTACTACCACCCTTGCGAACCCAGATAGTAGTGCCATCGGTTGGACTTGCTTTCACAAGGATTATGTCACCACTACCAGCCGATGTGTAAGGGGTACCATCTAAGGTGAGTGTGCCTGCAAGTGCACCACCTACATAGAGCGAATTGGTTTCATCCACTGCGATTGCTCTAAATAGCGATGAATTGTTGTTGCCAGGAATTTGCTTTGACCAGCGGTAAACACCTGCAGGGGTAAAGCTTGCAGTAAAAAGGTCGCGGTTGCTATCGGCGTTGGTGTAGTTTTGTCCATTAGTTCCATCGCCTACCGTAAATGAAGTGCTTTGCGACATACCGGCAACGTAAAGATTACCATCCTTACCAACGGTGATTGCAGATACTCGCTCGTTTCCCGATGAACCATATGCAGCTTTACGTACCCACTGCAAAACTCCATTTGAGTTGTATTTTGCTAAAAAGCCATCGTTACCCCCATCGGAAGTAAGAGTATTTCCAGTTCCGAAATCGCAGGTACCCTGAAAGAAACCAGAAACGTACAGGTTCTCAGAGGCGTCAATAGCAAGGTCATCGGGCTGGTCACCCTCACTTCCTCCTACTGTTTTTACCCATGCTACATTTCCGTCGGAGTCAAACTTGGCAATAAAAATGTCCAGTTTGGTTGGTGAGTAACCATTATAGGTAACACCATTTAGAATAAAATGCGATTTAAAGGAGCCTAAAACATAAATGTTACCGGATTGTGCATATCGGACTTGATATATATCCAGCTCATTTGCCAGATTTGGATTGGGCGACTGGGTGAACTGCTTTAACCAAACCCACCCATTTTGGGTATAGCCCATAGCTGCTGCTAGGCCAACTATAAGCGTTAAAAGCAACTTTTTCGCTTTCATATTTTATTTTTTTATTTCTTAAGCAAAAATTAAGCCAATAAGTATAAATAAATGATTGATAATAAAAAAACAGAATTAGGTTACAAAACTATTTCAAAAATAGGAATTAAATCAATATTTATACGTAAAGAAACATATATTGTAATAGCAGTAAGACTATATTTACATAAAAAAACATTTTAAGGTGACAAGCATATTAATTCATATAGGTTATCCGAAAACAGCCACCACCTGGTTGCAGGACATTTTTTTTCCAAAAATTCTCAATTACCATTATGTATCATGGCGCGAAGCCAATCGATTAATCTATAATTCCAGTTGCTTTGCTTACAATTCCGAAAGAGTTCGAGATGAGTTTTTTAAGAATAAAGGTGCTAACCTTTTAGTAAGCTCTGAGTTTTTTTCAACTGCAATAAACTCTGGTTTTAATTATGGGTATTTTTCATATGGAATTTCCCATAAATTAAAAGAAACATTTCCTGATGCTACTATTATAATATTTATACGCCGTCAGCAATCGCTTATTCCATCGGCATACCAGCAGTATATTAAAAACGGCGGGACATATAGCTTTAAGCGTTGGTTGTATTCAGGCGAGGTTTTCAGCTTTGAACATCTGATTTATAGTAAGCTTATTGAGCATTATATTAAGCTATTTGGCAGCAATCAGGTAAAGGTTTTCCTGTATGAGGATTTTAAGATGAACAACAGGAAATTCATGGAAAAATTTTGCCAGGAATTTGGTTTTGTGGTTGATTGGGATAGCATTAGCTACACACCCACCAACAGGGGTTTAAGGCGTTTTTGTATGCCCCTAATTAAGATGGTCAATCATTTTTACAAGAAACCGGTGGGTCGTAAACGATTTATATGTCACATACCAGGTATGACAACCGTTGGCCGTGGGGTTATTAAGTACCTTAACCCAATGCCCGTTTTCGGACGATACCTGAACGAGGATGATTTTCTGAGCAAAAAAGATTTGGAGTATATCAAAAATTTTTACAGCCAGCATAATCGTGAGCTTACAAGCTATTTCGATAAACAGGTGCTGGAAAACTTTGGCTATTACCTATGACCGCCTCAATTTTACATATTGGTTACCCAAAAACTGCAACCAAATGGTTCCAGGAGGAGTTTTACTCCAAATTAACAGATATTTATTTTTTAAAAAGAACTGATGTTTTTAACAGGTTTGTTTTTACTGATGTTTTCTCCTTTTCGCCTGACCAATTCAAAGGGTGGTTAGCTCCTGACTCTGGCAGCAAAAGGGTTGTGATTTGCGATGAGATTCTTGTTGGGGGGTTGGATATCGGTTTTGGAAATGGAGAGTTTGCCAAGCTAATGTCGGAAAGGCTCCACAAGGTTTTGCCCGATTCGCAGGTGATTGTTTTTATACGAAACCAACATACAGCGCTTGAGTCAGCCTATAGCCATTACATAATGGCCGGGGGTACATACTCTCCTTCACGTTTTTTGGGGATTAAACCGATGTTCAACAAGCCATTTATGGCCTACCATCTTTTTAACCCAAAACTCTTTGATTATAGTAAGCTGATAGAGCATTACATCGCACTTTTTGGGAAGGATAAGGTTCATGTTTTTCTCTACGAGGATTTTGCTGAAAACCCCGAGCGGTTCACTGCTCATTTTTGCAGCAGGTTGCAGCTTGAGTTCCCGGAAAATCTCTCATACAAAAGAGTAAACATGCGTTACTCGTGGCTGGCATTGCAAAAGCAACGTTTCCTTAACCGGTTTACACTTGGCAATACTCCTTATAAGCAGTATTTTCTTAATATTCCCTGTTTATACAGGTATTCAAGACTAATAACCCTTGCCATTGATAGGCACTTTAGTTTTCCTAGGTTTAAGTTTGATAGAGAGGTTCATAAATGGATTGAATCGCGGTTCAGGGAGTCGAACCAATCATTATCCCAATGGGTTGACAGTAAAAGGTTAAGGCATTGGGGCTATCCGCTTTAGTTTATGCCATATTTAGTGAAACCCAACAAACTTTCACATAAAATCTCGCCATTGTGTGGCAGAGCTCATGAAAAATATGTAATTTTGTCAGTTAACAAGTAAAAATGGAAGTCCAAAGTATTAAGCAACGGTTTGGAATAATTGGTAACTCGCCGGCTTTGAATAGGGCAATTGATATAGCCCGGCAGGTTGCCCCTACTGACCTATCGGTACTTATTACCGGCGAGAGCGGTACCGGAAAGGAGGTTTTTCCGCAAATCATTCATGGCTACAGCGCTCGCAAGCACGGAGCATATATTGCGGTTAACTGCGGTGCCATTCCCGAGGGTACAATCGATTCGGAGCTATTTGGACACGAAAAGGGCGCTTTTACTGGTGCAACCGATAGCCGTAAGGGCTACTTTGAGGTTGCCGATGGCGGCACCATTTTTCTCGATGAAGTTGGTGAATTGCCCTTATCCACGCAGGTTCGACTTCTTAGGGTTTTGGAAACAGGCGAGTTCATTCGTGTAGGCTCTTCAAAGGTTCAAAAGACCAACGTGCGTGTAGTTGCCGCAACTAACGTAAATCTTGTTGATGCAATAGCTGAAAACAAGTTCCGCGAGGACTTATATTACCGCTTGAATACGGTGCCCATTTTTATTCCGCCATTACGCGAGAGGCAAGAGGATATTCCTTTGCTTTTCCGCAAGTTTGCAACCGATTTTGCTGAAAAGTATCGGATGCCAGCAATTGCACTCGACGATGAGGCTCGTAAGGTTCTAATTTCATACTACTGGCCAGGAAATGTCCGCCAGCTCAAGAATGTAACAGAGCAAATTTCGATAATTGAGCAGAAAAGGGTAATCGATTCTGAAACGCTTTTACGTTATCTTCCTGATTATAACGCTTCGCGCCTGCCAACCCTTTACCACAAAAAGGGTGTTGTTGATGAGCAAACCTTTGCCACAGAGCGGGAAATACTCTACAAGATACTTTACGACATGCGCAGCGACATGAATGAGCTGAAGAAGCTTGTGTTCGATCTCATGCGCAACGGCGTGGTTTCGCCTGAGCACGTTCGTTCATCGCCTGTATTTCAGGATTTAGGCGTTACGCATGTCGATCCAATTATCTCATCGGCACCTGCTCGTGGTACGGAAACAAAGTCGTTTGTTAAGGATTTAAATGATATTCAGGATACTGAGGAAATTCAGGAGGAAACCCTCTCGTTGGAGGAAAAGGAGAAGGAGTTGATAGTTAAGGCACTTGAAAAGCATAATGGTCGACGAAAATGGGCTGCCATGGAGTTGGGAATTTCAGAACGCACGCTTTACCGAAAAATTAAGGAGTACAATATTAACCTTTGATTATGTCCAAGAAAAAGTTCATTATACCGCTAATTTTAGTATTCACATTGATCTCGCAGAATAGCTGCAAGGTGAGCTATAGCTTTACTGGGGCATCAATACCCCCTGAGGCCAAAACATATAGCGTTCAGCTCTTCCAGAACCTTGCAAGCATTGTAAACCCAACCTTGGCCAACTATATTACCGAGGAGTTAAAAAATAGATTTTTAACCCAAACCCGTTTAACACCGGTTGCCGATTTTGGCGATTTTGCCTTTTCCGGCCAGATTGTAACCTACGATGTTTCGCCAACGGCTATTCAGGGCAATGAGATTGCTGCTCAAAACCGGCTAACCATTGCTGTTAAGGTGAAATTTGTAAACGCCATTGACCCAAAACAAAGTTTTGACAAAACATTTTCGCAATACGCTGTATTTAGTAGCAGCCAGAATTTCTCCCAGGTGGAGCAGGCGCTGGTTCAGGAGATAGTTGAAAAGCTAATCGACGATATTTTTAATGCAGCGGCATCAAACTGGTAAGCCATGGACAAGCAAAGTTTATTCAGCCTACTGGAAAAGGGTAGTAAACGAGAACAAATCAACACAAACGAGCTGGTTGAGCTGGTAAACAGGTACCCTTACTTTAACGCTGCGCGTTCAGCATTACTCCAGCAAATGTTCATTTCCAATGCTGAACATTTCAAAATCGAGCTGCCCAAGCATGCCCTTTTTATCCCTGACCGCCGATATTTTGCAATGCTAATCTCGAATCTGCAAAACACCAGCACAAACATTCAAGCCGATGATAGGGTTGAAGCAGTTAACGTTAATCCTATTTCAGAGGTAAAGGATGAGGTTAAACCCGCTCCCGAAACTTTGCCCAAAACGCCCAAAAAGCGTGGACGGCCGCGTAAGAAAACAGACGACACCAATAGCACCCTTGAGTTACTTGAGAGCGGGGAACAGCCAACAAAAACCATTATTACTGAAAGCAAGCCCTTGCAAACCGATGATACTGACATTCTTGAACTTATTGAAAATGGCAATGAGTCAGGTATTGAGCCGGTTGATTTAATTGAGAAGTTTATTGCTGAGCAACCTACAATTCCGCGTCCTGCTACTCCGCAAAGGGGTTCCGACACCGGTGAGGTTGTAGATATCTCCGTAAATTCCGTTATTGAGCCCGACGAACTTGCAACGGAAACACTTGCTGAGATTTATGCCCTCCAGGGGTATATTGATAAAGCTATTTCGGTTTATGAGAAATTACGTTTGAAATATCCAGAAAAAAGTAGTTACTTTGCCGATCAAATTCAAAAGCTTAAAAAGCAACAACAAGGATAGTTAAACTATAAATTACCATAAGCGATGTTTACATTTATAATGACATTTGTAGTGATAGTATCAATTTTACTGATACTTATCGTTTTAGCCCAGAACCCCAAAGGGGGAGGGTTGGCATCAAACTTTGCCGGATCGAACCAGATAATGGGTGTACGCCGCACTGCCGATTTTCTTGAAAAAGCTACATGGACATTGGCCATTGCACTAGTAGTACTCAGCTTTCTGGCAACCATCACCATGCCAAAGCCTGAGGTTGAACAAAAATCGGCTATTGAGTCCAAGGTAAAGGAAACTCAACCCAGCGCTCTACCAAACTTCCCAATGCCAACTGAACAAACAGATAGCGTAAAGTAAGTTACGCCTTTTAAAAACATTGCTTTTGCAATGAAAAAAATATTTTTTGCAATACTTTTGGGCTCAACCTCATTATGGGGCTGGGCCCAAAATGTTTTAGACAGTGCTGCTGCAAACCCTTCAATCCGCTTTACCACTACTGAAATTGACTACGGATCAATTTCACAGAATTCCAACGGCGAACGCGTATTTGAGTTTACAAACAACGGCTCAAAGCCATTAATACTTACTAATGTGGCAGCGTCATGTGGGTGCACTGCAACTGAGTGGCCCCGGGAGCCCATAAAACCAAATGAAAAGGGTTCAATCACCGTAAAGTACAATACTTCAATTACGGGAACTTTTAGGAAAAGCATCAGGGTGTTTACCAATTCAAGTCCTGAGCCAATCCTACTAATCATAAAGGGTGAAATTAAACCAAGTCATAGCGATAATTATCAAAAGGAAAACCAAAAATAGTTAACCATGCCAAAGATTTCGGAAAAAGGATTAGCCATGCCAGCTTCGCCCATTCGTAAGCTGGTACCCTATGCAGAGGAAGCAAAACGTAAGGGGCGAAAAGTTTACCATCTAAACATCGGCCAACCCGACATACCCACCCCACAGGTAGCACTCGATGCTGTTAAGAGTACCGATTTGAAGGTTATTGAGTATAGCCATTCGGCAGGTATTGAAAGCTATAGGAGAGGGCTTGCCAAGTATTATCAAGGTTTAGGCATCGATATCACCCACAACGATATGATTATTACCACCGGGGGGTCGGAGGCCATTACCATTGCCTTCATGACCTGTTTGAATCCGGGCGATGAGGTTATTATACCTGAACCTTTCTATGCCAACTACAACGGATTTGCCGTTCAGGCAGGCGTAGTTGTTAAACCAATTGTTTCCAGGATAGAGAACGATTTTGCGCTACCCCCCGTTGAGGAGTTTGAGAAGCTTATTACCCCTAGGACTAAAGGTATTGTAATTTGCAACCCCAATAATCCAACGGGTTACCTCTACTCAAGGGAAGAGCTGGAGCAGCTTGCAACCATTGTAAAGAAACACGACCTTTACCTTTTCTCCGATGAGGTTTACCGTGAATTCTGCTATGATGGCATTACTCATTACTCTGCCATGATGCTTAAGGGGCTTGAGAACAATGTTGTCCTAATGGATTCGGTTTCAAAGCGCTACAGCATGTGCGGAGTTCGAATAGGTGCACTTATTACCCGCAACAAAGAGGTTATTGCTGCTGCCATGAAGTTTGCTCAGGCACGTCTTTCGCCCCCATCGTTCGGTCAAATTGCTGCCGAAGCAGCACTTAATACTCCAACCGAGTATTTCAAGGAGGTTTACGATGAGTACATCAAGCGACGCAACTTTATGGTAGAGGCGCTAAACAAGATGGATGGCGTATACTGTCCAAAGCCTAAAGGTGCTTTCTACACAGTTGTTCGCTTACCAATTGACGATAGCGATAAGTTTGCACAGTGGCTGCTTGAACATTTTGAGCATAAAAACCAAACGGTAATGCTTGCTCCTGCAACCGGATTTTACTCAACCCCAGGTCTTGGGAAGAACGAGGTGCGTATAGCTTACGTGCTTAATGTTGATGATCTCCGCAATGCCATGGAATGCTTGGAGGTTGCACTAAAGCAATACCCGGGTAGAACCATATAAAATTTGAGTACAGAAAAAAAGACCCCGATTTTTTCGGGGTCTTTTACTATTTGTCTTTAACTCGTCCCGGATTTTTTCTAATAAATTCCTCCCAGCTGGAGACTCTGCTTTCGGTTTCGTTCTGTTCACCTTGGAAAAAGTGACAAACCGCAGCTGCTAAACCATCGGTTGCATCAAGGTATTCACTATCAAAAGCTTTTTCGCCAAGTATATTTTTAAGCATAGCCGCCACCTGCTCTTTGGATGCACTACCCACACCCGTAATGGCCATTTTGATTTTACGCGGAGCGTACTCATATATGGGTATTGAGCGCGAAAGAACAGCAGCCATGGCTACTCCCTGTGCCCGTCCAAGCTTTAGCATGCTTTGAACATTCTTGCCGTAAAAGGGAGCCTCAATGGCTACCTCATTAGGCTTGTATTCATCAACCAGATGTTGCACCCGTTCATATATCACCTTTAGCTTTGTGTAGTGATCGCGGTATTTTGACAGTTCAATAACACCTAACACAACCAGTTTAGCATTATTTCGACCGCTACACCGAATTATACCATAACCCAATACATTTGTGCCGGGATCGATACCGAGTATGGTACGCATAATTTAAAGGTTAAAGGTTATATAATAAAGGCTAAAGGATAAAGGCTAAAGGATAAAGGTTAAAAGTTAAGGGTAAAAGGATAAAGAAAAAAATCAAAGATATAATTGGATTCCTTCCATACCAAAGATTTTAGTGGGTTACCAAGCGCCAATTTCTTCGTATAGTCCCTTCCCTGTTATCGGTTGAGCTGTTACATAACTTTTTGTTACTGCCTTTGTTCCAAGTCCAAGGTAGTTGAGTGCACTATTCAGGCTACTTTCAGTAACCTCTCCAAAAGGTGTAAATATATCATCGGCAGCTTCAACGGTTACGGGAATACCATCGTAGTAATCGCCCTCATTGTTGGAGTTCCTTATGCTGAAGCATACCGGTACAATTGCCCAGTCGATACTTGGATCGTTAAACTGGAATGTGTACATTCCAACCGGTTTCCCGTGTGTTTTGCTTCCTACTAACACAACATCCATATGGGGTTTTAGCGCATTTATTACCAATTCGCTTGCCGATGCCGTGCTGCTGGTAGTAATGAATACCGCACGTTGAATTTCTAAGGAGTACTGATTGGTTGAAAAGTACAGGTAACTATTCTTGTCGGAATGTTTGTTATTATGAATGTACTGCCCAAAAACCCTACCAAATGCAATACTACCACCAATAAGATTTCCTAAAAGTTGCGAAACATTTACCTGGCCGCCGTTATTATAGCGCAGGTCACAGATTAGCTCGCTTACGCCGGCATTTTTAAATTTCTGAAATACTGTTTCAAGCTCAGTGGCAGTTTTTTCAATAAACCCTTTCAGAACAAAGTAGCCAACCTTTTTCCCGTTAATGGTGTAAACGCTATCCATCAGCACCGTATTCATTTCAATTTGGGCTTTACTAAAAGTATGCTGAGTCGTTTGCCCTGAGGGCGATTTGAACACAAAGGTTTTAGTAACACCAACCTCCGATGGGCCAATTAGTGAGGTGTAGTTATCGGGGGTTGGGGTTTGCCCATCGATACTAACAATTTCCCATCCTCTACCAATACCATTAGCATAAAGTGGCGATGTGTTGAAAACAAATGTAATAATTAGCTTATTGTCAGCTGTAAATGCACTACCAAATCCAAAGCCTATATATGCGGCTTGTTTATAGTAGGCATCAAGTTCCTGCTTAGTGGTAACGTAGCTCCAACGGTCGGGAGGGTTAACCCGGATGGCTTTTACCAGCTCAACGGGGTCAGGATAGCTGTTGGGATCAACATTGGGCAACTGGTCGTACCAGTAGTACCAATCCTTCATGAGGTTGTAAACCTCTTTATTAACATTTACTTTTTGCTCGTCATCCTCGCACGATGTAAATGCTGCTAATCCTAATAAAAGGAGGATTGCTAGTTTAAATCGGTTCATCTTTAATATCCTTTTTAGAAAAAAGTTGTTGAAATACAATGGCACCAATAATAACTATAAGGCCTACTAGAGTAGTCCATACTATCTTTTCGCGGAGCACCAGGCTCACAAATACTAACGCAACGAACGGAACAAGATACGAAAAATTGCCTAATCGGGCTGTGTTTGTTGCGCTATTAAGTGCTTTTAGCCAAAGCACAAACGTAATGCCCATTTCAAATGCTCCAATGTAAACGGATGCGGCTAAAGCGTTCAGATTAAAAACTGGTAAATCCCTTGTTGCTGCCATGTAAAGCAGGGTGAGAACCGTAGCTAAAGCAAAACTTATAAACAGTTTAACCTCTTCAGGGCGATGCTTATCGTACATGTTGACAATCCAAAAGCTAGCCCAAATTACCGAACTCCCTACTGCCAGTAGAACTCCCAGCGGATTAGATTTTGCAAAAATATTGATATTGCCTTGCGACGATATGAACGCAACGCCAATTAAGCTGACTAGTAATGCAATTATATCAGTAAACCTAATAGGGTGCTTTAGTAGTAATGCCGCCAAAACAACCAGAACTATTGGCCAAATGTAATTTAGGGGTTGAGCAACCTGAGCTGGTAAAAGGCTGTAGGCCTTAAAAAGCACAAGGTAGTATAGGAAAGGATTTAATACCGATTCGGCAAGCGAGTAAAGTATCTCCTTTTTGCTGGTGAATTTTAATAGCGGTAGTTTTTTTTGAAATGCTAAAAAAACAAACAGTATAACACTGGCCGAAAGCGATGACCAAAAAAGCAGATGAACCGGTTCTGTATGACCTAACCCGATTTTAAAAGCTGTGGCCGATGTGCCCCAAAAGAGAACTACAAACGATGCCAGAAAGTAAGCACGGCCTTGGCTTTTCTTTTCCATTTTATACCGATGGTTATAGAAAGCCAAGTTCCAGCATAGCTTCGTCGCTCATACGGCTTTTATCCCAGGGAGGGTCAAAGGTTAAGCGTACCTCTACATCGGTTACCCCATCAATTTTTGAAATCTTTTCCTGAACCTCTTCAACTACCTGATCGGCAAGCGGGCAGTTAGGAGCAGTAAGAGTCATGGTTATGGTAACCTTACGATTATCGTCAACATCAACCTCGTAAATTAACCCTAAATCGTAAATGTTAACCGGTATTTCAGGGTCGTGAATGCCCTTGAGGGTTTTGACAATATCGGTTTGAATTTCGAGTTCGTCGCGCATATCTATTTTTTTATAAGAAACAGCTTTTGTTTCATAAGGTTTAACCGGTTCACTCCGCTTTTGCCTTAAAAGCAAGGGCATACATACGCATTTGCTTTACCATTGCAACAAGTCCGTTGCTACGGGTAGGGGAAAGGTTTTCCTTCAAGCCAATTTTGTCGATAAAGTAAAGCTCAGCATTAAGAATCTCATCGGGGGTGCGGCCCGAGAGAACTTTTATTAGCAGCGCAACAATTCCTTTGGTGATTATGGCATCGCTATCGGCAGTAAAGTAGATTTTTCCATCGCGCAGCTCTGCATCGAGCCAAACCTTGCTTTGGCAGCCTTGTATAAGGTACTGTTCTGTCCGCTTGCGCTCATCTATAGGCGGCAAGTCCTTGCCATACTCTATGAGCTGTTGGTAGCGATCCATCCAGTCGTCGAAAACGCTGAATTCCTCAACTATTGCGTCCTGAATCTCGTTAATTGACATTTCTATTTTTTTTAGCAAATATAAGCAGTTTCCGCTTTGGAACGAAAAACAGCAAAGCGGTTAAACTTTGCTGTAACGTATTATACTGATGCTAATTTCTTAGTTGATTTCCACCAACTCAATGGGGATTCGGAGTGCCATACTTAGATCTTTTCCCCATTCCTTCATGTCCAGATCCTCATTCTCGTAGTGGCAAATAACCTTAACGGACATCCCGTTGATGTGAAGTTCCTCAAGGTACTTCAGTAGCTTCCCAAGGTGATGTTCTGAGCATCCGTTAATAAAGGTTAGGTAGAACTCAACGGTTATATTTTGTGGGGTGTAGGTTGTAACGTAGCTCTGTAGCCAACGATGTATTGGTGCAAGAAATGATTGGGGATCGCTAGGGATCAGGTTGCCCACCATCATTATTCGTCCTGAACTCTTTTCACATTTAATTTCAGGTGTTTCAGTTGTTGCCGGAATAAACAAATCAACCAATTCAGTCACTTTCTCCTCGTTTACCATTACCTCAAAAGAATTAACATGTAACCCGACAAATGTAAAAAAAAGTTAAAAACTTATGATGTTTATAACTATTTTTTTGTTTCCTGAACTTTTTGAAGCAGGTAATTCTTGAACTCGTAGTTGGATTGGTACAGAAGCATAACCTTCTTGGGTGGGAGTATTTGAAGGAGTAGCTTGTTATACTCTGCTATTAGATCCGATTCTCTTTTTTGGGACTCCACATATCTATTTGCATAATCAACAGCTTCCTTATCGGTTATGTTGTTTATGTTTTGGATAAAGTCATCGGCAAGCTTGCGACGGTCGTTAAGTATTTTATTCTTTTTCTTCCAGTACTCATCGTATAAAGGCCAAAACTTTTTGGCTTCATCCTGGGTTAAATCGAGCTTTTTGGTCAAAAAAGCGACCTTTTCGGCCTTAAGGGCTTTCTCGGTATCGTCGGTTTGTGAGAAAGCCTTTGCCCCCAGGGCTATAAATATAAAAACGATTAGTATCCTAAAGAGCTGCCTCATGGTTTAATTTCTTTCTTTTCGTCAATAATTGTTATGCAGTTGCTGCTCCTAACATATAGCCTGTGGGGAATTTCGTTGTAAACCTCTTTAAGGCTATCGGTTTTCTTTTTCTGTTCAATGGCCTTGTAAAGGTCGATATCGTCGAACTCATAAATGGTTCGGCTTACAATTTCAACGTAATCAGTTTTAACGGCCTTTTTATCAGCCATAAGTGGGCGAGCCATGTAATAACCCAAATAGCTTAGCAAAGCCATGAAAGCAAATCCGGCAGCAAATGCCAGCTGCGATTTAAGGGTTACCCAACGGCCTTTTGGTTCGTGCTGTGTTTCGGTAGCTGCAATGCGCTCCTGTACCCTTAGAGGTAGGGTATCAAAGTAGCCTTCCGGTACCTTAAAGGGTAACTTTTTGTTGAATTTTTCCTCCATGCTTTTCATAATCAATCTCCTTCCAAATGCGCTATTGCTATATCTCTCTAAAACTATGATAGTATGTTTAGGTATAGGTTTAATCCTCCTCTAAAAATTTTTCAATTTTTTTAACTGCATGATGGAACGAAGCCTTAAGCGCACCAACGGAGGTGCCAAGGATTTCAGAAATTTCTTCGTACTTCATCTCCTCAAAATACTTCATATTAAAGACCAAGCGCTGTTTCTCAGGCAGTTTAAGGAGTGCCTTCTGTAACTTGAGTGCTGTGCTGTCGCCATCAATAAAGGGATCGCCCTCAAGGGTTCGTGCAAGCTGTTGTTCCACATCAACAATGGGGAGGAGCAATTTTGTACGTTTCTTCTTCAGAAACGTTAATGCCTCGTTGGTGGCAATTCGGTATAACCAGGTAAAGAGCTGGGAATCTTCCCGAAAGTTCTCCAGCCCGCCCCATACCTTAAGGAAAGTATTTTGAATAACATCGTCGGCATCGTCGTGGCTAATAACAATTTTGCGGACTTGCCAGTATAGTCGTTCCTGATATTTCCTAACCAGCAAGTTAAAAGCGTAATGCTTCGTTTCGGGATTCCGAAACATTACGAGTAACTCGCTATCGGTATGGTTATCCATTCGTAAATGGTTATTTTACTTTCGTGCCAATACCTTTTGAGCAGCTTCAACGATATTAGGAGTATCGAGCCCGTATTTCACCAGTAGTTCTTCAGGTTTGCCACTCTCGCCAAAGGTATCGTTAACGGCAACCATTTCAACCGGTGTGGGCATTTTGCGTGCTAAAAGCTGTGCTATGCTATCGCCAAGACCTCCATTCATCATGTGCTCCTCGGCAGTTACAACGCAGCGTGTTTTGGAAACGGATTTCAGAACGGCTTCCTCATCGAGCGGCTTAATGGTATGGATATTAATAACCTCGGCTGAGATACCCTTTTGCTCAAGTATATCGGCTGCCTCAAGGGCTTTCCAAACCATATGGCCGGTGGCAAATATGGTAACATGGCTACCCTCAACCAGGAGTTGAGCCTTGCCAATTTCAAATTTCTGGTCGGCTGGGGTGAAGTTGGGTACTGCCGGACGCCCAAATCGTAGGTAAACCGGCCCCACATGGTCAGCAATGGCCAGCGTTGCGGCTTTGGTTTGGTTATAGTCGCAGGGGACAATAACGGTCATATTGGGAAGCATTTTCATCATCCCAATATCTTCCAGCATTTGGTGTGTTGCTCCGTCTTCGCCCAGCGTAAGGCCGGCGTGCGAAGCACAAATCTTAACGTTTTTGTTGGAGTAGGCTACAACCTGGCGAATTTGATCGTAAACCCTGCCGGTTGCAAAAGCGGCAAAGGTGCCGGCAAATGGAATTTTGCCACCAACGGTTAATCCGGCTGCAAGTCCAATCATGTTGGCCTCAGCAATTCCAACCTGAAAGAAACGATTGGGATTCTCCTTAATAAAATCGTCCATTTTAAGCGATCCAATAAGATCGGCACATAGCGCTACCACGTTGGGGTTAGTGCGTCCCAGCTCATGTAGTCCGGCTCCAAATCCGGAACGGGTGTCCTTATTTCCAGTCGAAGTATATTTCATTATGTTTTTTTGCTTTTGCTTTGTAACTGTAAAAATTGATTAATAAGCCATTACCCTTGTAGCTAGGGTTAACCTGATTCTAGTAAAGTGAAAAAGTTCTTTAGTCGATATTTCGTTTCATTCGCTCAATGGATTCCTTACGGATAAGACCAAGGATAACCAGTTCAGCTGTAGCTTTGTTGGTAGCAAGTGGAATGTTGTTCACATTACATGCTTCCAGCAAACGGCGGATATCCTCGTGGTGGGGTTGCACCACCTTATGGTCGCGCAAGAATATCACTATATCAATTTCACCTTTACCAATCATTTCCGTAATCTCATTATACCCGCCCGATTTTCCTGGGCTAAGGTGACGGCATTTAATGCCCTGTTCCTCTAGGAACTCAGCAGTTCTACCGGTTGCCAAAAGGTTTACACCCGGTAACCAGTCTTCATGCTCTTTCAGGAACCTGACAAGTTCAGGTTTTTTGGCATCGTGCGCAATTAGGGCAATGTTCTGCATAGCTTTGCTTTTTTATTTTTAATGACTAAAGCCTAAAAATCGCCAATTGTTTCAGGGAGTTGTGCCATAGCACGGGCAAACTCTTCGTCGTTGGGGGCCTTGCCATGCCATTTGTGCGTTCCCATCATAAAATCAACCCCCATACCCATTTCGGTTCGCATCAGTATGACAATGGGCTTACCTTGGCCAGTTTTGCTCTTAGCAAGAGCAAAGGTGGAAACGAGTTTTTCCATGTCGTTGCCATTGGTTTCCAGCACCTCCCAGCCAAACGATTCCCATTTAGCCTTTAGGTTGCCAAGGGTAACCACCTCATCAACCGGGCCGTCAATCTGTTTTCCGTTGTAGTCAACAGTAGCAATAAGGTTATCAATCTTTTTGGCAGCGGCAAAAAGGGCTGCTTCCCAAATCTGACCCTCCTGCAGCTCGCCATCGCCGTGCAGGGTGTAAACCAGATTTTTATCGCCATTAAGCTTTTTTGCCAGAGCAGCACCGCATGCAACCGAAAGGCCTTGCCCCAACGATCCCGAAGCCACGCGAATTCCGGGTAAGTGTTCAGCAGTGGTGGGGTGGCCCTGTAAACGTGAGTTGATTAATCGGAATGTTGATAGCTCTGAAACCTCAAAAAATCCACGGCGGGCAAGCACGCTGTACCACGCAGCCGATAGGTGACCATTCGACAAAAAGAAAACATCCTCACCGGTACCATCCATGGTAAAGTTTTTTGGATTGATGTTCATCACCTCAAAGTAGAGTGCGGTAAAGAAATCGGCGCAGCCAAGCGAACCTCCGGGGTGACCGCTTGCAGGTTTATGAACCATACGGATAACATCGCGGCGAACCTGTGCCGCCATTTTCTTAAGAAAATCAATATCTGCCATCAAAACTGTATTTACATGATAATTAACCGACAAAGGTAATACTTTTCTTCACTTAAAAGAAACTGCTTTCAGGTAAGGCGGAATTAGTACATTTAAGATTTGTTAAACTGAGATTGGTCAACGGAAATACTGAAAACATCTAAACAACTTTTTTCACTGACTAATTTTCTTAAAAATTAAAATCCCAGTTAAGATTTAACGTAATCAACTTCATTCAAATTATACTATTCCTACTCATTTCGACTCATTCATATAAACGTTTTGCTGCTAAGATACGTTGGGGAGTTCGGAGCAGCACTGTGGTCGTACGGTAAAGATAAAGCCAAATATACAAAAAACAAACTTATCTAACTGCTTACCCCAATGGAAATTAGCAATTGATGTGCTTTCGTGCATTCATTTTATCTGAAAGTCCGTAATAATTCTATTGGCTTTCTAAAAACAATTAACACTTTCCGTTTCGATAAGTTACAATGTTTTTATTCTCGATGAATAATCATTTGTGAGCATTCTTTTTGAAAAGTCTATACATTAAAACTATTAAGCCCAATGTGAATGAAATCTTCAGGAAATGTCTCATGGTTTGTCCAGTTGCTTTTCCAGCTTCAAATGCTGAAGTATATGTGCCGTTGTCAATGATTGTAAAAATAACTGATACAACAAATATTGCAAGGATAAATAAAGAAAAGTGAACTAATTTACTGCCTTTCATTTCATTGTTATTTTAGTGGTTTATAATTTATGGATATCATTCTCATGCTTTAAAAGTTTGAATTTATTAAGGCTCTAGACTATGAAATATTTTTCAACATTATGATAATGATGTTTTGTTGGAACGGGAAATAACTCGTTTTTTGAGTTATTCACGTTTCAACAAAAGCACTAGTTCTTTGAACATCTGTTCTTCCGACTTTTTCCATCGCCATTCGCACTCCTTTAGGTGGAGGTCAAAGTGGGCTTTCACTCCGTTGAACTTGGACAATCGCCTTTTGGTGAAACTCCAGAAAGATTCAATGCCATTGATGTGAACGCCTTTCCCGTCAGAGAAATGCTTGGACTTATTGACCCTGAAGTGCTTGCTATAGCCTACGTCAACCAGCCCATCATACCCCCTCCAGCCATCGGAGTAAACCACCGCATCGGGGCTTACACGTTTGAGGATTACCTGTTGAAGCGATTTGCGGCTGCTGTCGGGAATGAGTTCGGTGTACACCTCTCCGTTGCGTTCGAATACACCAAAAACTGGACGCTTCCAGGTTCCCCGCCCCCTTTTATGAATACCCACTTTGCCTCGAATGCGCTTAGATCCGAAGTAGGCCTCATCAAATTCTAATTCTTTCGTGAGCAGTATCGCCTGAAGGGTCTCAATCCTTGAACGATATATGGCTTCCCGAAATATCTTGTATAGCCGATTTATCGTATTCCGGTTAATGCCTAATAGGTATGCGGTTTTTGTGGCATCAACATCGGCGCAAAAATGTCGAAGAACTTTTTTAATTTTATAATCACTGATTTTACTATATTTTACAAGGCTCATAGGACAAAGTTATTAACTTTTCCTAGTCTTAAGCCTTATTAAATCCTTTCAATTGTCAATCAATTTAAGTTTCCGAAATTTCTTTATACGAAAATGTTTCTAGCAATTTCTTTGCATGTAGCGCAACTCACGGTACTCGTGTTAAACACTCACCCCAAAATCCCTGAGGGCGTTGTTGAGCGAGGTTTTTAGGTCAGTAGATTCCTTGCGTTTACCAATAATTAATGCGCACGAAACCTGATAATCGCCGGCTGGGAATTTTTTTGTGTATGATCCCGGTATAACTACTGAGCGTTCCGGAACATATCCGCGGTATTCAACAGGCTCAGGGCCCGACACATCAATTATTTTTGTTGATTGAGTTATCACAACATTGGCGCCAAGTACAGCTTCCCGGCCAATGTGCACCCCCTCAACTATGATACAACGCGAACCAATAAAGCAGCCATCCTCAACTATTACGGGTGCAGCCTGAACGGGTTCAAGAACCCCGCCAATTCCAACGCCACCGCTAAGGTGGACACCTTTCCCAATTTGAGCGCAGGAGCCCACGGTGGCCCATGTATCCACCATGGTCCCTTCATCAACATATGCCCCAATGTTAACGTACGAGGGCATCAGCACTACACCCTTGGCAAGGTAACTGCCATAGCGGGCTACGGCATGCGGTACAGCGCGTACACCAATCGCAGCAAAATCCCGTTTAAGGGGTATTTTATCGTAGAATTGCAGAATCCCTGCCTCCATAACCTCAAGTTTCCGTACGGGAAAGTACATCAGTACCGCTTTCTTGACCCATTCATTTACCTGCCAACCCTTTTCAATGGGTTGTGCTACACGGATTTGCCCCTTATCGAGTAAGTCAATAACAGCCTCGATACCCTGAATGTACTCTTTCTGGTTAAGAAGTTCCCTGTTATCCCAGGCTTGCTCAACAAGTTGTCTTAAATCTTCATGCATCTAGTCAAACATTTTTGCAAATGTAACAAATAGGTAGTTTACTGCTCATAATTTTCAAAACAGTTTTAGCGTAAAACCTTTCAGGGAAAATTTCGTTAAATTGCAACATAAAAACTGATTGCTATGAGGCTAAAAGTTACCCCTTTAGTTGTTCTGTTACTGATGCTTTGCCTTGTAAATGCCGAGGCTCAAAACCGTCCACCGCAGAATGTAAGGCGTGTGATTGTAACCAGCCGCTATGAGATAAAGGACGGAAAACGAACAATTAATAGCCGGGCCATTAAGCAGGAGATTAAGGATTCGCTCGATAGAGTCCATACAATTCTTTTCCGCGATTATGAAACCCAGGGGGTGTATCGCTACATTTGGCACACCTATGAGGGGAAACAAATTGTTAGAACCGATGAATTTGCTAGCGAAAAGCTTTTCAGGTACAGCCTTTTCACCTATACACCCGATTCGCTAGTAGCTACCCAAAAGGTTTACCTGGTAAACCCTGGCGATACAGTTCATTACGTTACACTTAGCTTTAAGTACCAAAACAGACTACCTATTCAGGTTGATGCCCACAACAGCAAAGGGAAGCGGGTTTACCGAACCAAGTCGGTTTATGACAACTACGGAACCGAAATACTACGTCAGGTTAAAGTATCAAAGGGCTATATTCCGGTTGACTCCATAGTGAATTTAAGTTGTAAACCCACTTACGACACCTTGGGCAGGAAGGTGGCTGAAACTATTACAAAAACCTTTGCCGACGGCCGTAAGGAAGCTAAAAGCTTTAAATACGAGTATAACAAGAAGAACCTGCGCTCAGCGGTGGAGGAGTTCGATTCTGCGGGGAAACTACTAAGCCGAACAACCCTTGAGTACAACGATAAGGGCATGCTTAAGTTTATATCGGTTTATAACTCAGAGGGTCAACTAATCGACTATCAGGCTTTGCGATACGAGCTTTACCCCTCGCTCGATAGGCGGAAACAAATCATTGAGTACTAAAACGCAGCTTGGTGCTGCCTATTTTTTAGGTTTATCGAGCGTAAAGCTAAAGGTTGTTCCCTGGTTTAGGCTACTGCGCACACCAATAACCTGCTTGTGCCCTTCAATGATATGCTTTACAATGGCAAGGCCAAGCCCGGTTCCACCCTGGTCGCGCGAACGGCTTTTATCAACCCTGTAAAAGCGTTCAAATATTCGGGGTAAATCCTTCTGGTCAATCCCAATACCATTATCGTTTACTTCAACCTGTACCCTTGTTCCAATATCGGAAACCGATACAGTGGTTACCCCGTCTTCCTTCCCATAAAAAATGGAGTTGATAATAAGATTATAAAGTACCTGCGAGATTCTTTTTTTATCGGCATAAACCCAAACAGGCTTGCCAAACTCCTTGTCAAGTTTCAGGGTGATATTTTTCTGCTTTGCCCTTTCCTCAAGGGCCTCAAATGTTTCCTCAATCAGGCTTATAATGTTGAAGCGTTCCAGGTTGAGCTGCAGCTCACCAGCCTCGAGCTTTGTGATTAGCTCCAGATCCTCAACAATACCAATTAGGCGGTTTATGCTTTTCTCGGTACGTTCCAGGTAACGCCGATTAATACTTGGGTCCTCCAGTCCGCCATCCAGCAGGGTGAGCACATATCCCTGAATATTAAAAATAGGCGTTTTAAGCTCGTGCGATACGTTTCCCAGGAACTCCTTACGGTAACGCTCCATCTGCTTTAACCGGTCTATTTCGTCAGTTTTTGCTTCGGCCCATACCCTTAAGTCGTATTCGAGCCGCTGTAACAGGTTGTTCTGGTCAAGCTCGTCAACAAGGTCGGCGTTGGCCTTATCAATGCTGTATAAAGCCTTGTATAGAGGCTTAATCCTTTTTGATACAAAAAGGTTGACCAGTAAAAGGCTACTCAGAAAGGTTATTGTAAAAACAGAAAGCGTAAAGGCAACAAGCTTAAGCAGCTGTTGCCCCTGCGTAAAGTTGACGATAAACAGAAAACATACTGCAGCCAGTACGCTAACTATAGATGCAATAGTTAACGAGAGGGAGCGTGGCGATTCAAAGATTTTTTTAACCGTCATTTGTTTTACTTGCCGGTAAGCCTGTTAAGCTGGCCCGATTCCAGGTACTGCTTAAGTATTTTGGTGATGTATTTACCAACAATATCGAACTCCAGGTTTACAACGGTTCCTTTCTTAATTTCATGAAAGTTGGTATGCTCGTATGTATAGGGGATTATAGCCACCTGAAACGAGTTCTCACGGGAGTTAACCACCGTTAAGCTTACGCCGTTTACGGCAATTGAACCCTTTTCAACGGTAATATTCCCCTTGGAGGGGTCGTACTCAAAGGTGTAGTACCAGCTACCATCGGCTTCCTGAACATCGGTGCAAACGGCAGTTTGGTCAACATGGCCTTGTACCATATGCCCATCGAGCAGGCTATCGATTTTCATGCTGCGTTCCACGTTAACCTTATCGCCTACCTTGAGTTGCCCCAGGTTCGATTTCTCAAGGGTTTCCTTAATGGCGGTAACAGTGTAAGTAGCGTTGTCCTTTTTCACTACAGTTAAACAAACGCCATTGTGCGAAACGCTCTGGTCAATCTTTAAATCATTTACAAACGAGCAGGTTAGGGTGATATGCAGGTTCTCCTTTTCCCGCTCCAACGCAACCACTTTTGCCGGTTCCTCAACTATTCCTGAAAACATGAAGTTTGATTTTTACTTTTGATGCAAAGATATAGTATAAATTGATTTTGCTTCAAACAGATTTTGTATTAAAAGGCTATCGCTTCTTTATGAAGCTGCAGGACTTGACTTATACTACTTGCTACCCAACAGCAATTCCAAAACCACGTTGGCCTGCATGGCTGCACAGATACCCACCCTGGGCGAGAGGGGAGGTAGTTCATCGGCAATCTCCGATACTCCATCGCCGCAGATGTAAAGGTTGCCAAACCGGTTAACCCGCATTTCGTTCGATTTACCCCAACCGGCCATACCATTGCCCATTACCAGGGGAATGTTGGGGTATTCGGTTTGGAAAACCTCGGCAATTACCTCTTTCATTTCGGCCCTGTCAAAGGCCTCAACCATAATATCAACATCACTAAAAATTTCCTTGATGCTTAGGGCATCGAGTTTAATACTGTGTATTACTATGTTAAGTTCCGGGTTTATGGCTAAAAGGTTTGTTTTTAGCGCCTCAACCTTTTTGGCGCCAAGCTGGTGCCTGAAGTAGAACTGCCTGTTCAGGTTGCTTTCCTGAACTACATCAAAGTCGGCAACTACCAGCTTTCCAATGCCAACCCGCGTGAGGTGCATGGCTACATTACTGCCAAGTCCACCTGCACCGGCAATGCCAACCGTGTAGTGCTTTAAACGTTGTTTTATCTCATCAAAGGTCATAGAATTCTACTTATTACCATTCTGTTCAAAATACACATCGATTAGTTTTTGTGCGGCCGCAAATGAGCTAAGCTTGTTATGAGTAACCTCGTGCTCAATCCATTTAATCATGGTACTCACCTGTGTGCTGTGGTAAAAACGGTTTTTCAGCTCCTCGTTTATGGTTTCGTACATCCAGTACTTTGCCTGCTGGCTTCGCCTGTGGCTAAAGTAGCCATTTGCCTTGGTAAATGCCATGTACTGGTTTATGGTACTCCAAATCTCCAATATACCTGTTTTGTTAACCGATGAGCATGTAACCGCTTGGGGTACCCATCCCGATTCCGTGGCAGGGAAAAGGTGTAGGGCGTTCTGGTACTCGGCCTGAGCAAGTTTTGCCTTTTGGATGTTGCTTCCATCGGCTTTGGTAATGGCAATCATATCGGCCATTTCCATTATGCCGCGCTTAATTCCCTGGAGTTCATCGCCGGCACCGGCGAGCATAAGCAGCAGAAAGAAATCGACCATGGAATGAACCGCCACCTCGCTTTGCCCAACACCAACCGTTTCGATAAATATAGTATCGAAACCGGCAGCTTCGCAAAGAATAATGGTCTCGCGCGTTTTGCGGGCAACCCCGCCCAGTGAACCCGCCGAGGGCGAAGGCCTGATGAATGCATTGGGATCGGCGCTAAGGGACTCCATGCGGGTTTTATCGCCAAGTATGCTTCCCTTGCTCCGCTCGCTGCTTGGGTCAACGGCCAGCACGGCCAGCTTGTGTCCCTGAGCGGTTATGGTGCTTCCCAGCGCCTCAATGAAAGTGCTTTTACCAACTCCGGGAACACCGGTTATACCAATCCTAACCGAACGACCCGAAAGGGGGAGGCATTGCTCAACCAGTTCCCTTGCCAGCTCCTGATGCTGCGGAAGCGAACTCTCAATAAGGGTAATGGCCTGGCTGAGTATGGGAATATTACCATTCTTTATACCATCCATATACTCCTCAGCGCTCAGCAGCTTTCGCTTTTTAGCCTTGAAACGTTTAATGGCATCCTCATTCACCATGGGTGGCTGTTCAATGC
This sequence comes from Tenuifilum sp. 4138str, assembly GCF_041102575.1. Classification (NCBI taxonomy): domain Bacteria; kingdom Pseudomonadati; phylum Bacteroidota; class Bacteroidia; order Bacteroidales; family Tenuifilaceae; genus Tenuifilum; species Tenuifilum osseticum. The sequence goes on along the minus strand of NZ_JBGCUE010000002.1, from coordinate 206,377 downwards.
CCGGATTTACTATAAGTGCGCTTTTCTCCTCTTTCTTTTTCTGTTCCATTTCGTATCGCTTGGATACGCGAATTTATTCATTCTATTCTGTAAAACCTAATTGGGAGGATGGGTTTACTTTAAATGAGGCACAATTTCTTCTTGCTAACCAACATCCCTGGTTCTTCAAGCTTACACTTCATTGCGTTGAAGGTAGTTGATATTTGTTTGTTGATAGTTGACTGTAAAAATGACGGGATTAAGAAACTTCCATACTTTGTCATGATGTGATTACCCTGACCCAGTTTAGAGCTCACAAAAGAATAGCTTTATTAGAATGTAGTGAACAGAGGTGTTAGGTTAATTTTATTGTGTAACGGTCGGCGGTTTAAACTGCTGGGGAGTTAACCGCCAGCGGCGTTATCCGCCGTTAAAAAGTTAGTTAAATGTAATAAATATTCTGCATCTGCGTCATAAGCCCCAGTGAAAGGAACAGCCTGATAGGCACCGTTTTTTATCTTTTAAGATTCCTATAGTTTTCTAACATTGACAAAACTTTATTCTTTGTAATGTTATATTTTTCTTTACTTTCGTTAAATCTCAATCTAACCGACTCAATAATTTTCACTATATCATCTTTTGTGTTTTTATAAAAAATAATAGTAGCGATTTTGTTTAATATCCTTTTGCTATATTTTTCAATATCATCTATATCATTGCCTAAAACATCAACTTTTTTTAAAATCTCTTCTATTTTATTGTCAATATTTATAGCACCAATAATTGTTGATAAATCTTTTTCAGCAGTTTTGAATTCATCAATGTCTTCATTTAGAAGCTCACAATGTTTCTCAAATTTATCAATAGCATTGAAATAATTTATTAGTGTTGTTTCGAAATATGCTCTTAATTCTAATCCTAGTATTAAAATTTCAAGTTCATTTAAAATATTTTCATTTGTTTTCTTTTCGAAAAGTGCACATTCAACAAGTTCATCAATTTTGTCTAATATTTTATTCGGTCTTAACATATTATTTAATAAAATAATTAAATAATAAAATCCGAAAATTATAAAGCCAAATTTAATTGAAGAAATTAAATCTTTACTTCTAATATTAATTATTAAACCAATTATTATTAAGATAATTCCAATAATTAAAAGTCTAAGAATTAGTATTGTTGTAAATTTAAAGGAAGGGTTTGTATCCTTTGGTATAGGAATATTGATAATACTTAAAAATAATAATAATACTAGATAAACAATAATTCCAATGTTTAAAACAATAAAAACTATAGAGAATATTCCACTCAAATAACCTAAACTCCAATTAGAGTAAATAAAAAAACTAAATAAAATTATATGAGAGATTATACTAAACTTGATATTTGAAAAGTCTTTGTCGAAATAGTAATATCTTTTAGTTATTAGTTCTTTTGAAAATTGATTAGGTTTGATTAAGGAGTATGAAATATAAAATAAATAATAGAGACAAAAACAAATAATAAAAACAGAAATAACTTCTTTAGTTGCAAATGATTTTGTTTCAATTTGAGATAAGAATGTCCATGTTAGAGCAGATAATGCACCTATTGCAGCCCACAAATTCCATCCATGAGTACTATATTTTTGATTTAATCTGTTTCTTTCTTGATAAAGTATATCAAGTGTTGTTTTTTTATCCATACATCATAATTTCTTCAGAATGGTTCCTAACGGTTATGTGTATGAAACCTAGCGTATTGCGTGGCTGCGAACCTATCCCCCGTTACTGACCTTGGCAACGGGAGACGAGCTTGCAAACTACACTGAAACCACTATGTTTTATGCCAGCATGTTGTGTACAGTTATCTATTATTCTTAGTTTGCCATGTATTTAATTCTGCAAGTACAATCGTATCTTCAGGTTTATTAAATATAATATTATCTAATCCCCAATAGTAAAAATATGAAGTTGAACCGTCCTCATTTTTCTTACTAGAAGATTTACCATGTCCAGTGTAAATAACAATCCAATCTCCGGATTTTATATCCTGAGGTGGAAACCAATAAGTATGTTTAGGTTGATTATAGAAGCCACCTGAACTTAATTCGTAAGTTAAGTGTATACAAAAGAATTTAAGATTACAATCTGCAGAAGCTCTCAAAGCAATCCGTTCAGAATTAATATTTCCCTTGTCTATAAATGAATGAATTTGAATTTTCATTTTTTAACAATTTTAGCTAAAATACCACCCAATGTAAGTCCTAAACCAATTAATAGAAGAATATATCCTTTTTGAGACCAATACAAACTTGAGATTCCACATAGTGCAGAGCCAATCGCAATACATGTTGTAAAAATAATCTCAAATGCAGTATTTTGACTTACCTTTTCTTTTAGCACAGCACATTCCTTATCAAGTGAATGGAACTTCTCTTCAAAAATTTCCAATCTATGAACCTGATGTTCAAGCTTGTCGTTTTCACTTAATAGCAATCTCTGTACTGCGGGACTTTTTAAATCTTCTTCATTTAAGTCACGTTTGATATTTAGGAATGGACTAGAAGGAACGGATAATAACTCTTCTGGTTTTTTCTTTACCGATGAGGAATCAGCCGTTAAAAAATCTTTTATTTCATTCTCCTTACTCATTATGTAAAATTATTTGAAAGTTCAATTTTTCATGTCGGCATTGATCTCTATAATTGTGCACAACGGTTGGCGGTATGAAACGTGCCGGATTGCAAGGTTGCGTCCGTATCCCCCGTGACAAACCCATGAGGCGGGACGAAACGCTCGAAAACCCACTGAAACCGGCATGTTTTATGACCGCGTGTTGTAGCCAGTGCATTAATTATCAATCATTCATATTGTTCTGGTTTTACAGATATTGTAAATAAATACACTCCCATTTTGTCCTTATAATAATAATTTACAGTTACCTTGTTATCACGCATTGCCTTCATATCAGGATTAGTCTTAACAAAATTTGTAATTGTCGGCTCAAGATAACCTTTTAATTCGTCAATATTAATCGAATCTTTAATCATGCTTACCAATGTGTAATTATATTGAAATACATTATCAGGCATTGCCATCGCATTATCCAATCTTGTTGCATTATCTATCATTATGGGGCAAGATTTATTAATCTCGCTTGCCGTTTCCATTAATGCCTTATCAAATGCAGGTTTCCGAAATAATCCAGCAAGTTTTTCTCCTCCGATTTGTCCAATAGCATAAAAGATTGCAAATGCAACAGTAAATCCAATCCAATATTTTAGTCCTTTAATTTTCTTGGATTTTGGTTTATCTTTCGATAAATCTGTTTTCTCTGTCGTACAAATCAACTGTTTATAATCATCAAATGACTTGTCGGAATTACGTTTAGTCCATTCCGAATAACTGTTATCAAGTTTTTTATTACAGTTTGCACAAAAAACTAAATACTCTGTTTTGACCTCGTTAAAGTGTCCACAATTACTACATTTCAAATAGTACATATCAATCTTATTTTTAAAATTATCTCGTTATTAGGCTGTTGGTCGTTTTATGCATTGGCTACAACTCGTTTATAACCGTACCAAAAGTAATTATATACATCTATTTTGGGTGTATAACCGTACTTTTTGTAAGGTTTATTCAAAAATATAATATTTTCACTAATCATCAAATGAACTTTTTATTTTTTTTATACTACTCTACTTAACACCTGAAGTTGTTCGTTGATGATTGATAGTGAGCTTAATAGAACACAGATTACGCTGATTTTCTAGATTTACACAGGTAATATTAACCAAATACTAAACACTAAAAACCAAACACTAAACACCAAACACCAACCACCCCTGTACACTGTACACTGCACACTAAAAATGAGATCCTTCGCTCTCCGCTAGGGCGGGACAGGCCACTCAGGATGACAAGTTGAGAGAAAATTCAAGGGAACGCAGATTACGCTGATTTGTTAGCTTTACACGGTTTAAAGGGGTTTAATATAAAGGTGTTTATTGTAATTCCGTGCGGGCGGGTAGCTGTAACAATGAACCAGCCCTGTTCCGGGTTCTATAGCCGTATTCCCATTACCAGAATATCGTCGAGTTGGTCGTGGGGGCCAATCCATTGGTCAATGGTATCGTCAAGAATTGTTTTTTGCTCTGACATATCCTTTTCGGAAATACTAAGCAAAAGTTCCTTGAAGTTCTTTGACATAAACTTGCGGTTATCGGGCCCGCCAAACTGGTCAACATATCCATCGGAGAACATGTATATGCAATCGTTCTTTTTTATCTCAATCTCATGAAGGGTAAATGATTCTACCTCGTTTATATGTACTCCAACAGGCATTTTATCACCCTTGTACTCAATCAATTTTCTGTCTCTAATCAGGTAGAGCGGATTGTACGCACCGGCAAACAGGAGGGTGCTAGTATCGTAATCAATTACGCTTAGGGCAACGTCCATTCCATCTTTTGTTTCGTTTTCCTTGCCCACCTGCGCTAGGGCTTTTTTGATATTGGTTCTTAACTCATTCAGCAGAATGTGAGGGCGAACATCGTTGGTGTTTTTAACAATCTCGGTAAGGAGGGTAATTCCCAGCAAGCTCATAAATGCGCCGGGTACTCCATGCCCGGTACAATCGGCAGCGGCTACAATTATTTTGCTCCCCTTCTGGGTCATCCAGTAGAAATCGCCACTAACAATATCGCGGGGTTTAAGTAAAATAAAGTAATCCTTAAGTATCATGTCGGCAACTTCCTTACTTGGCATTACGGCTGTTTGTATTCGTCGGGCATACGAAATACTCTTAATGATATCCTGGTTCTGCGATATTATTTGGTCACGTTGCGATGTTATTTCATCGCGTTGCGCTTCAATTTCCTCCTTCTGCTGAAGAATTTCCTGGTTCAACACTTTAAGCTCATCGCGCTGTTTCTCAATGGCGTTCTTTTGCTCCTCAATGGTTTTTGTCCTTTCCTTTACCTTTTGTTCAAGGATTTGTTTTTCCTTGATGAGGTTTTTCTCCCTAGCTCTAATAATTACTACAATAAGGGTAACAGCAATGGCTGCAACCAGTGAGTAAAACCAAATTGTTTGGTAGATTGGAGGGGTAACGCTAAACGAGTACTCCTTAATATCGCTGATATTATTCATGGCGTCGCGGGCACGAATCTGCAGGACGTGGTTTCCCGGAGGGAAGTATGGGAAGTCTTTTTCCGGAACATTACCCCAGTCGGACCACTCGGACATAAGCCCTTTAAGCTTGAACTGGTATTCCACGCCTTTCTCCTTCAGGTAGAAGGGTGCACCCAGCTTAATCTTAAATGCGTTGTTGTTAGCTTCCAGCTCAACGTAATTGGTGTTAAGATTATTCCCGGATTTATCCAAAACCTGTTTTACGAAAAGGTTAACCGCTTTAAGGGTATCGTTTTGCTTGGTTGGGTAGATTTTGTATAGCTGGCTAAAACCATTTACCACCCAAACCTCGTTGCTATCGGCATAGCTTATAGAGTTAACCCGGTCAAGCAGTCCTATGTACTTTGCAATCCTTTGATTCTGTTCCGTTTTTGGGAAGGGGTACCATATCTGTCCGGCTCTTAACCAGGTTTGCTCGGGGCTAGAGTAGAATGCCTTGTAATTGGTTTGTTGGGCATATTCGGGATGTGCACCAATGCTATCGGCAGTATGGTAAAACTTAAATACCCAAGTAGGGGTAATAATCAGGTATTCAGCACCTAACTTTCGTACAACAGGCGATACAACCGAGTATTTACCTTCGGAAATGGGAATCAGTTTGGGGTTACCTGAGTTAATATTAGTTGCTTTGTACACTTTATAATCGGTTGTAAATACTATTTCCGATTCGGTTATCTCCGAAACCGATGTAATTTTTTCGTTGTTAAGTTTTAATACCGCCCTTGGGTTTAAATTGCCTCCTTCGTATTTAATTCGGTAAAGTGTTCCCCACGAACCAATGTATAGGACATTTTTGTCGAAAACACTTGGATTGATGCTAAAAATATATTGGCTGGGAATAATGGGCTTTGGATCAGCAATGCCGATATAGTATAATCCGGTGCTCGACGCTATTAAAAGATTATTGTTCCAGGTCTGAAGCGCGCTAATTTTACCACTTATTCCACTAATTTTCTGGTAAATAAAGTTGCTTGAGAGCAACAAGCGCTCTTTCTTTTTGATTACTTTTTTTTCGTATTCTATTTGCTCTGTTTCAATTTCATTGGTATGGATTTGGCTAGGTTCCATTGGCATTTGCTCTGCTCGTTCCCCACCAAAGATTCTGGCAAATAAGCCTTTTTTCTTTGCAGCTGTCTGTTGGTCTTTTTCAGGTTCCTGAGGGGGTTGCGGCTGAACAGCTTGTTTTACTTTTTTTACAACGGGTTTTTGGGTAGTGAACTGAATGGTTTTGGTAGAGTAATTCTGTACTTCAGTTAACCTATATAGCCCATCGCTGGTTCCCACGTATAATGAACCATTAAACTTTACTGTAGATAGAATATTTCCCTGCAATCCCGAAATGTGGTGGTACGACGAAATAGGGACAGATAAATCAACCCTGGAAATTCCCATTCCATGTACTAACCAAAGTCCTCCGTTGCTGTCCTTACCCATTGCGTTAACTTCATCATCGGGTAAACCGCTGGAGTAGTTAATGATATGGCTTGTTTCGCCGGTAATGGTATTTACAATTACACATCCGCCAATTAATGTGGATAATGCAATTGACTTATCATCAAATGAGATACCGCTTGTTAAGTAGCTGGCATCAATGTAATTCTGGTCTTTTAAAATGATTGGCGAGAATGTTTTTCCGTCAAATTTGAAAACTCTATTGGAACTTGTTCCAATAATTTGTTCATTGTTATGTTTAAATGAGAACAGTATCTCGCTATTCCCCAGAACTGAAGTATTTATTTGTGTTGCATCCTGTTTGTAAACCCTAAAAAAAGCCGATTTGTTTTTTACAATGAATAATTGTTCACCCACACTAAACATATCGGTAATGATTTGGGTACTATCCCTCTCGGTATAGTAATTTTCAACCCTGTAAGGTTCAACTCTTCGAATTTTATAAATGCCATCAACGCCGGCAGCGTAAAGAATATTGTTAAAGTGATGAAAAAGGTAAAACAATTCAGTTCTATTCTGCTCTATGGGAACAAAAACATTTATTCCATTCAAATTTTTCTTAAAGTAACCCAGAACCTTATCGCCACCTACAAATAGTTTATCTAAATAAGTAATTGCCATGGGTTGCCCACCAACTGGCAGGTGTTCCCAGTTGTACCCATCGAAACTGAAAATGCCGTTCTGGTTAAGAACATATATCATATTGTTATCACCCTGAACAACCTGATAGTTATCAGTGCTCATGCTCACCGGGAGCGTGAAGTTGGTAATAAAAGGAATTCCTTTTTGTGCAAACCCCGAAATTGCTAACCAGTTCAACAGCAGTAAAATCAGGATTTTCCAGGATAGTGCATTATTTGCTTTCATACAAAAATGATATAAGGAAGGCTTTTAAGTTACTAACATTTAATACGATATCAAATTCTTGGTGATATTTTAACATAAAAATGCGAATTTTATTCTTGTAGATATTTATGCAAAAAATAACATATACCCCCTTGCCCTTGAATAGGGCTCCTTAACCCAATAGGACTTAGTGTGAGTAGTTTTTAGTTGATGTTTGATAGTTAGATTAATAGAACGCAGATTATGCTGATTTTCTAGATTTACACTGGTTATATTAACCTACACTAAACACTAAAAACCAAACACCAACCACTAACCACCCCCATACACTGTACACTGCACACTGCACACTGCACACTAAAAATGAGATCCTTCGCTCACCGCTAGGGCGGGACAGGCTGCTCAGGATGACAAGTTGAGAGTAAATTCAATAGAATGCAGATTAGGCTGATATATTAGATTTACATAGCTTTAAGGGGGTAAATACATTTTCATATTCGTTTAATCAATAACCAATTGCTTTTGACCAGTTGGCTACCTTCCAAATAACTATATTTGTAAAAATTTGCTGAGTTGATGTTTGGTGAGCATTTCCATCAGAAAGTATATCTTGCCGCTCTTGCGGTAATTCTGTCCAGTTTACCCTCCTCAATTATTGGTTTAAGCATTGGAACAATTACGTTGGTTGTTAACTTTCTTTTGAGCGGCAACTGGGCAATAAAGCTACAACGGCTGAAGTCCCAACCAATGGTTTTGGTCTTCATGGCAATGTATTTACCTATCCTGCTTAGCGGATTGCTTTCCAGTAATCATCGTTTAGGCTTTGAGATTATCCGCCTTTGGCTGCCTGTTCTACTGATACCACCAATTATTGCTGCTTCCCAGGAATTAACCGGTAAGGAGTTTAGGTTTTTACTCTGGCTTTTTATTCTTTCCACTTTAATAGTTACAATACTAGGTACCTACAATTACCTTACCGGCGATACAGCCGATATTAGAAAAATATCGCCGTTCATATCGCATATTAGGCTTGCACTGATGGTAAATCTTGCCCTTGCAATCATGGTTTACTTTATTGTACATCAACCGCCAACGAAAACCCTTGCCATACTGCTTCATCTCTTTGTTTTGTTATGGTTTCTGTTTTTCCTCTTTCTCTTGGCTTCGTTTACCGGCATTTTAATGCTAGTTCTTTTGATAGTGCTAATTGCTATAAAGTATCTGTTTGGGCTTGGCTCTGTTGCTCGCTTTGTTACTATTACTGGTTTATCAACATTGATTTTTCTTATGTTATCGTACTTATTGCACAAGTATGATAGCATGAATACCATTAGGCTTAGCCCGGAAAATAGCCCAAAAACTACTACAGTAAATGGAAATCCTTACCAACACGATGTGTTATCCAAGGAAACGGAGAATGGGTATCTTGTAAATATCAACATTTGCGAAGATGAACTACGGAACGAGTGGCCTGAACGGAGCAATCTATTGTACGATGGAACCGATAAAAAGGGCCAACCCTTAAGGAGCACCTTAATACGCTACTTAACATCGGCAGGGCTTACAAAGGACTCTGTCGGATTAAGTCACCTCGATTCGGCCGATATTGCTTTAGTTGAACTTGGGTATACAAATACAATTTTCAAAAAGAAGGCAACAGGTTTTGAGAGCCGACTCTACGAGTTTTTCTATGAACTTAATAAGTTCAGGCAATCAGGCACACTAACAGGAGGTTCTGTTCTTCGCCGTTTGATTTATGCCCGTGCGGCATGGCACGTTATTAAGGGGAGCCCTATACTTGGTGTTGGTTACGGCGATTTGCCTACTGCCATGAACCAATTCTATGATATTTATAAGGTTGATTTACCACAGAGCTACCGGTTTATGCCTCACAATCAGTACTTAACAATTTGGGCTTCGGCAGGAATTATCGGGTTAGCAGTTTTCCTGCTCTCGCTAGCTCTACCCTTTTTATTTTCGTCGAATCTAAAGGCAATGCCAGTACTCTATTTTTGGATAATGGTTCTGATTTCGATGCTTTTTGAGGATACCATGCTTACCCATACAGGCATATCATTTGTAGCGGTCTTCAGTGCGTTTTTCCTTTTTGGGCATAGTTTTCCAATAGTAAAGAAAGAAGATTATGCGGCTCGATAGTCAGTTCTACCAGCGCGATGTTCTTGAGGTGGCCCCTGACCTGCTGGGCAAAACACTGGTTCGAAAATTCGAAAGTGGCGACGAGTTACGGGTAACCATCACCGAGGTTGAGGCCTACCGCGGAACCGATGATTTGGGGTGCCATGCCAGCAAGGGCATGACCGAGCGTAACAGGGTGATGTTCGCACGGGGTGGGCTGGTTTACGTTTACCTTATCTACGGGATGTACTGGATGTTCAATGTGGTTACCTCGGTTGAAAACAATCCACAGGCCGTACTTGTAAGGGGGGTAACAGGAGCCGATGGCCCAGGAAAGCTTACCCGCTTGCTTGCCATTGACAAATCCTTTTATGGTGAGGATTTGGTGACCTCAAATCGCCTTTGGCTAGAGGATACCGGAGTTGCACCTAGTTTCATAACCACGCCCCGCATTGGAATTGACTATGCCGGGCCATACTGGTCAAAGGTACCATGGCGGTTCCTTCTGAGCACCTAGTTTGTATTCATTACCAGCAGTATTGATAAAAAAGTTTAGCAATGAGTAAAAGAATAGTATTTGCTGAGCCCATAGGGCTTAACAGGACAACGGCAGACACGTTTGCAGCAGAAATGCTTAAATATGGCTATGAAGTGGTGTATTTCGATACCGTTCCAGCCTCACAGTCCGATTTGCAGCAGCGCATTCAAGGTGCTGAAGTGCTTGTTATCTCAAACCACCCCATTGCAGCATCAACCCTACAGTCGTGCCCCTCGCTTAAGCTAATTTCGGTAGCATTTACCGGGGTCGACCATGTTCCGCTCGATTACTGTAGGGAACACTCAATTAACGTGTGTAATGCTGCAGGATATAGTACAACAGCAGTGGCTGAGTTAACGTTAGCCCTAGCGGTTTCATTGCTCCGCAATATTGTTCATTTTGATGCTGCAACCCGTAGCGGGGGCACCCGTAGTGGTTTCTTAGGTGGCGAACTGGCTGGCAAAACATTCGGAATACTTGGGTTTGGTGCAATTGGTCAGCGAGTGGCTAACCTGGCATTAGCTTACGGATGTAAAGTTATAGCTCATACCCGTTCACCCAAGCCCACTCCCGGAGTTTCCTTTGTAGAGCTTGAAGAGCTGTTCAGAGACTCCGATATTTTATCGCTCCATCTACCTGCAACACAACAAACGGTGGGTTTAGTTAATAAGTCGCTGATAAGCCTGATGAAGCCAGCGGCGGTGATTATTAATACCGCCAGGGGCAGTATTGTGGATTGTATGGCTTTAAGTACAGCCCTTCAGAAAGGGCAGATAGCCGGGGCTGCTATTGATGTATATGAGCATGAGCCACCCATTGAGGCCGATCACCCATTACTCAAAGCCCCCAATACTATTTTACTACCCCACATTGCCTACGCCACCCACGAGGCAATCGGCAAGCGGGCAAGTATTGTTCTGGACAATATCCAAAAGTGGATTTTGCAAAACCCTCAGAATGTTGTAGTTTAGTGGTATTGGGCTATTTGGATAAAAATTTTTTTAAAAAATTTGGTTCGTATTCTCAAAAAATATTATTTTTGCACCGCAATAACAGAACAGCACTCCTCATTAGCTCAGTTGGTTAGAGCACCTGACTGTTAATCAGGGGGTCCTAGGTTCAAGTCCTAGATGAGGAGCAAACCCCGATGAAAATCGGGGTTTTATTTTTTTGTATATTTACCATCTGATTAAACCGCTGATAGATTATGGCAAAGTTTCTTGGACTTGGGAATGCATTGGTTGATATCCTTGTGCAGCTACCAAACGATGCAAAACTCTTTGAGCTGAATTTACCCAAAGGAAGCATGCAGCTAGTTGATGCTGAGCGCATGCAAAGCATACTGGCCCAGACCGAGGGGCTCCCCCGTACCCTTGCCGCAGGCGGAAGCGCTGCTAACACCATTCACGGCTTGGCAAATCTTGGCATGAGTACAGCTTTCATTGGCAAGGTGGGCGACGACTCGTTTGGCCAGGCTTTTGCTAACGATATGACGCAGAACGGCATTACACCAATAATGCTTAAGGGCAACGCCGAGTCGGGTAGGGCATTGGCCTTTATCACCCCCGATTCCGAGCGCACCTTTGCTGTTTACCTTGGTGCAGCCATTGAAATGACCCCTAACGACCTTAACCCCTCACTATTTAGTGGGTATACCCATTTTCATATTGAGGGTTACCTGGTGCAAAACCATAGTCTTGTAAGGAAAGCAGTGGAACTTGCCAAGCAGAGTGGTTGCAGCATTTCGCTGGATTTGGCAAGCTATAATGTAGTTGAGGAGAACCGTGATTTCCTCCGCGAAATAGTTGAAAACTATGTTGATATTGTATTTGCCAACGAGGAAGAGGCAAAAGCATTTACGGGTAAAATGCCCGTTGAGGCATTGAATGAACTTGGGAAGTTGGCCGATATTGCTGTTGTAAAGCTGGGAGCCTATGGCTCTATCATTAAGCAAGGTGAAACAACCTATGAGGTTGGAGTAATTGAAGTTTCAAGTATCGACACCACCGGAGCTGGCGATTTGTACGCAGCAGGGTTCCTTTACGGATTATCAAAAGGCCTTTCACTCCTTAAGTGTGGTGAAATAGGGGCTATTCTCTCCGGACATGTTATTGAGGTGCTTGGTCCAAAAATGGATGGTACACGCTGGAGTAAGGTAAAAGATCTTGTACTGGAGGTAGAGAAAAATTAAACCAAGTGCCATGATTTTTGAGGAATGGGTCGGAATGAATGGGAATATGAAGTAGTTAGAGGAAGTTAGAGGAAGTTTTAGTCCGTTAAACGTGAACCGTGAACCGTTAAAAGTTTAATGTGTGATTTTAAGCAGTAATGAGTCGGAATAAACAGAATATGATGAAGTTAAAGGAAGTTAGAGGAAGTTAGAAGAATTGTGAAAAGTGAAAAGTGAAAAGTGGAACTCAAGTTCCATGAATAAACAAAATAATTTGGGCTAATAAAATGTTGATACTGAAACATTTTTAGAGAAAAATCACTAGTCAATAAAAAAAAACGGCGTAATGGACAAAATTCAGGCTATTTTTTAGGTAGTTTGTTCTAATGGACATTTTTCAGGCTTTTTATTTTTAATGTTTTTCGAAAGAAGCAAATAGTATTAATAGTTTTGTATGTCAGGTAAGCAGAAACAGGCTCTGCTGGAGAGCAACCTGTCAGGAATATCCTGACCGACTGGAATGGTCATAAAGGCTGACACTCGTCAGCCTTTATTTATTGACAATTCCAAGAGCAGATGCCTTCAAAAACTCATTTATAAACTTTTCTTTACGTTTGCGGCTTAGCCCGTTATGGTTTCGAAGCTTGTTTTTCAGAGCGGTAAAAGTCCCTTCAAGCTGATTATTAGTGTTGGGCAACCCCAGTTCCATGTTGTCGTACCAGGTAAACAGGTATTGCTTATTGTGCTCTAAACTTTTGTAGGCACTCCTCAGCCTTTTGTGTACATACCGGCTTTTCCCGGTTTCAGGGTTAATAGCCCTTGTGTTTATGTACTCTTCCCATTTTGAATGCCACTCGTCAAGTGCACCCCAAAAGCTTTCCTTATCCGTGTGGGGTAGTAGATGAACGATTTCTTTCAGCTCTCTCGATGCCTGAACCTTAGGCTTTCTAGTGATATACCGCGTTACAATGGCCACTTGGTGGTACTGGCACATTTGAACGGGGTAGTCCTGCAATGCTTTGAATAAACCTTTTCTCCCATCACATACAATGCCCTTTACCTTTATACCCTGGTTTTCGAGGTGTCTTATGCCCGCAACATACTCACTGATGGTCTCGTACTTTACATACTTCCAGTACAGGTGATGACCTTCTGTATCTTTAAACACCATGACGCCAAAATCACGTCCAAAGTAGGTAGTATCCATTAAAACAATACTTTCCTTAGGCCTATAGAACTGTTGGGATACAAATACTTTATCTAGCCGTCGCTGAATGGTTCTTACCGAAACACCATATTTCAATGCCAGTTGGCTGTAGGTTTGTTTGCCTTCGGTGTATTCTAACCAAAGAGTCCGGTTGTCTATCCGCTGCCCTCCTAGAAACTGGCGTTGGCAGTCGTTGCATTTATAGATTTGGATACCATTCCTTGAGCCATTTTTCTTCGTCCTTTTCGAACCACAGTAAAAACAAATTTTTTATTCATGACATTCAAATTCTCCAAAGTTCGATATTTATTGGAGTTAAACGCTATGCCAGCCTGAAATATGTCCATTAAGCCAAAAAAAACCGCCTTTTAGGCGGTTTTTTTATAGAATATATAGTGTATTCCTTACATTGTTCCTACCATGGAGAGCAATCCAACGGCCAGTCCCGCTTTCCCATCCCTGAAGGAGTAAACCAAATGGTAAGCTCCTGTTTTGGTACAAACCCAATCTATATATGGGTAATCCTTACCGGTGGCAACTATATAGGTTGTAGCCAGCTGCCTGTTATTGTCAAAAAGCTGCAGAATTACCTTTCCTTCATAGTCCTTGGAGTTGCAAACCGTGAAGCGATACTTGATATCCTTTTTCAGGAGAATTGGAAATCGTTGTACAGGGGGAGGGTCGCCAGCATCGAGCTTAATGCGGAAATCCTTTAGGTATTCGGCATCGCCGGCTACCATGGTGCAGATTTGCACCAACTCCTCTTCCGATTGGGCATTTACTTTGTTAAAATAGGTAACACCCATCAACACCACCAATAACGAGAATAATATCTTTTTCATAGCTGAAAATTTCTTACAGTTTTAATAAATCGTTACGTAATTCCTGTATACCCACAATCAACCTTTGGTAGAGTTCATCGTCCATCTGAATTATTTGCTTATCGGTTTGCTTGAAGGTTAAAACTCCGTTTTCCTCCACCATTTCAGGTTCTCCAACTTCGTAAGTAATTTTTACCTCATCGTATATCTTTTTGATGTTTTCAAAATCGGTTATAAGCTTTGCCATGTTGGGATCTTTATCGTAAACCTTTAGGAGGGCAAGTAGGAAGTTGAGAATGGTTTTTTGTTCTCCAATGGTTTCCCTAATCCTGGGATGATTGCTAATTTGAGCCACGCGACTCGAAAGGTAAGCCCCCTCAACCCAAACACCGGCTACAATAACAGCGCTAAGCATTGAGCGGTTTGTTTCAGCCAAGTAGTTATCAATACGGTTGAAGCTTTGTTGTGAGATAAGGATTAATGAGTCCAGGTTTTCATTATTGGTGGCCAGGCGTTTTAGGGTATTAAAGTCAAAGAATTGACCTACCTGGATATCATCGGCTAAACGCTTAATGGTTGAGATGTAATCGACCACAAACGAGGTTTTCTCATACATGTTGAGGTAACCCAAATCGCAACCATAAAGCCCAAGGGCAAATGCTTTTTCAAAGTTTGTGTTGAACTTTTCGGCTTGCTTGGTGCTGGCCAGAAAGTTTTTATTGAAGGGTATTTTTAACCCTTTAATAAGTGCCGCTGTTTCAACTGGCGACGAAATATTTTGCATCATTTGCTCAGTAACCGCTTTGCTTACCTGGGGCGGTGCAACCTCAATCACTGAGTCAGGAACATATAAATCCTGTGTCACATCAACCCCTTGTTTGCTACACGAGTTGCAAGCGGTAATAACTTGTGAAAGTATTGCAAACAGCGATAGGTAGTATATAAAACGCAGTTTTTTCATTTTAATATCCTGTTTCGAAAAGTAAAGATACAAAATTTTATTTTTTTAGAGTTGGAATTTTAATTTTCCCCAAAAAATCGAGCAATTTTTTTAGCGACTCGTAGTAAAGGGTTATATATAATACTATGGTCATAAGCCAAATGATCACCAGGTTAAACCAGAAAGTATCAAAATACATGCCAAGAAAATGCTTGCGGGGAGCTAAGAAATGTGAACGAAAATCGAGGTAATGCCTTGGGATTGGGTCGCGGTAAACGGGATCGTACTGCTGAACCAGCTCATCGCCGTATTGCACAATCTTGTTCTTTTCAAAGGTTTTTGTTGCCAGGTCGGCAAGGCTCTCGTTATCGTAGGCCCGACGCTTGGCCTCGTAGAGTTCCCGGTTATTATTTACGAGGAATGATATCATTCGCTCGCGCTTTTGCGACTGGGTGCTATAGATATCGGAGTAGTGGCTCTTAAGCCTGTCGAGGTAGTCGAATATGGCGTAAACGGTTGTTTCGTCTATTGTATTGATTGTTAGTTTATTGAGTTTATCAAAGGTTATTGAAGGCGACTCATAGGAAGTTTCATTTATTATTGCCTTTCGGAGTACAGCTAGCCTATCGGCAATCTTTTTCTGTGCTTCAGGGTTGTCCTTTTGTGGCAATAAATCAATGAGGTCGGTAGCGCGCTTTTCCAGCTCATCTATATAGTAAACCGTTTTGTAGTTGGCATTATTGATTACCTTGTCGATGTCGTAGAAAATTTTTTGGAAGGCATTATCCTTATACTGGTGAACAACAAGTGCCTCATAACCCCATTTGGTAATCATGAACTCAGCAATGAGTGGTACCCGGTTAAAGCTTCCCACTGAACGGTTGAGCTTCTCAAAGCTGAACATTGCACCCGAGAGTACCATCATGGGAATCATGAGCAGAGGGATTACGATGTAGATGGTGATGGCAGAGTTAAATGTTGCGGAGATATTGAGGCCAAGCAGATTTGCACAAACAGCTGTGCTGAAAAGCACCAACCAGTAGTCAAAGTACATGCCCCTGATTTCCAGAATGCTATTGGCAATAATTACAAAAGTTGCACTTTGGATAGCCGATAGCAAAAGCAGGAGCGATATTTTGGAGAATAGGTAGCTCGATCGGCTTAAGTTAAGGAATGCCTCGCGTTTAAGTATTTTACGGTCGCGGAAAATTTCCTCGGCGCTAACCGTTAAGCCAATAAACAGGGCTACAATTAGTGCCATAAATAGGTATATGGGGATATTCTCGTTCTCGTAAAAGATGTAAATGTCAGAGTTTGGGTCGGCAATGTAGCGAATAACGTAAGCCAGAATGAAAGCTAAAATTGGGGTCTCAAGCAGGTTAAGAACAATGTACTGGGTGTTGCTTACCTTGGACATGAAGTCGCGCTTGGTGTAGATGAGGAACTGTTTAAACCGCGACGGGATGTTTAGGGTTTTGGGTGGCTCTGCTTTCTCATCGGGGATGTGGGATAGCTTAATGTTTTCACGGAATTGTTCCTCCCACTTCTGGGGCGAAACCTTGCGTATGGGAGTGTAACGACCAAATTCGTCAACTACGCGTGCCTCAATGATGTTGAAGATAAGTTCCGGGTTTACATTACCACAAACAGGGCATTCACCAACATCGCTGTTAATCTGCATATCAAGACGTTTGAAATACATCACGGCTTCAACAGGGTTGCCGTAGTAAATCATGTATCCGCCTGTATCCAGTATAACCATGTTATCGAACATTTTGTAGATGTCCGATGAGGGTTGGTGAATTACCACAAATATGAGCTTTCCCTTGAGCGTTAGCTCACGGAGTAGGTCCATTACGTTTTCTGAGTCGCGCGACGAAAGCCCCGAGGTGGGCTCATCAACAAAAAGGATGGAGGGCTCGCGAATTAGCTCAAGGGCTATGTTTAACCTTTTACGCTGACCGCCCGATATCATCTTGTTGAGCGGGGTTCCAACCTTGAGGTTTTTACGCTCTAAAAGACCAAGATTTGCAAGGGTTTTATCCACAAGGGCTACCAGTTCCTCCTCCGTTTTATCCTTAAAGCAAAGTTTTGCGTTGTAGTATAGGTTTTCAAATACGGTTAACTCCTCAATGAGCAAATCGTCTTGCGGGATAACGCCAATAACACCTTCAAGTTTCTCCTTTTCATTATGAAGGTCGTAGCCGTTAACAATAACACGGCCTGTGGTAGGCTTTTCGATACCGGCAAGTACGTTTAGCAGTGTGGTTTTACCAGCACCACTGGCTCCCATGATACCAACCAGCTTACCATGCCCCTCGGAAAAGGAAATGTTTCTTAATCCGATATCACCTGTTTTAAACTGAAAACCAACATTTTCTACTTTGTAGGAAATGCGGATTGACGTGGAGTCGGCCAGGAAGTGGGAAACTACATCGGTGTAGTAAACCGGCTTCCCTTTAGGTAGTTTAAGTGAACTCCCGCTGGCAAAAAGATAGATGCGGCGGTTGTGAATGGGTAATCCGTTAAGGTAAATATCCTCATTGCCTGTACACCGGAGGAAGTAAAGGTCCTCGCTTTTTATTTGGAGAATATATATATAACCATCCAGGGCTTCGGTGCCAATGTGCTTGCAGTTTTTGCCCGTAAAGGGTTTATCGTGAATGGTTAAAATACTTGGAATGTCTAACTCTTCGGGTGAATTTTTTATAACAAAATTTTCAATATCCGATATTTCTTCCTTGGTAAGCTTAAATACTTCGGCTACGGTATTGATAATAGCCATTCGTTGTTCAGTAAACTTGCGGTCGGCATTGATAAGCTCGTACAAACGAACCAGAACAACGATTTTTTGTTTCTGGGTAAGAGTTTTGTTGATTTTCTTACAAATACCCAGAATACGAACGGAATCCTTTACCGAAGTAAGTTTTCGTTTGCCCTTTTCCTCATCGTTTTCGGCATTATCTTCTTTGTCGAGCAGGCCTGCATGCTCATCAAAGAGTCTGATGTATTCCTTTACTGCCTCATCGTTGAGTTGCTGGGTGAGGAAATTAACAACATAGTCACGCTCCTTGAGCTCAACACCTTCGTCCTGCTTTGCAATGATTGCAAAGAGTTGCATTAACGCTTTGAGAATCTCCTCACTCATTCTTCTTCACTTGGGCAAAAAACGGAAAAGAACCTAACTCAAGGTGTAGCCAATCTGTTCAAAAGGAACATCAACTATATCGGCGTACTCCTCGCCAGCTTCCTGCATATCCTCGTCGTCCTCAGGGTAGTACCAACGCACAAGTACGTCGTGACCGCCCTCCTTGAGCTGTTCAAGTTTCATCAGAATATCGAGGAGCAGCTTAGAGCTGGCCGTGTTAAAGTACACCAGCTTAAAGGTAAAGATGGTTTTGGGTTTTGGCGCTGCTGAGTAGTCATCGAGCCACTGCAGAATTGGATCGTAGAATGCAGTAACGTCCTCGGGCAAAGAACGACCCGAGATTTCGAAGATTTCGTTTTGAGCATCCAGAATTACGGTTGGGGTATCATCGGTCCCCATTATTTTTATGGTTTCCATATCGGTACTGTTATTCTGATCTTGAAATGGTTGAAGTTAATACAAAGAAATGGGTTTCCTCGTCGATAGGGAGGAAGTGGTACTCAAGCTTCCTTCCGGTTTTTCGGGCTATGTCAATGAAACCCAATCCGGCTCCACCCTTCTCGGAAAGGCGGCCTTCGCGCATCTGGGTTTTGTAGAGTTGCTTCAAACCCTCCTTGTCGAGCGAGTTAATGTGATCAAGGATTTTTGAGAGCTCCTCAATCTTGGAGTTTTCAATCACATTGCCAGTAGTAACGTGGTATTCCGAATCACCTTTGCTAACCATGAAAATACCACGGCCAGCAAAGAGAAAATCATCGGAGCCGAAACTATCGGCATGTTTGCTGATGTTCTGGAGGCATTCCACCATTACATGGAAAACCTTTTTCTGAACGGAGTTCGACTCCTCCTCCTTGGCCATATTTGACTCGGTAAGGGAGGTGAAGGCTTTGGTTATTTGATGGGTTATTTCACCCTCGTAAACGAGAGTAATTTCATGAGCCTTCATCGACTTGTAAAAGTCGTAAACGAACTCAAGAAACCCTTTAATGTTTTTTCGATCCATAGCCCGATGAGTTATATGAGTTACAAATATATTACATTTTTAAAATTCAATACCAATTAAAAGTATATCGTCAACCTGTTTATTTTCACCCTGGTAATCGGTAAGTGCTTTTGCAAACACGTCGTTAAGTTCGTGAATCGGCGTTTTTAGGTTGTTCATAATGATATCACGAATACTTTGAGCTCCAAACTTTTTCTTTTCAGGGCCACCAACCTGGTCAACTATACCATCGGAAAAAAAGTATACCCTGTCGCCCGGTTTATACTCTATGATATAGTTGGTAAATGGTTCTTCGGCCTTTTTGGGATGAGGAATACCGCCAATTGCTTTGCGGTCGCCCTTGTATTCAGTTAGTTCTCCATTCCGTACAAAGTAAAGCGGTCGGTGAGCCCCTGCATACTGGAGTTCCTTGTTTTTGGGGTTGATTTTGCAAAAAGCAATATCCATACCATCGCGGGCATCGGCATCGGGGCGATCCTGCTTAAGGGTTTTACGAACCCCAAAATGTAGATGGTCAAGTATTTGACCAGCTGTGTACGATGAGTCGTGGTCAACCACGTTGTTCAGTGTAAAGTAGCCAATAAAGGAGAGCAGAGCGCCTGGAACCCCATGGCCAGTACAGTCAACAGCAGCTATGTAAATGAAATCATCCTTTATGAAGAACCAGGGGAAGTCGCCACTAACAACATCTCTGGGGTGGTAGTAAATGAACGATTTGGGCAGGTACTGCCTAATGATTCTGTTATTTGGTAGGATTGATGTTTGAATACGCTGGGCGTAGTTAATACTTTCGGTGATTTTGCGGTTCTTTTCCTGAATTTCCCTTTCGGTTTGCTTTTGCTCGGTTATATCGTGGGCAACAAACAGTATGGTCTCAAGCTCGTTCTCATTGAATTCAGGGATGCCAACAATGTGCATTACCGTTTCGCCCCGATTGGTGGTAAAAGTAATTTCGCCTTCGTACTTTTCCTTTTCAACCTTAATGGTTTTTATGGCTTCGCGAATAAAGTTCGAAAGCACTGGAATACCGTCAAGCGCGGTTATTGTTTGGTTAACCAATTCCCTGTAGTCAATTCCAAGGTAGGTTTCCACCATGGGGTTTGCATAGAAGAATTGCCCGGCTGGGTTTACGCGCATGATAATATCGGGGGAGTTCTCGGAAAGCGATTGCATTTTGCTACGCATGCGCTCCTCTTTCTCGGCGCGTTTACGTTCAGTAATATCGCGTGAGTTAATGATTATACCGCCAATGGCAGGGTCGTCGAGCAAATTACGACCGGTTACTTCAAGGAAAATCTTTTCACCATCCTTTTTCATAAAGGTGTACTGGATGGTGATAGCAATACGGGGATTCTCCAGGAGCTGCTCAAACATTTCGTTAAAAGCGGCTTCGCCCTTGCGGGTTAGGCGATCGATATCCTTGCCGCTCATCATTTCCTGCGGGGTATAACCCAAAATTTTGGTTACCGAGGGGCTTATGTAGGTTAGCTGTTTCTCGCTATTATATATCGATATAATTTCCGATGCGTTTTCAAGGAGGGAGTGTAAACGTTTTTGGGCATTTTCAACTTCCTGGATTTTAGCTTCGAGCTTAGCATTCGATATCTCAAGTTCTTCTTGAGTTATCTTCATCTCCTCGGCATTCTGGCGAAGTTCTTCCTCGTTCTCCTTGAGTTCTTGAGCCATTTGCTGGGCTTCCTGCAGCAATTTTTCAGTTTTTTGGTTTATGCGCAGGTTAAAGATGGTGCGGGCTATTATTTCACCCACCTCTTTCAGGAATCGAATAGTCAGCTCGGGTATCTCGTCGTCGAGCGAGGCAAATTCTAAAACACCTTCAAGCTTTTCATCGGTGATAAGGGGCACAAGCAGCAAGCTTTTAGGTTTACGATCGCCCAAAATACCTGAGGTAATGGTGACGTAATTATCGGGTACCTCGGTTCGGTAAATAAATTCACGCTCGTAGGCGCACTCGCCTATAAGCCCCTCGCCAATACGAAACTCCTGCTTAATGTACTTACGGCGGTTGTATGCATACGTGGCAAGGTTAACAAGTTTCTGCTTCTCTTCATCGTAAAGGTAAATTGCCCCCTGTATGGTTCGTATGTAGTTTATCAGCTTAACCAGTACGTCGTACGATAGCTCATCAATATTATTGTGTAGGCGTAGGATGTGCGATATTTCATCTTTCCCCTTGGTTATCCAGTTCTGCTCAGCCTCTTTTTTCTGGTTTGCAAGCAGGTTGTCGCGCATGATAACCAACGACTTTCCAAGGATATCATCGTCACCACCAACCTGAAAAGGTGCATTATAGTCGCCTTCGCCAATACGTTGGGCAAAGCGCGCATTTTTCTCAATGTCCTCATCGCGCTGCCGGAGTTCCTTCTCCAGCAAAAGAATCCTACGGTAGTGTCGGGTAAGCTGTAGCCACGTAACATAGGAAATTACAAAGGGAGCCAAATCAATAATCCAATGAATGGGATTGGTGGCATGTATATCTGCGATGCTGGTCAAGTTAAAAGGGATTCCTCTGGATAGGATATCAACAATCCAGGCAATCATGGGGAACATAAGGCTAACCAAGAAGGCTTGAGTTACCCTTTGCCGGATTACTTGTTTGCTATCGGTGGTCGATATAATTCCGAATGAAATCATGCCGCAGTTTGGTTATTATTGATTGACACTTAATATCTCTCCAAGTTTACGTCCGAGCTGAGAAAAAAGTTCCTCGTGTTCGCTAGTAAAGGGTTTGAATGAGGCTAGCTCTATTATCCCCATAGTTGTATTTTCGGTAGAGATTATTGGGGCAATAATTAAATGTTTAGGCGAACCCTTACCCAGGCCGGATAGTATAGTAATGTAACCTTCGGGTATATTATCAATGTTTATAAGTTTTTGGTTTTTGGCCACCTGTCCTGCAAGGGTTTCCCCTTCCCGGTATTCGGGTGGGGTGGTCTCGGAAAAGAAAGCGTAGCCGGCTTTAAAGCTAAAAACATCGGTTTGTGAATTTTTAAGGTATAGTTGCCCCTGAACAATTTCAGCGGTTTTGGCAACATTGGCAAGGAGCGCCTCGCCATATTTTACAATATCGTCAGTAGGAAGGTTAGGGATAATCTTTTCAAGCAATTTCTTGTAGTCAAGGGTTTCTTTTCGGATTTCCTGAGTGGTTTCCTTTTTCTGCGATTTCATGAATGATTCAACCTGCGCTTTAAGCAATTCAATTTGGGCTTGAAGGCCATCGATAAGGTTTCGTTGCTTAACTACAATAAAGTAGAACCACAATCCAAAAAGAAAGGGGAGTAGGCAAAGGCCGATAATCCAAGGAGATATTTTTTGCCCGGTTTCCAATGCCGTGTTATAGATCAAGCTGAAAACCAATAGGGAACTGGCTAGCAGCAAAACCAATACTATAACAGGTACAAATCGGTTAGTCGGGTTAATTGGTTTCATGTTTTTATACTTTGATGTTTTGAAGAAACTTAATAATCTCGTTAGTATTAAAAACAAAGTCAACAGGCGTCATCTTGAGCGAGGCTTCGGTCATGGTTCTAACCTGGCATTCATCGGGGTTTTGGACAATGGCTAGCCCACCTAAGTCCTTTATCTTTTTTAACCCGTATGCGCCATCGCGGTTTGCTCCGGAGAGAATAATTCCCACTAATTTTTCACGGTAAACCTGAGCAGCGGTAATAAATGAAAGGTCGATGCTGGGGCGTGAATGGTTAACCGGTTCCTCGGTTGAAAGGGCTATTTTATTTCCTAATTCCACATACATGTGGTAATTAGCTGGAGCCAGGTATGCTTTGCCGGGTTTGATCTGTTCCTTATCGTTTGGTTCAATAATTTGAATGCCCGATTTGATGGAAAGGGCCTCAACAAATCCGCTTCGAACATGCTTTAACCTATGCAGGCAAAGAAGGACAGGTAGTGGGTAGTTTGGGGGCAAAGCGTGTAGTATTCGGGTAATAACCTGAAAGCTTCCTGCCGATCCTCCTATGATAACTGCTTTATACATAAAAACTAGTTGGTTTTTCGCTTGTAAATTCTTTCTGCCTCGTTGTACAGAGTAAATTTATTACTAACGTTGGTATTTTCCAAAGTTTCTTTAACCCCAATTGCTAAGTACCCACCAGCTACCAGGCAGTTGGCAAGCTTGGCGAAAACCTTCTCGCTGAGAAGCTGGTTGTAGTAAATTGCCTGGTTACGGAAGATTATAAGTTTTGGCGCACCCGGATCCTCGTCAATTAATGTATTTTGCTTGATGAAGCTTACATCCTTAATAAGGCTAACGTCGAAAACAATGCTGTTTGCCTCGGTTCGGTAGTACGACGAGTACTTCCCTTTCTCGTTAAAACGTTGGTAATTTGCCTCATTCACCTCCATATCTTTAGGATCCAAGCGACCCGATGTGATGCGCTGTATGGTGTGATCGGAGAGTACGTTGCAGTATAAATTTACCTCGTTAAGTAAATTCAATTCCTTTAGAAGGATTGATAACGAGTATAGCTCTTCGCCCGAGTCGAACGATGCAATCCATATACGGGGTTTTGATGAGCCCGACTTAACCAGTTCAGGAATGATTTCATCCCTTAGAATTCTCCAGAACGATGGATCGCGGAACATTTCGGTGGTTTCAGGGGTAATATCGTAAAGGAATTGGTCTAAAAAATCCTTGCTACTCTTTAGCTTGGCAATAAGGCCCTCGGCATCGCGAAGCGCGTAAAGCGATATGATGTACTCCAGCCTCCGCTTTAGTGAGGTAAGGGCATAATCGCGGAAATCGAGACCATAATCATCGAGCAACGTTTTGATTACGTTCCGGGTGTCAACAATTCCTATTTCGTAGCGTATGGTCATACTTCACTATTTCTTGAGCTGTTGCTTAAGCTGTTCAATAACAGCATTTAGTTCCATTTCTTTCCGTTTATTCTCGGTTATATCCAGGGCAATATTTATTATTTTGTAAAGGTTACCATTTTCATCCATGATTGGGGTGTAGTTTTCCAGCACCCATCGGGTTTCGCCTTTTACATCAAGTGAGAACTCACGGGTTTGTTTGGTTCCCTTATGAAGCGATTTCCAAAAACGTTCAAATTCTTTGGGTTTATTTTTAGCGGTAAAATCAATATCCTGAATGAATCGGTTCTCAATGTCTTCCTTTTTGTCGCCCAGCACCTCTACATTTTTGTTATTGATGTAGGTAATAAGGCCATCGGGTTCTATTATGGTAACCAGGCAGTTTTGGTCAAGAGCCTTGAGCAGGGTTTCCATCTCGCGCTGGCGCAGGTTCGATATCTCCTGCTCTTCCTTAATGCGCTTGATATTCTTTTCAATTTCTTTGGCTTGCTGCTGGGTCATCAATTCGAGTTTCTTTGACTCGGTTATATCGTGCCCCACAAGGAGTATCTTGATTAGCAATCCCATGGGATCGAAACCGGGTGTGAGTGAAGCAAGCAGGAAGCGTTCCCTGCCATTATTTCCAACCAGGTGAAGGGTTGTATTGATTGATTGTCCGTTAAGGACAGATTTCCATAGCTTGCTAAACTCCTCACGCTGTGAGTCGACAATTAAGCTCTCAAGCAGCATTCCCTCAAGTTCAACCTTGCTGTAGCCGGTCATCTCCTGGAATACCAGGTTGGAGTCGACAATAAAACCATCGTCGTTAAGTGAGCATGATACCAACGATTGGTTAATGGCTGAAGTGATGATTTCGAGTTCAAGGTTCTTACGCTGCATTTCCTCCTGGGTGGCTTGCATTTCCTCCATGTTCTGGCGCATCTCTTCTTCCTGTGCAGCCATTTCCTCACGTTGCTGTTGCGATTGTTCAAGCAGCTCACGGGTTCTGATATTATTCTTAACCGAGTTCAGGGTTGAGGCTATGCTCTCGCTAACCTTTTCAACAAACTCAATTTGGTATGGGGCAAACTCATTGAACGACGCTATCTCTATAACACCAAAAATCTCATCCTCAAGCTTAAGGGGAACAATGAGCAGCGATGTTGGGGTGGCCTCACCCAACCCAGAGGTAATGGCAATGTAATCGCTTGGGATTTCTTTCAGGTAAATGGTTTGCTTCTCAACCGCACAGGTGCCCACAAGTCCCTCGCCAAGCATAATGCTTTTTTGAAGGAATTTCTTCCGGTTATAGGCAAAGGCCGAGAGGAGTTCGAGGTGTTTTTCCGATTCGTACTCCTTAAACATGAAAATTCCTCCCTGGTTAGCATCAAGGTAGTTTACCAGGTTTTGGATAACATTATCGGCAAGGAGGTTAAGGTTATTGTTGTTTTGACGAAGTATATCGCCAAACTTGGCAAGACCTGCGTTAATCCATGTACGGATATCATCCTCCTTCTTACGCTTAGCCTCTTCCTGTTGGGCTCGTTTTAGGCTTTCGCGCATTTGTAGTAAAGCCAATCCAAGCTGATCGTTTTTGCTGAGAGGCTTAAAGTCAAAATCGAGTTTGTTTTGTTCAATTTGCCGTGCAAATTCAGTAGTACTCTTAAGCCCGTCGATTAAGCTGTTTAGCGACTCTGCTAAGGTTCCCAGCTCGCTCCTGTCAGTAACTTTAACAGCCGGAGGAATCTCGCCCTGTGCAAGCTGTTTTAGTCGAACGGAGAGGTGGGCCAGTTGTTTTGTGATAGGTTTGAGCAAAAGCCATACAACAAGTGCAGATATCAACGAAGAGAGGAAAACGATGGCAATCATGGCTCTCCTGTTAGCCTTGACCTGCTCAAGAACTTCGGTTGGACTTACTGAAATAGCAAAGTAGGCATTGTATGGTTTGTAGTACTTGTAAACAAGTATTCGGTTCTCCGTAATGTCATCGGTAATATCCTGGTAGTATATGAAGCCCTCGTTGGCTTTGAGGTTCTTAATTTCCTGAATGGTCTTCATTGGGAGTCGTGCTCCCTGGCGGGTAATGTGTAAAACGTATTCGCCGTTCCTGGAAATCAATGAGGGGAAATCGGTTTTGTTGAATGCTGGCTTATTGAAATAGGGCTTTAGCTCAAATATATCGTTTGAGGTTAAACCTTTTCCAGTTTTTTGCTCAACTATGTTAGCAATGTCAATTAACCTATCAATGTAAACGTAAGCCTCTTTAACGGCGTTATTAATGGTTCTGGTACGGGAAAAGTAATTTAGGGTTAAACCTGCAAAGGCAAAGAGCACAACCATTAAAGGGATTATGGCAAGTTGAACTTTTTGTGCAAGTTTCATGTTAGCAAAAGCCTTCATGGTAAAATTTATTTTTTTATGTAAGCCTGACCTAATCGTTCAAAACGGGAAGCCCAAGGGCCAAGTATGGTTTCGTGCATCCCAAGCAGTAATGTCCCCTTGGGGTAAAGATTATTATGAAAGAGTTCAAAAACCTTGTTCTGGAGCGAGTAGTTAAAGTAAATGATTACGTTACGGCAAAGTATAAGGTCGAACTTGGCAAAAAAGATATTGCCATCGACCACAAGGTCGTGTTTGCGGAAAATGGGACGCTCGGTTAAGAACTTTTTCATGGTGATAGTATCTCTTACCTTATCGATATCGAAATACTTTTCGTATGGAACGTCGTTATACTCCTCAAAGTTGAGAGGGTTTTGCTTAATAACCTTATCGAAATTGTCCAGATAGCCTAGGTTAAAGCGGTATTTGTATACTCCTTGCTTAGCAGCATCCAGCACATCGGAGTTTAGGTCGGTTGCAAATATTTTTGCCTTGTCGAGCATTTCCATCTCGTTCAGGAGAATCATCATGGAGTAAACCTCCTGTCCGGTGGAGCAACCGGCATGCCAAATATTTATGGTTTTGTTGTTCTTGAATCGGGGTAGAATACGCGAGCGCAAAAGATGCCAAACCGGTGGATCGCGGAATAACTCTGTTGTATTAACCGTTACTTCCTTGACCACTTTCTCCAGAAAATCCCTATCGAGCCGGAGCGAGGTAAGCAGGGAGGTTAGGTCGAGGTTGTAATCTTCAAGAATTTTTTGCAAACGGCGCTTAAGCGACTTCTCCGAATACTCGGAAAAGTCATACTTTGAAACACTTTTAATAGTATTTACAAAATACTGTAAATCCTGGTCGGTTACCTGCATACGCTGGCTTGGCATTATCTCATTAAGCAGATATCATCAACAATAATCAGGCTAAATATAGATTTTTCTTAAATACAAACAAAATCTAAATGGCAAAGATAGCATTAACTTTGATTAACATCACCTAATGGATTATGAGATTGCATTTTCCATTGATACTATTGGATTGGCAGGAGAACAAATGATAGTTTAACGGGGTTATGATCGGAATGCCTGAACTTTAAGTCGGTGGTTACGATATCGGTAATATGAATATTTGGCGAAAGCAGGAAGAAATCGAGAATAACCGTTCTGCACTGGTTACTGAATGGCCTATCCAGATATCGATTAGTAGGCTTTGATGGGTCAAAAGCCCATTGCCATCCGCTTGGCATAAAGCTGCTTTCAATGGAAAGAGGTTTGAAAGCCTTGGTTTCGTATGCATTTCCGAACCTGTCGGGCGGAAAATTGGGCGGTAGTTGATTCCAGTCGCCTCCAATTATCACATAATTTCCCTTTTCATACTCGCTTAATGCTACCTGGCGAATGAAACTCATTTCAGCCATCTTGAGGCTATCGTTTTCAAATGCTGAGTTATGGGTATTGATAAGCACAAATTCACGGCCATTACTTACCGGGAAGCGTGTAACCAGCAGGCAGCGACGTAGGTTAAAAACCCTGTTAGGCCATGGCGATAGGCCAGGCAGCTGAACTCTTACCGCATTCATTGGGGTAAAGCGGCTAAGAGTCATAATTCCTGAATTTACATTGCCCATTGGGTTTTTAAGTGGAACCGGAACAAATGACACCTGATAGTTGGTGGCAAAGAAGGTAAAGTAGTTAACCGCTTGGCTAATAATTTGAAGTTGATTGGTGTTGTATGATCGACGCGATGCTAAATCTACTTCCTGAAGAAAAATAAAATCGGTGCGGTTTTGTAGAATGAATTTTTTAATGGAATCGAGGTTTTCTAATGTTCGTGCTTTAGTATCGCGGGTTTGCTTTCCCCCATCATAAAAAAAGTCCATATTGTCGCCTAACCCGGCATAACCAATGTTCCATGTAATCAGTTGGTACGGCGTACTTATAGCAACTGTGTCGGGGTTTAGTGAAACTTGAAGGGTAATTTCCCTTTCAGGATTGTAGAAGGTTATGGTGCTGTACACCATAAATAGGATTGCAAAGATAAATGCAAAAGCTATAGCTATAAAGCCAAGACGTAGAGTGTTTTTAATCATTTTTTTAATAATTGATTATCAAATTTAAACCAAAAATGTTATTGGTTCAAACCTAATTTTGACGATTTTATATTATTGGCTATCTTTGACGCATATTAATTGCATTAGCATGAAGTTTGGAGTAGTTGTATTCCCTGGTTCCAACTGCGATCAGGATACAGTATATGTAATTAAGGAGATTCTTGAGCAAGAAGTAGTCACCCTTTGGCACAAGGAAACCGATTTTGATCCCAATATTGATGTGATAATTCTGCCGGGCGGGTTCTCCTATGGCGATTACCTACGATCAGGGGCCCTGGCCAAGTTTTCGCCAATAATGAACAGGGTAATTGATTTTGCCAATAATGGGGGTTACGTGTTTGGTATTTGCAATGGTTTCCAAATTCTTTGCGAGAGTGGACTTTTACCGGGAGCATTACTGCACAACACCAGCCAAAAGTTCATATGCAAGAATGTTCACCTGGTACCTGACAGCAAGAACACTGCTCTTACAAAGTACTTACCCCGCGACAGGGCGCTTAAGGTTCCCATTGCCCATGGCGAGGGTCGTTACTACGCCGATAAGGATACACTTGCCCAAATGCGAATAAACGGTCAAATACTTTTCCGCTATTGCGATGAGAGCGGAGTGGTTTCAGAAAGTGCTAACCCCAATGGCTCAGTGGAGAACATTGCCGGTGTATGCAATGAGCGCCACAATGTTTTTGGTATGATGCCCCACCCGGAGCGTGCCTCGGACGATGAACTGGGCAATACTGACGGCAGGCTTATTTTCGAGTCAATGATTAAGTACATCAGGGAGTTGAGTAATTAAAGCATACGTAAATCGATAATTGGATCGTTGGGCGGGTTACCTATCAGCTCAACGATTTTTTTTGCTACCTGCTCGGTTGAGGCAAGCATTCCTTTCTGCTTGTAATGGTGAAACCTTTCGGATTGGGGAAAGTACGTTGGGTCAACTTTACGAACCGAGTCCTGCATGGGGGTGTCAACTATTCCGGGTGCTAATGAAATTACTTTAACCTTTGGGTCGCCTACCAGCTTTTGTTCAGCATGTAGCACAAGTGAAAACATATCGATAGCTGCCTTGGATGCGCAGTACCCACTCCACGATTCCACCGCATGGCGCGCTGCTCCGGAGCTGATGTTAACAATGGTAATTAATTCAGCTGAAGGTAGATATAACGATATTAAACGGTTAGTTAGTATTGCAGGGCTAACGGTATTAACCATGAATATTTTCTCTAGCTGTTCATTATCTATTTTACCTATAGGTTTTACATCGCCTAGTATGCCAGCATTATTTATAAGTATAACGTGTTTGGCATTGGGAAAGAAAGGTATTTCTACCTCTCTTGCTGCTCCCAGTTGGCTGAAGTCAATTTGAATATGTTTATACCTATGGTGGCTAACTACATTTCTACGTGAGTATCCAACCACATAGGAGCTGTCATTGCTTAGTATTTGGCGAGTAAGCGCCAACCCAATTCCCGAGCTAGTACCGGTAATATAGAAATAATTCATATCCTCCTTTTTTTAATATCAAACTAAACAGCTTTATAAAACGATTTGTTTTAGAGCTGTCAGTTTGAAAAGTATTTACTTGATGAAGTGTCGACGAACCCAGCGGGGGAAAATTATGCTACCCAGGAAGAGGTAAGGATAGTATGTAACCAGTCTCCATAGTAAGGCCATTGCCACAGAAACAGGAACAATTAATGCTGCATCAACAGGGATAAATTCTGAAAGGTAACGGGTAAAAACAAACTCGGCAAAGCCACTACCTCCGGGAGTTGGACTCACTAACATCATTATCCACATTACCAGTTGGCGTGCAAAAATTAGCAGGTTGTGCTCAATGCTAAAGAATGCCATAAGTAACGCATTCACAACCAGGAAACGCGATGACCACGAGAGAAACGAGGCCAGTACAACCTTTACCCAGAACGAAGTGGGCTTGTTTCGGTATTCCTTGGAGCTGTTTATGATATCGGAGCCGGCGCGATTTGCTCCATGCTTCCATCGCCGCAGGAATGGTAGTTTAAAAATCAAAAGTAACAACCATTTAAGTCCACGGGGGTTAAAGAATAAACCGTAAACCAAGGTTATTACCCAGGCAAGTTTTAATGAGTAGCCAATAATGCTGAATGTTAAAAGCTCCTTGGCCATGCTGTTTGTGGTACCAATATCGAATAATCCATGGTAACCTGCCAGCAAAACCAGGAGTGGAAACATTACCACAAAGTAAAGCTCATCCAGGAACGAGGTTATCATTACCAGTGCTGAGCTATGCCCAAGATTTAAACCTTCCTTATTGACATAAACAATTGCCACGCTGGTGCCACCTATAGCCGATGGTGTGATTGCCGAGGTAAATTCCCAGAGCATTATCACCCTTAGAGCCTTCCAGAATCGGAATTTACCATCGCTTAAAATCATTAGCCGGAGGGTATAACCCAAATCGCGACCAACCATGAAAAGCCAAGCCAGCATTAGCCACAACGCTGATTTCCATGTAAAGTTTATAACGTCAAAAGCCCTAGGGTTAAATTCATTGTATAGTAAGACCCCTGTTACTCCCAGCCCAAGCAAAACCGGTATTAGGGCAAGTTTTGCCTTTATACGTTGTGCAGGGTTTTCCTTAATATGGGCGGTTTGCTTATGCATTAATTTCAAATGCAATAATTAACAAATTTAAAGTTTTAGGGTTTAAATCATGGCTAATTAAAAGCTAAATTGTTTATTGGGTTAAAAACATGAACTTTGTAACCCTTCTGTAAGTTTTGCTTTTTTAAACTTTACTTTGTTTTAGAAATCGAACTGCATTGTATTTTTAATGTATATGGTGATTGCAAAAAATAAGCGAGCCGAGTCACATTTAGCCATAATACTTGCAAACATTATGTTTGGGCTTAACTACTCAATAGCCAAAGGGGTTATGCCCAATTACCTATCGCCCATGGCATTCACTCTCCTTCGGGTGGTTACAGCCTCGTTTCTTTTCTGGGTTATTTCGATATTTGACAAGAGTGATGAGAGAATAAGCAAAGCTGATTATCCACGATTTATTGCATCGGGGTTGTTTGGCATTACATTTAATCAGCTGCTATTTCTCAATGGGTTAAACTACAGTACTCCAATCGAGTCATCAATCATATCAACCTTGAACCCTGCAATGGTGATGCTTATTGCATACTTTGTCCTATCGGAACATATCAATTTTGTTAAAGTAACAGGTTTGCTTATTGGTGCATCGGGTGCCCTTTTGCTTATCCTGAGCAAGGGCTCCCTGGAGGTTGGGCAGAACCATACCCTTGGCAATGCCTTGCTTTTCCTGAATACTCTTTTCTATGCGTTTTACCTTGTGGTAGTAAAGCCCCTGATGCTAAAGTATAGGCCAATTACTGTTATGAAAGGTGTTTTTGTGGTTGGTTTGATTTCCCTGCTTCCCTTTGGTGTTT
The DNA here is from genome assembly GCF_041102575.1 of Tenuifilum sp. 4138str. Lineage (NCBI taxonomy): Bacteria > Pseudomonadati > Bacteroidota > Bacteroidia > Bacteroidales > Tenuifilaceae > Tenuifilum > Tenuifilum osseticum. Next base: position 174,201 of record NZ_JBGCUE010000002.1, on the reverse strand, counting down.
ACGATTTAGCCACTACAAGGTGGGCAGTTATTCCACCAATGATTTACGCTTCAATACTTTTTGTTTTACTTGGCCCAACATTTTTAGCATACCTCTTGAACGGATGGGGATTACGGTACGTTCAGGCAAGCACTGTAAGCATATATATTTACTCTCAGCCTGTTATAGCGGCCTTAGTTGCTGTATTGTTGGGAATGGATAGCCTCGATGCCAGAAAGATAACTGCTGCAGCTCTGGTATTTGCAGGGGTTTACTTAGTAAGCCAGCGTCCTGACGGCTGGCTGGTTAGGATTTTAAAAAGGATTCAGAGGAAGTGATTTCTCGTGCTATTGATTCCAGTAGGTCAACTCCATCAATAATTAGGTCATCGGGAAAATCGTAGGTTGGGCTATGTATATCGGGGTGGTCTTCACCCGCACCAAGTCCGAAAATTACCGATGGGAATACACCTGTAAAGTGGGCAAAATCCTCGCTCCAGCGGTTGGGTTCATTGAGGTAAATAACCTCTTTCCTTTGCTCGGAGGCAATTTTCTCTACAACATTAGTAAGCTGCGGGTCGCAAACTGAGGCTGGGAAATCGTCGGTAAATTCGGTTTCAATGGCTAAGCCATGTCTGGTTGCAATTTGGGTTGATGTTTTGAGAGCGTTATCGGAAAGTAGGTGCATATCGGAATCGTCAAAGGCTCTGAGTGTAGCCATAATAACAGCCGAACCGGCTGAGGTTCCAAATGCCACTTCGCCAATCTTAACGTGTATAAGGGTTACCAGTACAAAGTTCTTATACTTTAAGTTGGTAGGTAACGCAAGCAGGTGCTGAATGATTTCAGCTGTAGCCGCCGATGGATTAAGTCCCAGTTCTGGGAAGGCTGCATGGGAATTTCGTCCGGTAAGTTTAATAATCAAGCCTTTTGATGCTGCCGTAAAGGTGTATCGGCCAAGCACTACGCTGCCCTTTTTGTACTTGGGTAAATTATGAAGTGCAAATGCATAATCGGGCATGAGGTCTAGCTCTTTTAGCCTTTCAATGGATTCCTTGGCACCGGAACCATTCTCCTCTGAGGGTTGGTAGAACAGAATCACCTTCCCCTTTTCTAAAGGATTTTCAAAAAAACGAACCGCCAGGCCTGAAACAATGGCCATATGGCCATCGTGGCCACAGGTATGTGAAACTCCGGGAGTATTGGACTTGTACTTAAAATCGGAGAGCTCGGTAATGGGCAGGGCATCCATATCGCAGCGGAATAGTACTGTAGGGCCAGGCTCTTTGCCCCTGTATACTACAGCCATTCCCTCACCAGCAATATTTGAGTAAAGTTCATGTGGTTGGTAGCGGCTTAGAAAAAAACGAATTCTTTTCCCCGTAGCTCTTTCTTGGCCAGAGAGTTCAGGGTTGCGATGCAGCTCGTGACGTAGCCTGATGAGTTCTTCCATACCTGCAACCAAATTTCTGTAAAATTATCGATTTTTGGTAAATAAATCCAAATCCACCCAAATAAATCAATCAACAAAGACATATAAATAACAAAAATTAACCAACAAAAGAGTATGCAAATAGAAAATAAAATGAACAAAGACCATTTTTTAATGTTAGTAGGGCATAATCAACAAAAACACACAATTATGAAAACAAGAAAAAATCTATTTGCTCTACTAGCTTTGGTAGGCCTAGCGGGAACGCTACTATTAACAAGTTGCGAAAAGGATGAAGAAAAGGAGATGGAAATGCCTAAAAGCATTGTTGAGGTTGCCGTTTCCAATCCACAGTTCTCAATTCTGGTTCAAGCCCTCCAGAAGGCGAACCTGGTTACAACCCTTCAGGGAACTGGTCCTTTTACAGTGTTTGCTCCAACCAACGCCGCCTTCAACGAGCTTTTCAATCAGTTAGGCGTGAGTGGTATAGATGCCTTAACTGCTGACCAGCTAACCCCAATTCTGCTTTACCATGTTTTATCGGGTAAGGTTGAATCCAATCAGCTTACGAGTGGCTATGTTTCAACACTTAGCCCCGGTGCAGGTGGATTAGGTGTTTCACTTAAGGTTGATGCAAGTATGCTCAAACTCAACGGAAATGTTGGTATTACCGCTGCCGATATTTCAGCCACCAATGGGGTTATTCATGTAATTGATAAGGTTTTACTTCCGCAAACAGTGGTTGATATTGCCCTTGCAAACAGCAGTTTTACATCTTTAGTGGCTGCACTAACCAAAGCCAACCTGGTTAATGCCCTTAAGGCCGATGGACCGTTTACAGTTTTCGCTCCTACAAACGATGCATTTAGTCAACTTTTCACTGATTTAGGTATAAGTGGTTTAGATGCGCTTAATGCCGAGGATTTGACTCCAATACTTTTATACCACGTTTTAGGTACTGCAGTTAAATCCACACAACTTCAAACTGGCTATGTTTCAACTTTGAGCCCAGGTCCAAATGACTCTAAAGTTTCCTTACTTGTCGATGCCGCTGCTGTTATGCTGAACAACAATTCTAAAATTGTTGCCACCGATGTGGTTGGTACAAACGGTATAGTTCATGTTATCGATAAGGTTTTGCTTCCCCCAACGATTGTTGATATAGCATTGGCTAATAGCAGTTTCAGCACTCTTGTTTCGGCTCTGGTAAAAGCTGAACTTGTTGAAACCTTAAAGGGCGAGGGCCCATTTACAGTGTTTGCCCCAACCAACGATGCTTTCAGTGCCCTTTTCACCGAAATTGGAGTTTCAGGAATCGAACAGCTTTCAAAGGATGATTTAACGCCCATTCTGCTCTACCATGTGGTATCAGGTAATGTAAAATCGAATCAAATTTCTAGTGGTAATGTGCCTACATTGAATGGCGATATCAATGTTAATGTTGGTACAACCGTTACAATTAACGAGAACACTTCGGTTGTTCTGGTTGATGTACAGGCTACCAATGGCGTTATTCATGTAATTAACAAGGTGCTTTTGCCTCCCGCAAAATAAGCTTGCATTATTAGATTAGGGCGTTGAGTGTTCAACGCCCTTTTTTTATTTTTGTCGCATAAACCTTTTGGGTTTACACCGTTCTAAACCTTTGCCAATTAATTGAACTTTAAACAATGAAGAATAATTCCATTGGGATTTACACTGCAGCTGTGCTGGCCATGTTTTTTTGGTCGCTCTCTTATATTTGGTATAAGGAGGTATTCCAATTCTATAAACCTATCACTTTAGTGGTTGGTAGGTTATCTATTTCTGCCATTTTCCTTTTTATCACGGTAGGACTAATAATGAGGAAACTGACCAAAATGAAAGTTAGCGATTTGAAATACTTCCTTCTGCTTGCCTTTTTTGAACCCTTCCTTTACTTTATAGGTGAGAGTTTTGGTATGACAATGGTCTCGCCTACGCTTGGTGCTGTAATTATAGCAACTATTCCACTTTTTAGCCCATTAGGTGAATTTTATCTGTATAATACACGAATTACTCTAATGAACTTTATTGGTGTCCTGTTTTCGGTTATTGGGGTTGCAATGGTAGTTTTTTATAGAGGATTTGGTAAACTTGATGCAAATCCTCTAGGCATAGCCTGTATGTTTCTTGCTGTTTTTGCTGGTCTTAGTTACTCTCTAGCCCTAAGGAAGTTGACCGAACGTTATAGCGTTTTTACCATCATAACCTATCAGAATACGATAGCACTTATCTATTTTATCCCACTCTTTTTCATATTTGAATTTAACCATTTTCTAACAGTCGGGGTGTCGTTGCGCACACTTATTCCAGTTGTCAAGCTAGGCATTATTGCATCAACTTTTGCCTTTTTGCTCTTCATGCATTCGGTTAAACATTTAGGGGTTACAAAAGCCAATGCTTTTGCAAATGCCATTCCTGTTATGACAGCCTTTTTATCCTATTTTCTAATAAATGAGACCATCACGTTGGTTAAGGCGCTTGGTATTGTAATGGTTGTTTTAGGTTTATTCCTTTCTCAAATTCCACAAAAAAGATTTCGTAATATATTCGCATTTATACCAGTTGGGCTAATAACACGAGCTAGGCTAAGAAAAAACGAGTAGCATTGGCTACTCGTCGCCAAACTGCATCAGGTAAGCTTTAATACATTCGTTAAGGTCGCCATCGAGTATGGCATTTACATCGGAGGTTTCATAGCCCGACCTTAGGTCCTTAACAAGTTTGTAGGGGTGGAGCACATAGTTCCGGATTTGTGAGCCCCACTCAATTTTTTTCTTTTTCCCTTCAATCTCGGCCTGAATCTCACGGCGTTTGCGTAGTTCCAACTCGTAAAGATGCGATTTCAGTAGTCGCATGGCATTCTCCTTATTCTGAAATTGCGACCTCGATTCGGTATTCTCAATTACGATGCCTGTTGGGATGTGGTAAAGGCGGACGCCTGTTTCAACCTTATTTACGTTTTGGCCACCGGCCCCCGATGAACGGTATGTGTCCCATTTAATGTCGGCTGGGTTAATGGTTATTTCAATGGTTTCGTCAACTGCTGGCGAAACAAAGACCGATGCAAACGATGTGTGCCTTCGGGCATTGCTGTCGAATGGGGATATGCGAACCAGGCGGTGAACGCCATTCTCGCCCTTTAGAAATCCGTAAGCCATTTCGCCCACAAACTCCAGTGTACAAGATTTTACGCCGGCCTCCTCGCCATCCTGCACATCTACAACTTTTACCTCGTAGTCATTCCGCTCGCCCCAGCGCATGTACATGCGCATGAGCATGGCCGCCCAGTCCATACTTTCAGTTCCTCCGGCACCGGAGTTGATTTTCATGATTGCCCCAAGCCTATCCTCTTCCTTACCGAGCATGTTCTTTAGCTCCAAATCCTCAATGGCCTGCAGGGTTTGCCTGTAGTGGGAGTTAATTTCTTCTTCGGTTGCAGCACCTTCCTTGGCAAAGTCAAACATAACCTGCAAATCCTCGGTAAGGCTGTTTACCTTATTAAAGCCATCTATCCAGGATTTGATTGAAGCTACTTTCTTAAGCTGTTTCTCTGCTTCATCGGGCTTATCCCAAAAGTCGGGGGCTTGTGTTTTTTGCTGTTCCTCTTCGTATTCTATACTAAGCTTGTCGATGTCAAAGATACCTCCTCAGCGCATCGCGGCGCTTTGCAAGCTCTTTTACCTGTTCAATGGTTGTCATTCCGTAAAAAGATTTTTGCAAAGATATAGATTTTATGGTAGATGCCCTAGAATTGAAGGCAATCATGAAAATTATTGAAAGTACATTCTAGTTCTATTGGCATGTGAAGAGCTTGTCTATTTTTAAGAGGCTTTCTTCCTGTATTTCGGTGAACCTTTTGTAGCCTTCGTTCGCAATTGATTGGGTAAGCTGTGGCGATTGTATTAATCTTTCAATCTTCTGCGAAATATCGTAGGGGTCAACACTTTCAAGGAAAAGCAGTTGCTTGCCATCAACAAAGGTATCCTGTAAATTTTCCTTTCCGCTGGTTATAACAGCACATCGTTCCGACATGGCTTCCAGAATAACCAGGGGGAAGTACTCTAGTTTTGATGGAAGTACAAAGATACCTGCCCTACTATACAGTTCAAATCTTTTGGGACCGTAAACAGGGCCTACAACCTCAACCGTTCTGTTCAACCCATACTGGTTTATTCGTTCCAGCAAGTTTTGCTCTTCCGTTTCGGATGGGAATGCCCCTGCAAGGGTGAGCTTTAGCTGTGGGTATTTGCTGCTGAGTATTGCAAATGCCTCAACCAGTTCATAATGTCCCTTATGTATTAGAAAATTTGAAAGAAATAGGATATTACTCCAGTCCTTTTCGTGCCTTTCGTATTCGGGTGTTTTGATTATGGAGTTGGGAATAACGGTAATTTTAGTTTTTTTTAAGTTCAAAGGGGAAAGCTCCAACCTGGCCAGGCGAGGGGTTAGGTGAACAATTTCGCAGTTTTTGAAAATAAAACTATAAAATCGGTACAGGTATGGTTTCTGACTATAAAACTGTAGCATTCCCGGCCGGTGAAGATGAATTATCTTTTTTGATTTTGGTGATAATGCCTTGCAAAGCATTAAGTAAAAGCTATCCCTAATCAACACAAGTCCAATGGGAACCATTGAGAAGTAAACTATATCGGGCTTGTACTTAATGATTTTACCTATAATTTCGAAAACAACCGTTATGGCCCTAAGTATTTTACGGGGTTTAAATCGCTGTAAATCGGAAAGCGATTTTGAAAAGTTAAGGCTAATGGTAATGCATTTGTTGTTTGGCAATTGCGAAGCCCTAGCCATTACCAGCTTATTCATTAAGCTAGCACCATGAACCGGAGGCGGAAGTTGAACAATAAAGAGTATATTACTCATCTAATTATTCTGTTCATGGAATAATAATCGATTTAAAGGTTAGCCCTTTAGAGCTGAGATTATCGAGTACGCGGGGCAGTGCGTAGCGCAGGTTACGCTCAGCCTTCAAGGAATCATGAAAAACAATGATTGACCCGGGTTTGGCATTTCGTACTACGTACTGGTAAACCCTTTTGGGTGAGACCCTTCGGCTGTAGTCCATGCTAAGCACATCCCACAAAATAATCTTGTATTGCGATTTAAGCAGCTTGAACTGTTTGGGCGTTATACGCCCGTAGGGTGGGCGGTAGAGGTTACTGTTTACAAAGCTGTTGGCGTAAATTATATCCTGCACATACTGAGTGGTGTCGGTTCCCCATCCCTTGATATGGCTGTAAGAGTGGTTTCCCAAAGCATGTCCATCGGCCACAATCATCTCAAAAATTTCAGGGTGCATCTCAATGTTTTTTGCTAGGCAAAAAAAGGTGGCTTTTGCATTGTACTTGCGTAGCTGCTCCAGCACCCATGGTGTAACCCCCGGCGTTGGACCATCGTCGAATGTGAGGAAAACCCCTTCCTTTTCGGAGGGGAAATTCCAAACCACATTCCTGAAGAACCTCTGAAAAAAACGCGGGGGACTAAGATTTATCATAACTACCCTTCAAGAACCGTAACGTATGAGTTGAACTTATCAGTTAGCTGTTTAGCGTATTCGCCCTTCTCGTACTGGTTGGCCATTCGTGTTAACTCATAAAGTATTGCAAGATTTAGCTGGAGCTCGTTTCCAAGCCAATTTTTTTGAAACTCGTCAAGATCATAAATCATGTACGATATGGCCTCGGAGGCTTGGTTTGCCATTTGCTGAGAGTATTTCAGGGCATTTTGCATATCGCCTGCACGGTAATAGCCTTCAACCATGGAAAGGGCAAAGTAGTTAAGGGGAACAGTTTTAGGAGGAATTAGCCCCATGCACCTGTTCAGTGCTGTGATGGCCGAATCCTTTTTGCCTTCATCTACTAAAGCATTGGCAAGGCGAGCAAAAAGGTTACGGTAGTTGGACACAATTCGCATCTTGTTTTCGTCCAAATAGACCTTGGGGTTGTTCAAGCTCCTGAACCTATACTTTTCCATTAGGTTTTCCCACATCTCGCGAGTGTTAACCGAACCAGTCCCCCACTGACGCGAGGCAGGAATAGGTAGTACACGGTACATCATACCCTCCAGGTGAAAATACTTATCCAAACCTAAATAGGTTTCACCGCTAACAGTTGTGGCGTAATAAATGGGACGCCTCCATTGGTTTGTAGCAATAAGGTCAAGGATTACCTGCCCATCCTTAAGCACAACCTGCTTGTTAAGCGTCCAGGTCATGGTGTCGGCTATGCGGTTTAGGTCGTTGTCCGGCAAATCGACTTTACTTTTAACCTCTGATTTATCAACGGTTAGGAAAAGCTGTTTGGAAGGGATGTAGTTTATCCTTTCGTTTTGGTTAAATGGTGATTGAATCATATTTTCGGGTTTGTCGGAGAGGAAGAAATCCACCACACGGTCAAGGTTCAGGGGTTCTTTTATCCTATCAATCACCACAATTGCATCGCGAGCGCCGGTAAAGTATTGGTCGTATGTCATTCGGATTGGTATGGGTTCGCTCTGGTAAGCTTTACGCTGCATCTGTTCAATGTACCACTCTCCGCGCAGGTAGCTCAGGTTAGCAACACGAACATCGGTTCTAACGCCCTCCACCTCCTGTGAGTACCATAGGGGGAAAGTATCGTTATCGCCATAGGTGAAAAGAATGGCGTTGGGTTTACAGCCAATAAGCATGTTATACCCAAAATCAACTGGCACATAGCTCCCTGAGCGGTCGTGATCGTCCCAGTTCTCGCTGGCCATTAGTACGGGTACGGCCAGCGTGCATACCGATGCTGTAACCACAGCCGTGGCTGGGGTATCCTTAATTTTCCTCAGCAATTCATAAACCGCTAAAACACCTAAACCTATCCAAATGGTAAAGGCGTAAAAGCTTCCCGCATAGGCATAGTCGCGTTCACGTGGCTGGTAGGGCGTTTGGTTCAGGTAAACAACTATAGCGATTCCGGTCATCACAAAAAGCATGGTGGTTACCCAAAAATCGTGCTTATGCCTACGAAGATGGTACAGTAAACCGGCTAAGCCTAAGAGCAAGGGGAGTAGGTAGTATTGGTTTCGCCCTTTATTGTTACGGTAAATTTCAGGTAGCTTTTCCTGCGGCCCTAAACGTGGGTTATCGATGAAAGGGATTCCGCTTATCCAGTTACCCTTGGTTACCTCGCCATGCCCCTGAAGGTCGTTTTGGCGGCCAGCAAAGTTCCACATAAAGTAGCGGAAGTACATAAAGCCAAGCTGGTATCGGAAGAAGAAGAGTAAGTTCTCGCCAAAGGTGGGCACGTATATGGTTTCGGTTTTGCCATCGGGCCCAAAGCGTTTAATGGGGTTGCCATCAAAGTTGCTCCATTTCTTGTAAGCGTTAACATGGTTTTGTTCGTTGCTCCACATACGGGGGAAGAGCATTTTGAATTCAGGGTCAAACTCGTATTTATCCTTGGTGCGAACAAAAACGTACTTACCATTCTTTGGCGCATAGGTAGGCTCACCCTCAACCCTTGCTATGGGCTGTGCATTGAATACCTGACCGTACAGCAAAGGTCTATCGCCATACTGTTCACGGTTAAGGTAGTATAGTAGTGAGAACATGTTGTCGGGGCTATTCTGATCCATTGGTGGATTGGCCGACGAGCGAATTACTATTGCAGCATACGAGCTGTAGCCAATCATTATCACCGTAAGCCCTACAAAAATTGTATTCAGCACCACGCGGCCTTGCTTATGTGTTCTATAAATACCGTAAGCAAGCAGCGCCAGTACAACGGTAAACAGGAAGAAAACACCCGATTTAATTGGTAGTCCAAAGGAATTTACAAAAAGCAACTCTACCTTTGAGGCTATCACTACAAATCCCTGAATTATACCATACATTATGGTAATTAGCAGCACACCTGAAATTAAAAGGGTGTAAAATAGGCCTTTAGGCGAATAGCTGTATTTCCTGAAATAGTAAACAAGAGCAATGGCCGGAATTGCCAACAGGTTGAGTAAGTGGATTCCAATGGAAATACCCATTAAAAAGGCAATTAGAATGATCCATCGGGTGGCATGGGGCTGATCGGCTTGCTCTTCCCACTTTAGGATTGCCCAAAAAACAAGAGCTGTAAAGAGCGATGAGGTGGCATACACCTCACCTTCAACCGCTGAGAACCAGAAAGTATCGGAAAAGGTGTAGGCAAGAGCGCCAACAAACCCCGATGAAAGTATGAGTATTACCTGGGTTAAGGTGAATTCAGTTGCTTTGGGCGAAACAATTCGCCGAGCCATGTAGGTTATGGTCCAGAAAAGGAACAGGATTGTGAATGAGCTGGCAAGGGCCGATAGGCTATTGGCAAGTATAGGAACCCATTGCGGGGATGGTGCAAACATGGTAAAGAAACGAACCATAAGCATGAAAAAGGGTGCCCCTGGAGGATGACCTACCTCAAGCTTATTGCCGCTGGCTATAAACTCGCTACAATCCCAAAAACTGGCAGTGGGTTCAATGGTAAGCAGGTATACCAGTGTGGCTATGGCAAAAGTGAACCATCCTATAAGGTTGTTATACTTCTTGAATTGACTTACTGATAAGTTCTCCATCGGGTAATTGGTTTTGTTATACCTTTTAATTTCAGGGTTCAGCCACCAAAGGTATCAATTTTCTGAATTGGGAGCGTTACGGAATTAACAGAATGTTTATTTTTACATCAAAACTAAAGTTTATGACTTCTACCTATCGTTATGTATTTAAGGGGCTGTTGGCACTAATGCTATTTGGTATTGTGGTGTCCTGTTCAAAGGACGACGAAATTGTTGACCCCACCAGTAAGCCCGATCCTGAAATTGCCCAGTTAACCAAAAAAATCCATGCCGATAGCATTGCTGCTACAATTGGCATGCTACAGGGAATGGGTACACGTTTTGCACTGGCCGAAAACAGGCGCGATGTAGCCGTTGCAATAATGAATAAGTTTAAAAGCTACGGATACGCTACTGCCCGTCTCGATTCATTCCAGCTTAACGTATATTTCCGAAATCAGTACTATGAAACCTGGCAGTACAATGTGGTTTGTACTTTGCCAGGGGTTGAGTTCCCCGATAGCCTTACCATTATTGGGGGGCATCACGATTGTATTCTACGAAGTACTGAACCCGAAAGCCCTCTTGACGTGGCTCCCGGTGCCGATGATAACGCCAGCGGCGTTGCGGTAACCCTTGAAATTGCCAGAGTTCTTAAGCAATCGGGTTTTGCACCCCGAACAACCATTGTTTTTGCAACCTTTGCTGCCGAGGAACTTGGCCTCTATGGTAGCCAGCATATGACCAACCGTTTATCCGATACTTTGGCTAAGGTGAAATTCATGCTCAATAACGATATGGTATCGTTCTGCCCGGTTGCCGATTCAACGGGTTGGTACCTCAATGTTATTGATTATCCCAATTCGGTTGATTTTAGGAAGCATGCACAAAAAATCTGTTCAACCTACACCCTGCTCAAAACGGTTAACGACAATACCTACCGAAACTATAGCGATAGCTATAACTTTTACCTCAGGAGCTACAAATCGCTTTTCTTCATAAGCCAGCACGACGACCCCAACTACCACAAGCTAACCGACTTACTCTCAAACCAAAACCCACGTTTTGCGCGCGAGGTGGCTAAACTCAACTGTGCGTTGATAGTTGAAGCCAATAAATAACCTTTATATCAAAATAATCGTATAAATTTGAATTGATATTAAAGCAGATTTGTATGAAACGCACTGTGGTTATACTTGTTGGGCTGGTTATCATAGCTTTTGCAGCCTACATTTTGCTTAAGCCCCGTTTGGCGCAAAACAGTTACAATGAAGGTTTAAAGCTGCTCGATTCGGCCAAGTATGAGCTTGCCCTTGAAAAGTTTAACAGAGCCATTAAGTTAAACCCAAAACGCTACGATTACTACTTTAAGCGCGGTGTAACCCTTGCCGCATTAAATAACGACTCGCTGGCTTTGGCCGATTTTAGTACGGCTATTGGTATTGATTCAACCCATTTTGAGCTGTACATTGAACGTGGAGTATCGTACCGTAAGCTAAAGCAGTATTCGCAGGCCATGGCTGACCTGAACCGGGCTATAGCAATGAACGATTCCAGCTCAAAGGCATACTACCAGCGTGGGTTGTTAAACGCTGCAACCATGGATTTTGAGCAAGCCATCAAGGACTATAACCGCAGCATTGAGCTCGATGGCTCAAACCTTGAGGCATTTTACAGCCGTGGCGAGTCGCTGGCAAACCTTGCCGACTTTAAGGGAGCAATTGCCGATTACGATAAGATGATTGAAGGGGCTAACGCTACCCCTGAGGCCTACAAGAAGAGGGGAATCTTTAAACTCAAAATTCAGGATTACAATGGGGCAATTGCCGATTTGGAGGTAGCTCTAAAGGAACTCCCCAAGGACGAGGAAGCCCTTTATAGCCTTGGTGATGCCTTTGCCAATGTGCAGCGATTCGACGATGCCATTAAGGTACTCGATAAGGCCATTGCGGTTAACCCTAAATTGCCATTGGCTTACGGAGTAAAGGGTGGAGCATTGCTCCGTAAGGGTGAGTTCAAGCAGGCCGTTGTTGCTTTCAATAAAGCCATTGAGCTTAAGCCCGATTACCTTAAAGCTTACTACGGCAGGGGTGTTGCCCGTGCGTTCCAAAAGGATTACAAGGGTTCAATTACCGATTTCAACAAGGTGATTTCCATTGACCCCAATTACGTTCAGGCTTACTACAACCGTGCCGTTTCAAAGGCAATTATGGGCAACCATAAGGATGCCATCCCCGATTATGATGTTATCATTAAGGCCGACCCCAAGAATGCCGAGGCATACTATAACCGCGGTATCTCAAAAATGAACGTTCAGGAGTTCAAGTCGGGGTGTGACGATTTCCGCAAAGCTTTGGAGCTAGGCTACAAACCAGCTGAGCAGATGGTTAACATCTACTGTCCCAAAGAAAATAAGTAAATTTTCTTGCAAGTTACTAAATATGTACTTATATTTGTACTGAAAAAGTAACTTAAGGGGGAAAAGATTATGATGGCCGCAAATTTTACAGAGTTTAGAACAAACCTAAAGAAGTTTCTGGACAATGTTGTGAATAACAATGAAACCCTTATTATTAAGAGAGGAACGGGGAAAGGCGCAGTTATGATGTCGTTAGATGAGTATAACTCTATAATGGAAACTCTTCACTTGTTAAATTCTAAAGCAAATGCTGACAGACTTTATGAGTCAATTAAACAAATGAAGGAAGGGGATGTGGTTCGAAACAAACTTATCGAAGAATGACCCGAATTACATTTTCCAAAAATTCCTGGGAAGAATATATATCTTGGCAGAATGAGGATAAAAAAATGCTCAAAAAAATTAATGAGTTAATAAAAGACATTCAAAAGCATCCTTATGAAGGCATTGGAAAACCAGAACCTTTAAAATATGATTTGGCTGGTTTATGGTCAAGACGTATTGACCGAGAGCATCGGTTAGTTTATCAAGTCATTGATCAGGAAATTCTAATTTATAGTTGTAGATATCATTATGACAGATAAAACACTTATAATAAAGTTATTAATCTCAGTTTTAGTTAATTTTAGTCAAGATAGCATTTCCTGACCTGGCATTTTAACAAGGAGGAGGAAAAGATATTTTTAATTCAATTCTTGTTGGTTTAACGGAGTAACATTAAAATTGATGGATGCCACCCGACCACCTCTGGTCGGTTTTTTTACATCACCTGTGTAAGTTTTCCATCAAACATCAGCCGTAGCGTGTAGCTGTACTCCAGCAATCCCGACTTAAAATCGTAGTATGCCTTGAAATTTGCGTTCAGCAGCAACTTCTCCCGAAATACCTTTTGGAATTCAATTGAAAAAGTACCCATTGTGCGAACCGCTTGGTTGAATGTAGGATTAATTGTAGATATTGAACCAAAAAGCTCTTCGCCGCGCGGATTTACAAACCCATCGGAGTACCAGTAACCAATATCGATGGTGGTGCTATTGTGGTATGCTCTGAGTTGAGGGTGCAGGCCAAAGCCTGAGCTGTAATAGGAGGTAAACGATGGGGAAAGGTTTTTGTAGTAGTAAAACGATGATGAAAATTTAAATCGTGTTTTAGCCAGGGGCTGGAAGCTATATGCAGGTATAACACCAAGGTTTATGTGTGTTTGAACGGGTAGGTTGGTGCTATCAATTTGCCCGCCATGGTGGAAAGCCATTGCATGAAAGGCATTGGAGAATCCGGTATTGTTGTTCCGGTGGTACAGATGTGTAAAGCCTACAGTAAACTCTTCCTGAAATGGGCTACCAGTTTTGATGTAACGCTCCCAATTTATCCATAAATCGGCTTTGCTCTCAGTCCCTCGATACAAGAACTGTACACCCGTTTCGGGTTGGTTCAGGAATAGCCTTTCGGGCTTAAATAGTGGCTCGGGTAGCCAGTGGCCGTTTTTGGATTCTAAAGTTCCTACAATTAGGGTTACCCTGCTATTTAGCTGTAATCTAGCCGAAAAAACAGGTACTAACCGTTCAAGCGAGTCGGCACCGGCAAGGTATAAAGTATGGAAACCCGCTGCAATGCTGTACTGTTCCGTTTCAAATTTGATGGCCGGTTGTATGTAAAAGCCGGGGTGTGTATACCCCTTTTTGATGTTCCCGGTAAACTCCTTGTTATCAAAAAACGATTGTCCCAAAAGGTAGAGGCCTACCCCAGAGCTATCCGGTTGAGCAATGGAATTAAAAAAAATCGATATATATGTTGAAATAAGCGCTACTCGGAGCATCATGCTTTTCATAATTCGGGTCAAATGAAATATTTTGAGAACAAATATCACAAAAAATCCAAAACAATCCTTAATTTCGACACAACATATCAACCTAAACCTAGCATGCTATGAACTGGAAGCGAAAACTTAAGGTGGCCAGCGTAGTGGTTGTTGTAGCCCTTGCAGTATATTTGGCTTTGCCTCAGAACCATTACATTGTGCGGGCACTAATTTACCAGCAGGTAAATATCGACGACTACAAAATATTCCATAACCGTACCGTTAAGGCGGGTACGCCTCAACCCTGGAGGTTACATGAAAAGTACAACTCCTATCAGCTTACCAACGACCAGCTCAAATACTTTAACGATTTCCGCACAGTAGCCTTCCTGGTTGTAAAGGATACCGCCCTACTTTTTGAATCGTACTGGGATGGATACGGAAAAGATTCATACTCCAACTCGTTTTCAATGGCCAAGAGCATTGTTAGCCTGCTCATGGGGTGTGCCCTAAGCGATGGTTATGTGAAAAGTATCGATGAACCAGTTGGGAACTACCTCCATGAGTTTGCTGAGGGCGATAAGGCAAAAATCACCATAAAGCATCTGCTCACCATGAGTTCAGGGCTAAGCTGGGACGAATCGTATAGCACGCTATTCTCCCTTACCACACAGGGTTACTACGGCAAAAACCTGCCCAAGCTGGTGCTAAACCAAACGGTGGTAAAGGAACCCGGAAAGACCTTTGAGTACCGTAGCGGCGATACACAGCTGCTATCGCTCATTATTGAAAAGGCAACCGGTAAAACGCTGGCCGATTTCGCCTCGGAAAAGATATGGTCAAAGATTGGCGCCGAGCACGATGCCCTTTGGTGCTTGGACCGCAAGGATGGCGTTGAAAAGGCGTTCTGTTGCTTTAACACCAATGCCCGCGACTTTGCCCGCTTTGGTCAGTTGGTGCTGAACGGCGGCCGTTGGAATGGGGAACAGATTGTGCCGGAAGAATACCTTAACGAGTCGCTTACGCCGGCAAGTTACCTCTTTGACCCAGAAACTAACAAGAATGTCGATTTTTACGGTTACCAGTGGTGGATGATAAATGTTGATGGTTACAAGACCTGGTATGCTCGCGGTTTGCTGGGACAGTATATCTTTGTAATTCCTAGTTTGAATGCCGTGGTGGTTAGGTTGGGACACGTAAGGAATAACAACCGTATCGATGGCACTCCTGAGGATGTTTACCAGTATATCAGGTTTGGAATTAGTATTGTTAAAAGCATTGAAAACAATGAGTAGTAACGATTTTATTAAGGATAGGTTAAGGGTAAAGTTGCTTGCCTTTCCGGCAGCAGAGCTTTCAGTTTTCGACAAGGCCAAAAAGAAGTACATGGGTTTGTTTAACCCCGAGGAGATGGAGTTTGTGAACGATAAGCCCGATGTGCTTATGTTTCTGACCGGAGGCTCTGAGCATATAGCCATTGAGTCGGTGCAGGAGTACCGTTTTTACCTGCTGCTCGCCTCGCGCGATGCCAACGCATGGGCTGCTGCCACCGAGGTTAAAGCCTGGATGAACCAGCATAACATACGTTCCGTGCTGCTCGATGCCGATAACCCTTCAACTGCCGAGTACCTGAGCGAGTACTACAATGCCTTTGTGGGGGTACGCAAGCTTCACGGTCAGCGACTTGGTGTGGTGGGCAGCTCATCGCCGTGGCTTGTGGCCAGCGGTGTTAACCCCTACCTTTTACAAAGCAAGCTGGGGGTTGAGCAGGTTGATATTAGCTGGGATGATATTGTTTTTGATGAGATATCGCAGGTTTCGCCGGACTTTACCTCGCTTTTTGGCATGGCCGAGAACCGGGTGGAGCTCATTGAGA
Organism: Tenuifilum sp. 4138str; assembly: GCF_041102575.1. Taxonomy (NCBI): domain Bacteria; kingdom Pseudomonadati; phylum Bacteroidota; class Bacteroidia; order Bacteroidales; family Tenuifilaceae; genus Tenuifilum; species Tenuifilum osseticum. The sequence goes on along the minus strand of NZ_JBGCUE010000002.1, from coordinate 158,112 downwards.
GCGGTAAGATATATGAGGGGCTTGCCTCGCTTATTCCGTTTTACAGGCTTAACGCCATGGCCGTGGAATGTTTCCCATTGGTCAACAAAACCGGCCATACCGCTTGCCTGGCATTGGCCAAGCTAAACTACGATGGCATACCCACAGCCTGCGAGGCCGATATTTGCAGTGCTGCCGCAATGATGCTATCGTCAGAGGTATGCAATGCCATTCCATGGATGGCCAATATTGCCCATGTGGGTAATGGCAAAGCCATGCTTGCCCATTGTACTGCGCCGGTTAACCACCTAACCTCGTTTAAGCTCGATACCCACTTTGAAACTGGCAGGGGTTACGCCGTAAGCGGCCAGCTTAAGGGCGATGAGGTAACCATCTTTAGGTTCGATAGTACCCTAAACCACATATTTGTAACGCTAGCCAGGGTTGCCGATAAGCCCAAAAGCCGGAATGCCTGTCGCACCCAACTGGAGGTTGAGCTTAGCCCTTCGGCCTCAAAGTATTTTACGGAAACTCCCTTTGGCAACCACCACATGGTTCTGCCCGGGAACTGGGTTCAACGCCTTACCCTGGCAGCGGAGCTGCTGAATGTTGGGGTGGTGAGTTAGCGTTGATAATATGCGTAATGCAGGATTTCAAGGCACTCCTCTATCAAACCGCTACTTTGTTTATTAAATGCTTTAATGTTCAAATTTACCACATCGCCCCGCATTACGTATATTTATTGTTAGGCTTTGTCATTTATCTCACTCCTAATGAATTTTTCAATCTCTCTAAAATATCTTTTGATAATTCAACATCTTGTTTTGAAATAAATAGGTTTGTTCCATGAATTATACTATTTCTAAATGAAATCAATTTTAATAAATCGTCTTTTAATTTCGAATCAATTCTTTCGTCGTTAAATAAAATCTGAACCTGTTTTGGATTTGAAATCCTTTTCCTTTTTACACTCTCATAATCTGTCAATTCAGGATTTGTTATCGCTGTTCCATATTTAGCAAGAATGTATTCTATTTGATTGAAATTATTCAAGAAGTCTTCAAGACTACCTTTTTCTCCACTTTCAGACGTAATTGTTCTTGCTCGTAATTTCTCGCTTGCAATTTCAATGCTTTTCGGATTTAAAATTCTAATTACAAACGAAACGATTAATATCAATTCAGTCAGTATCACAGACACTGCGACATTAATTAAAATGTCTAAGGCAGTATTATTTAAACTTGAAGCATCTACAATCACCAAGAAACATAAAGCAATTGAAATAATTGTTACAATGCTGATTGTTATAATTGAAATGAAATAATCTGTTTTTAATATTGCAACAATCTCTTCATAAGAGTCGTCCTTGTCCGCTTTTCTATCAAGTTCATTTCTTAGAAATATATATCCGGTAATTATTAATCCATAAATCGCGGCTATAACTTGTGATGCGGCAGAAAATAAATACAAAATCTGATGCTCATTTACTTGAAAAAGGGGTGTTGAATAATAAACAGTCAAACTAATAGATGTAAGAATTAGCCAAATCACAATATTTAAAATCCAGCTTTTCTTAATCAGTCCTTTTTTATATCCAGTTTTTTTATTTGTCATTTTCTAATCCAATTTCAACTACTGCACGGTTTTTCTTTAATAAAGCCTAACGGTTGGGGGTTGGTAAAGTGCAGGAGATTGAAACGAATTCTTGTCCCACGATACGAAGCTACGAAAAAGCGAGAAAGTTTCCTAATCCGCTGAAAACCTGCATTTTATTAACCCCTTGTTAGCGGTAGTTAGCTATTTCTCCATTCTTCTGTTGTCGTTGCATGATATAATTCAATATATCCACATTGTCGGCACATATATGCCTTTATAGGTACTCCAGAGCTTGGATTAAATGTAAATTTATCTCCCGATTTTAGTAGTTTTGTCAATGCATTAAATCCCTCTAGTGGTTCCATTTGTACATCAGGATGGTTGATGCAATATGCTATATTATTTCTTTTAGGCATTTTCTCTATTATTTATTTGTTAAACCATTGTCTTGCATACGGGTATAAAATATTAGCAGAGGAAGAAATTACAATTAATCCTATTCCAATAATAAACAACCACATTTCAAAATTAGTATTTACTTCCTTATTGTCTAAATTAGTCTGAACCATCTTACTTGTCATTAAATTCGCGGCTATTGCTAAAATCGCAGAGCCAATAACATTAACAATCAAAGTCAAGATAGATACAAAAGGAGATGTTTTCAAATATTCTGTCTGACTTTTAATATTGTTAATCTCATCTATCTTGTTTTTTAAATTAATCGCAGTTAAATTATGTTCATTAATTAACTGTCTAATAGCAATTTCATTATTGACTAAATCTATTGCTTTAATTGGAGATAATTCACCACCTTCGTATATTGATGTATTATCTGCCGAAACTTCTAAATTATCTTTCTGAGGCATATTTATAATTTTAGTTTATTCATTTTCAGTTTGTTTTTTCTAATTACCGCTAACTAGTTTATATGCGCTACTTAGTTGCGCCTTATTTCCATTTTTGGGTGTATAGGCGCTATAAAATAGCGTTTTATTGCTAGAACAAGTTTAAAAAATTTATAACAAATTATCAAACAGTCTTTTATTTTTTTACTTACTATTTTACCTAACCAGTGAAGTTGTTCGTTGGTTGTTGATTGTGAGATTAATAGAACGCAGATTACGCTGAATAAGTGGTTTAAACTGCGATACACATTATTTGATGGTTAATCCAATGAAACACAGATGGTGAAGTTGATTTAGTTAAAAGTTGACGGTTGTTGTTTGTTAGGAAAAGAGAATTTAGCCCTCAAGTCATGCTGAGTTCAGCCGAAGCATCTCATTGAACCTACAACTCTTCATTAATACGATTTCTCGACTAGCTTGGGATGACAACACCCTTAGCATTCTCACTCACCTTGTCATGCTGAGCCCAGCCGAAGCATCTCATTGAACCCACAACTCTTCATTAATGCGATTCCTCGACTAGCTCGGAATGACAGGAGTAGTTGCTGGTTGTTCGTGAATCGTTGTTCGTGAATGCCATTCAGTGTAACACCGCGTTACACTGTGCAACTCTGTGATAACAATTTGGTTGATGGTTGATGGCTTATGAAACCACCTTCAATCATGAATCTGAAATCTGAAATTTTAAATTTTTATCCTTTATCCTTAATCATCACCCCCCCCACTGTAAACTGCACACTGTACGCGGTACACTAAATAAGGGATTCCTCGACAAAGTTTTTCCCGGTATATCGAGGCTAAGGATGTGATGGATAAAAAAAGGTGTTACCGGTTAAGTAACACCCTTGCATGATAGAACGTTCAAATCCTAAACGGTAAGTATTTCCTGCTCCTTTTTGTGGAGCACATCATCTACTTTCTTATTGTAGTTGTCGGTAATCTTTTGGATTTTGGTTTCAGCATCCTTAGCAGCGTCCTCGGGCAGGCCATTTTTCTGCATCTTCTTGATTTCCTCAAGGGCATCGCGGCGGGCGTTGCGAATGCTCACGCGGGCATTCTCACCCTCGTGCTTTACCTGCTTAACCAAATCCTTGCGGCGCTCCTCGGTTAGGGGAGGTACCATTATGCGAATCGATTCGCCGTTGTTTTGGGGGTTAAAGCCAAGGTTGGCGGCCATGATGGCTTTCTCAATAGGGTCGATCATCTTTTTTTCCCAGGGTTGCACCACAATGGTACGGGCATCGGGGCTGCCCACGCTTGCCACCTGGGTGAGCGGGGTCATTGTTCCGTAGTAGTCAACCATAACACCGGAAAGCATGGCCGGGTTTGCCCTTCCGGCTCTGATAACCCTAAGCTCATTATCCAAATGCTCAATGGCCTTTTGCATCTTGCTCTCGGCAATATCTATAACTTTTTTTGCATCGTCAAGGTTCATGGCTTTATGATTTTTATTGTTTCGGACACTAAAAGTATTAATTTTTTACCAATGTACCAATTCTTTCGCCGGTAACAACTTTCATTAGGTTGCCCAGGGTGTTCATATCGAATACAAGGATAGGAAGGTTATTCTCGCTACACATCGTAAAGGCAGTAAGATCCATCACCTTAAGTTTTTTCTCGTACGCTTCTGTAAAAGTGAGTTCATCGAATTTAACAGCTTTTTTATCCTTTTCGGGATCGGCTGTGTAAACACCATCAACCCGAGTTCCCTTCAGAAGAACCTCTGCCTCGATTTCAACTCCACGTAAAGCTGAAGCGGTATCGGTAGTGAAGAATGGGTTACCTGTTCCACCTGCAATTATTGCAACATAACCTTGTTGGAATCCTTCCAAAACTTTTGCTTTGGTGTAGAGCTCACCAACAGGCTCCATCTTGGTGGCGGTAAAAACCTTAGCTTTTCCGCCTGCTCCCTCAATGGCCGATTGTAAGGCCAAACTGTTAATTACAGTGGCTAGCATTCCCATCTGGTCGCCCTTTACCCGGTCGAATCCTTTGGAAACGCCACTCAAACCCCGAAAAATATTTCCCCCACCAATAACAATCCCAATTTCAACGCCAAGGTCAGCAACCTCCTTTATCTGTTTGGCATAGCTGGTAAGCACCTGGGTGTTAATGCCGTACTTATCGTCGCCCATAAGCGCTTCGCCGCTAAGTTTAAGCAGTATCCGTTTATACTTTATCATTGTTTACATTTTTACGGCGTAAAAATAGCAAATTATCGGTTATGCTTTGCTAACAATTGCGTTGTAGTAGCTTCGTAACGACATGCTGTAGGTACGGAGCATCTCAGTAAGCAATGCGTTGAGCTGTTCAATCCCATTTGATCCTGAGTAATTGTTGATTTGATCCATAAGGTTGTCAAGTTCTTTTGATTTACTGGCCTCAAACGATGGGTCTTTTACCAGAAGTGGGGGGCAGAATTCTTTTAGGGCTTTGTCAACCTTACGGCTTCGGTCAACCGATATTTGGCTCACCACGGTACGGGCAAAGTCGTTGGAATAGGGTGTAATGGGGGTTTCAGTTCTAAGCGCCTCAATTAGAGGGTTGGTATCATAGTTGCTATAGGCCTCACGCATGGCTATCCATTGGTACTGCTCGAGTACGGAGTGTTTATTTGATACCAGCTGAACGGCATCGTTTTTGCTTTTTGGGAAGCCAATAATAGCCTTGAGGTTAATCCAAATCATTCGAGCGGCGCTCATTCCGGGTAGGGGGGCTGTGTGGTACGGCATCGATAGGTCGCCAAGGTAGTGCATTCCCCAGCCCATGAATCGCCAACCCCAGTAGTCGTTGCCTGTGGAGAAGGCGTATTCCGATAAAGCCTTAAAAAGGCTAATACGATATTCTGGGTAGGTTTTTTTGAGGAAAGGTCCGAAGAGATATACAATTTTTGCTTCATGGTAGAAACCCATGTGGAAGGGAGCTTGGCTACCATATTCAAGTTTTGGGTCACCAAAGGGTTGAACACCGAATCCATAGGTTTTTCCGTAGCTGGTGCCATTATCTTCAAACAAACCTATGTCAAATCCATAGTCGGGCTCGTCGTTGGCGGTGCACAGCACATCAATGGGTAATACCTTGTCTCCTTCGGTAAGTTCAACGTAATTAATATGCGATAATGCACTGAAATCCTTAAGAGTGGTAAGTTCCGAAGGCGAAATCAGGGTTCTCCCAGCAATATCTTGGTTAGGAAGAAGATGTAGATAAAGTTTTAGCCTGATATTTGGATTGAGTCTAACTGCAGTAAGGAAACGAACTACAATATCGTTAGGATTACCTGTAGCAACAAACTCTAGTTCTTTTGGAAGTAGTGCATAGTTTGGCAAGTTTACAACCGCCCACTCCTCATACTCTTTCAGTAACTTGGCTATACCTTGCTCGTTTTTTATTAGAAAAGTCTTTAGGCTTATAGCATCGATAGGTTTCCTGTTTGTTAGGTCAGGTATATTTGATAAAACAGGATATGCGAGTAACGGATGTTCTGACCATGCTTTCGAAATGTTGGGTGATACTAGCAAGAATATGGATAGCCAAACAATTAAAATAGAGCGAATTTTTTTCATGACAATAAGTTTTATACAATAGTATGAAAAATCTGCTTATGTATTAATAATATTTAAATAAAAAAGGCGAAAGTTTTGACTTTCACCCTTTTGGCTATTTACTATCTATGCCATGATTTTGCCCTTTCAACAGCATCGGCCCATTTATCCTTCATTTTTTGTAGGGTTTCGGCTGGCATACCGGGAGTGAAAGTTTTATCGAGTTGCCAAAGGTTGGCAATCTCCTCAATATTTTTCCAGTAACCCGTGGCTAACCCAGCCAGGTAAGCTGCACCCATAGCGGTTGTCTCTATTGTTTTAGGTCGTACAACGTTGATGCCAAGCACATCGGATTGGAACTGCATGAGCAGATTATTAGCTGAGGCGCCGCCATCAACTCGCAATTCCGTAAGGTTTATGCCAGTATCCTTAGCCATAACATCAAGCACATCCATGGTTTGAAAGGCGATGCTTTCCAGAGCAGCTCTGGCAATGTGTGCACGTGTTGTTCCGCGAGAGATACCAATCATCAACCCGCGTGCATACTGATCCCAATGCGGTGCACCCATTCCGGTAAAGCTTGGCACAAGGTATAAATCGCCATTGTCGGGTACCTGGCGGGCCAACTCCTCCACCTCAGCGCTACTTTTGATGATACCTAAACCATCGCGTAGCCATTGCACTACAGCTCCGCCAATAAAAATACTACCTTCAAGGGCATAGTAGGTGTCGCCATTTACTTGCCAGGCAATAGTGGTTACCAGATTATTTTTTGAGAGAAAAGGTTTTTTCCCGGTGTTCATGAGTATAAAGCAACCGGTTCCGTAAGTGTTTTTAACCATGCCCTGGCTGGTACACATTTGTCCAAAAAGGGCTGCCTGTTGGTCGCCAGCTATGCCTGCTATAGGTACTTTTGTAGCAAAAAATGTAGTATTGGTATGGTCGTAAACCTCGCTCGACGAGGCCACGCGAGGCAAAATGCTCTCAGGGATTTGCAAAAGTTCGAGCAGCTCTTTGTCCCATGTTAGGGTGTTAATGTTGAAAAGCATGGTTCGGCTGGCGTTGGAAACGTCAGTTACGTGGGTTCTTCCGCGGGTTAACTTCCACACCAACCAGGTGTCCACTGTACCAAAGGCTAACTCGCCACGGTTTGCCTTTTCGCGTGCACCGGGAACATTATCGAGTATCCACTTAACCTTTGTTCCGCTAAAGTAGGCATCAATCACCAGTCCGGTTTTTTGTCGTATCGTGTCAGTGAATCCCTTTGCCCTAAGCTCATCGCAAAGCGATGAAGTTCTGCGATCCTGCCAAACAATGGCGTTATTGATGGGTTCACCGGTATTCCTGTCCCAAACAATAGTGGTTTCGCGTTGGTTGGTAATGCCTATGCCATGCAGATTTTGACCGTTAATCCCAATCTTCGACATGGCTTCGGCTGCAACCGCCACCTGCGATGACCAAATCTCGTTGGGGTCGTGCTCAACCCAGCCCGGTTTAGGGAAAATCTGCTGAAATTCCTTTTGGGCCATGGAACGAATGTTCCCCTTTTGGTCAAAAATCAGGGCGCGGGAACTGGTTGTGCCCTGATCGAGTGCCATTATAAACTTTTCCATAGGTTTAGGTCGATTTTAGGTTTTGTTAGGGTTTCACAAATTAGCTAAGAATGTAGTTCTGTGCAATAGCTAAGTAATTTTCCACCTGTTCGCGTTCCCAGTTTTTATCACGGTTCAATTCCCTTGCCATTATAGCTGCTACCGCAGGTGCAATGCGCATACTCTCGCGAGCATCGAGGAGCAGGCATCGGGTACGACGCGCCAAAAAGTCTTCCACATTACGGGCCATTTCATGGCGAACTGCCCACACCACTTGGGCTTTAATAATGCCAAGACTCTGGCTTAAGGTTTCGCCAAGTACATGCTCTACCCTTGCCAGTTCAAGTATCTTTTCCTTGTCGGTTCCATACACATAGAGCGGGTCGCTATGGTTAACATTGTTTGTGTAACCATGAATTTTCAGGTTCCGGGTTCTTGATTTACTTTTCTCCCAGCCCTTAACCGCTTCAACCTTATTCACCATATCCTCAGCCATCCTGCGGAAGGTTGTCCACTTGCCTCCCACCATGGTAAAGAGCTCTGACTGGGTTACAATGATTTTATGGCTCCGGGATATTTCTTTGGTTTTCTTTGAATCGCCTTTAGGTGCTGCAAGCGGCCGTAATCCCGCAAATACGCTTAGCACATCGCTTCGTTTGGGTGCTTTGGTTAGGTATCGGCCGGCAGTGTTCAGAATAAATTCTATTTCCTCTTCAAGCGCAACAGGTTCAAGCGATGCGTTAGGTATGGGAGTATCGGTAGTTCCAACCACAATGCGGTTGTGCCACGGAACAGCAAATAGTACCCGTCCATCGTCGGTTTTGGGTATCATCATGGCATGGTTGCCGGGTAAAAAGCTTTTGTCGAGCACAACATGAACACCCTGACTTGGCGATATGGTTTTTGCCTGGCCGGGGATGTCCATTTGCAGTACGTCGTCAGCAAAAACGCCGGTTGCGTTTATTATTGCTTTTCCATGGAAAGTGTAGCTCCTGCCCGTTTCCAAATCCTCAGCCACAACTCCGTCGACAATACTGTTAGTGTTTTTGGTGAGTTTAACCACGTTCATGTAGTTAAGCACCATGGCACCATGTTCGGTTGCTGTTTGAAGGACATTTATGGCCAGGCGCGAATCGTCGAATTGGCCATCGTGGTAAACCACACCGGCAGTAATCTTTTTAGGTTCGATGGTTGGAATGTACTCCAGCGCTCTTTTCTTTGAAACCCTGAGCGAACGCCCAAGGCTGTAGCGGCCTGCCAGTAAATCGTAAAACGTTAGGCCAACGGTGTACATCAGCTCATCGAACCAGCCAAAGGTTGGAATCACAAAGCTTTGATTTTTTACTAAGTGGGGAGCATTTTTTAGTAACCTTCCTCGCTCGATACAGGCCTCGCGCACCAAAGCAATATCGCCTTGAGCCAAATACCGCACCCCGCCATGTACCAGCTTGGTACTTTTACTCGAGGTTGATTTGGTGAAATCATGTTTTTCCAGTAGCAGTGTTCTATAGCCACGGGTTGCTGCTTCAAGAGCAATTCCTATACCTGTTGCACCACCCCCAATAATTACAAAGTCAAATCCCTGATCATTTGACACAGCTTGGCTGAGCATCTGTTCTCTATTCATATCGTAAGAATTAGTAATACAACGAAATATTTTTGGTAAAAATAACAAATAAAACGAAACAAAACGAAATCAAATGAAATTATTTTTAGATATCTACTTGAGACATCGGATTTAAAAAATAACTATGTTTGAGATAAAATTGGTAGGTATGACATTGAGCATAGCGGAACGGCATAGAAAAATTCTTGAAAAACTCAAGGAGACAGGCTATGTATCGGTAGTTGAGCTTAGCGAGCAACTGGGAGTTTCAGCGGTTACCATTCGAAAGGATCTGAAACTTCTTGAAAGTAGGAATCTGCTATTCCGCTCGCATGGGAGCGCATCGGTAAGTAACCCGTACATAGCCGATAGGCATGTAATAGAGAAAGAACAGCTATATGTTGAGGAGAAGCAGCGCATATCGCGCTATGCGGCCAGTTTAATTTCCGATGGAGAGAGTATTATTCTTGCCTCAGGGAGTACCATCAATGAGTTCTCACGCCAAATAGGCGAACGACGTAACATTACTGTCATATGCGCCTCGCTGGTTGCCGCCCGTGAGCTTGCCGTAAGGGGAGTGGCTGAGGTATTACAGCTTGGAGGACTAGTAAGACATACCGCCACATCGGTTGTTGGCCCCTTTGCCGAAAAGATGCTCGAGGGCTTCCGGTGCAGCAAGCTCTTTATGGGAGTTGATGGTATTGACCCCGAATTTGGTCTAACCACAACCAATGCCCTTGAGGCCTCGCTGAACAGGCAAATGATAGCCAGCGCCGAAAAGGTAATTGTTTTGGCCGATAGATCAAAATTCGGCCGTAGGGGTTTTAGTCGGATATGCCAGCTCGACCAGGTTGACCTGATAGTTACCGATAAAGGGGTTAACGAGCTGTTTGTTAAACAGCTTGAGGAAAAAGGTGTAGAGGTTGTGTTGGTGTAAGGGCTGGCTAAACGGTAGCAATAACCGTAAGGTTTCCGGTCACCTTTTGACCAATGGCTACTTTAATATCGGCGTTAAGCGGGAGGAATACATCAACCCGTGAGCCAAACTTGATAAAACCTAGCTCAGAGCACTGATTTACAGGTTTCCCCACCTCGGCGTAGCATACAATCCTTCGGGCTACTGCGCCAGCAATCTGGCGGAGTAATACTTTAACACCATCGGGGCGCTCAACCACAACCGTGGTTCGCTCGTTATGCGACGACGATTTTGGATGCCATGCAACAAGGTAATCGCCAGGATGATACTTGTAGTACTTTATAACGCCACTTATTGGGAACCAGTTGATATGGACATTCCAAACCGACATGAATATTGAAACCTGTATGCATCGGGTTTTAAGGTACTCGTTCTCTTCTACTTCCTCAATTGTAACAACTGTGCCATCGGCAGGCGACAAAACTGCATTCTGGCGGGTTTCAATTTGCCTTGAAGGTACTCTGAAAAATCGGGTTAAGAAAGCCATTAGCAGCACCGATGCTACCGTTGCAACAATTGAAATTGCTTTTGGCAGGATTAACCAGGAAACGGCGCATAGTACCACCAGGACTGCGAGTGTTACAAAAAGAATTGAGTATCCCTCCTTGTGAACCTTCATATCTACAAAAAAAATTAAATAATCATCATTACTTCAAGGTAAACATAAACCATGGGGAGTACCATTAACAATGCGTCAAAACGGTCGAGTAGTCCCCCGTGTCCCGGAAGAAATTTCCCGGAATCCTTAACCCCTATACTGCGTTTAAACATCGATTCCACTAAATCGCCCAGTACCGCCATAAGGGCTGTAATTAGTCCTATTGCAAGCCAGTGCTTAAGGCTTACCTCATCGAAAAACATTGCAATAACCCATGCTACCAGTAGCGTGGTGGCTATACCCCCAACAAAACCTTCCCAGCTTTTTTTGGGCGATATGCGGGGAATCATTTTATGTTTACCCATACTCACACCAACAACGTACGCTCCGGTATCGTTTGCCCAAACCAGAAAGAGTATTCCTAGTAATATGTTCGGGTTGTAATCCATGCTATACGAGGATCCATTGATGGTAATGAAGTTCATTAACGAAAACGGTAAGGCAATGTAGAAAATTCCAAGCAGGGTTAATGCTATGTTCTGCATTGGCTTTTGCTGGTGCCTGTAAAGTTCAACAACAAAAATTGAAACGAGCAAAGGTACAAAACCGTAAAGCGTTAGCTGCTCAATCCGGCCTGAGCTGTAGAAGTACGACCAAATAAAGAAGGCCATCCCAATGAATACTCCAAGTAGCGATTGTGGCCGTAACTTGGCTTTAAGTCCTAAATGGTAGAACTCAAGCATGGTGGCAGTGGTAATGGCTAAAAAAAGAATGAAAAAGGTGATGTGGCCAATGTAAATTGCCCCAACCAGTACTATTACAAAAAGTAATCCGCTAATGGTACGTTTTAAAAACTCGCTCAACCCTGTATATCTTTTAAAAGTTCTTTAGCCCTTTCAGCATGTTCGGGCTCTGTATACACTGAAACTTCGCCAAAAAGATAGCTGGAATCTTTACGGTTAATCACAACAGCAGGAATCTCGTTTTCCTCGAGGATTTGTTTAGCCATTTCGGCTTGCCATGTATGCGAAGTGGAAAACACCTCTTGCCAATTTTGGTCCATGGTTTATTCGGTTTGGTTTTCTTTACTTTCTAAATCTTGCTTGTGAGCCTCCTCGTCAAGCTCTTTTACCAGTTCTTGCTCACGGCTTAGGGTTTTCCGTGGGCCAAATATCTTTTCCAAATCCTCGCTGAAGATAACTTCACGTTCAAGCAGTAGCTCGGCAAGCTGAACATGACCTTCGTGGTTCTCGGTAAGTATCTGCTTAGCCCTTTCGTAGGCCTTATCGATAATTTCTTTAACTTCCTCGTCAATTTGTTCAGCGGTTTTCTCGCTGTAGGGTTTGGAAAATGTGAATTCAACCTGGCCGGTGGAATCGTAGTAGCTTATATTTCGAAGACTCTTGCCCATTCCAAAGTAAGCAACCATGGCGTAGGCCTGTTTGGTTACCCTTTCCAGGTCGCTCAGAGCGCCAGTTGATATCTTATTGAAGTTTATCTCCTCAGCTGCCCTACCTCCAAGGGTTGAGCACATCTCGTCGAAAAGCTGCTCGGTTGTAGTGATTTGACGTTCCTCAGGCAAATACCATGCTGCGCCTAACGACCTGCCACGGGGTATAATTGAAACCTTGAGCAAAGGATTAGCATGCTCTAGCAGCCAACTAACGGTGGCGTGTCCAGCCTCATGGTAGGCAATGGTACGACGCTCCTCCTTTGATATAATCTTATTCTTCTTTTCAAGACCTCCAATGATTCGGTCGATGGCATCAAGGAAATCCTGTTTCTCAACATACTTTTTATTCTTACGCGCCGCAATAAGAGCAGCCTCGTTGCACACATTGGCAATATCGGCACCTGAAAATCCCGGGGTTTGCTTTGCCAGGAAACTGATATCGAGATTCTCCTCAAGCTTAATAGGGCGAAGGTGAACCTTAAAGATATCGAGACGCTCCTTGAGGTCGGGCAACTCAACATGAATTTGCCTGTCGAAACGACCAGCACGCAAAAGAGCACGGTCTAAAATATCGGCGCGGTTGGTTGCTGCCAGAATAATTACACCCTGGTTGGAGGCAAATCCATCCATCTCGGTAAGAAGTTGGTTAAGGGTGTTCTCACGCTCATCGTTGCCGGAGAAGCTCGGGTTTTTACCGCGAGCTCGGCCAATGGCATCAATCTCGTCGATAAATACAATGCATGGAGCCTTTTCCTTGGCCTGACGGAACAGGTCGCGAACGCGCGATGCTCCCACGCCTACAAACATCTCCACAAACTCAGAACCGGACATGCTAAAGAAGGGAACGTTGGCCTCGCCGGCAACAGCCTTGGCAAGTAGTGTTTTACCGGTTCCCGGAGGGCCTACGAGTAAAGCACCCTTGGGAATTTTACCACCCAGCTCAGTGTACTTCTTGGGGTTTTTGAGGAAATCAACTATTTCCATTACCTCAATTTTAGCCTCCTCAAGTCCTGCCACATCCTTAAAGTCAACCCTTGGGCGTGTTTCCTTATCAAACAGCTGTGCCTTTGACTTACCTACCGAGAAAATATTCCCGCCTCCTGGTCCGCCTCCACCGCCTCTGGAAATTCTGCGGAAAATGTAGATCCAAATGGCTGCAAGTATTACAAACGGAAGTACCCATGAGAGTATATCGGCCCAATAGTTTGGCCGGTCAACGTATTCCGGGTATATTTTTTGACTTTCCTCTATATTGGTTTGTGCCTCGGCAAGCTGCCGCTCAAAGGTTTCAATGGAACCAATGGTAAAGTAAAAGTGAGGCCCTGCCTTTGGAACAGCGCCAAATCCCTGTCCTAGTCTATCCTTGTACTTCTCTAGCTTATCTTCCTTAAGGTAAACCTCTACCTTGCCAGCGTTCCTTACCACCAATAGCTTGCTTATTTCCTGCTTTTCCAGCATTTGGTTTTTTACCTCCTGCCATGTGGTTAGCTGAGCTGTTTTACCAGAGTAAAAATACTGGATCAGGAAAAATCCAAGAATTATAATGATGTAAACCCAGTAAACGTTGAATCGTGGCATTTTTGGTTTGCCGTTTTCATCGTTCATCATAGGGTTGTTATTGTTGTTCTCAGCCATATAGGACTATTTCTATTATTACGTATTATTGTTAAACTTCTTCGTACTGTATAGCTTTAGCATCGGCCCAAAGTGCTTCAACACGGTAGTAGTTGCGCCATTCAGTTTGGAATACATGCACTACTATATCGATGTAGTCTAGTACAATCCAAATTGCATTTTGGTAACCATCGGAGCGGTAAACCTTTTCGCCCAGCTTCTCTAACACTTTATCTTCAATATTGTTTGCAATGGCATCTACCTGTGTGGTGGAGTCGGCATTACAGAAAACAAAGTACTTGCATACAGCATTCGGCAAAGCGCCAATCTCAAGCGATACAACGTTTTTCCCCTTTTTTTCTTGAATAGCATCAACTATACACGTAAGTAAATCCTCGGTGTTCGATGTTTTCTTTACTCTTTTTACTGCCATTTAATCCGTTTTTACTAAACTGCAAAATTAATCAAAAAAATGAACATCAACCCGTTTAATTGTTTTACATAAACAGGTTTAAGCTCAAGGTTGTAGCTAAATAAAGCTATATAAAAAAACGTAAAGGGGTTAACCCCTTTACGTTTGAGCGGGAAACGGGACTCGAACCCGCGACCCTCAGCTTGGGAAGCTGATGTTCTACCAGCTGAACTACTCCCGCCTGTTTGCACTGCAAATTTATAACATATTTAGGCAAATTGGTGAGCCAACACCCTAAAAAATATTTAAGGGATCAATAATTGACGATAGTAAATCCCTTGTTGTTTGTGTTGATGATGCATTGTTAAGGCTGATAACCGGGACCTTGGCCTCATTGATAATGTGGTGAGCAAATGCGCCCACGTAGTTATCAAAGCCCACGTTTTCCTTGTGCGTCATAATTATAATGGAGTCGCACTTAATTTCATCGGCGTAATCAAGTATTTCCTGATATGCAAAATCTTCATCCTTGCGAATCAATTTTTTAGTATGGGGTATGTGATTTTCAGCATAAACAGCCGCATACTTTTCAATCTTTTCATTTATTCGGCTTTTTTCAGGGTCGATATCCCCAAAAATTACCGATACGATATTTAGTTTAGAGTCGAATTTTAGAGCAAGGGCAACAGAGTTAAATAGTTTTATACGGCAATTTTTAGTTAGATCCAGGGGAACAAGCATATTTTTAAAGATTGTTTCAGGAACGGTTTTTACGGTTATTACAGGCTTGGTAGCCTTCATAATCACGTTCTCCAGGGTTGATCCAATTCTTTTTCCTTCCTGGGCAAAGGGGTAATTATCGACCATAAGGATAAAGCGGACGTTTTCCTGCTCAGCGTATTCCACAATTTTATGGTGCCGCTTTCCGGTTAGCACCATCAGCTTTGAGTCCTCAGGTAATCCAAACTGGCGCGATATGTTAAGCAGTTTATTAAAGGCCTCATTGATAAGCCGTTCCTCTTTAACCTCATCGAGCCACCAATCCTTTAAATCAAGAACATGAAGTAAATGGATTTGTGATTTTGTAATTGGGGCTAATTTCTGAGCGAATTCAATGGCCTTTTCGTAGTAGTCCCCAAAATCAACCGGAACAAGCAGTATGTCGGGCGATTTATCTTTTTTAGCTGGCATTTTTAGTCCTTAAGTTTAGCGGTGATATATTCGCGATTTAGCTTTGCAATTGTGCTAATGGAAATACCCTTTGGGCATTCAGCCTCGCAAGCACGTGTATTAGTGCAACTGCCAAAACCTAGTTCATCCATTTTGGCTACCATACGCTTAACCCGCTCGGGTGCTTCGACCCGCCCTTGTGGGAATTGTGCCAGGTGGGTGATTTTGGCAGCCACAAAGAGCATAGCGGATGCATTTTTACAAGCAGCCACGCATGCCCCACAACCTATGCACGATGCCGTGTCGAAGGCAACATCGGCATTGTGTTTGGGTACAGGAATAGCATTGGCATCCTGTGCGGCACCTGCGTTCACGCTAATGTAGCCTCCGGCTTGTATAATCTTATCAAAGGCTGAGCGGTCAACCACTAGGTCTTTCACAACAGGGAAAGCTGCTGCGCGCCAGGGCTCAATGGTAATGGAATCGCCATCCTTAAAGCGGCGCATACGCAGTTCACAGGTGGTGGTTCGGTGGTCGTTTCCATGGGGTCGACCATTTATGTAGATGCCGCAGGAACCGCAAATCCCCTCGCGGCAGTCGTGGTCGAACGCCACCGGGCTTTTTCCCTCCCTAACCAGTCGCTGGTTCAGCGAGTCGAGCATTTCAAGGAACGACATATCGGGGGCAACATTATCGAGCTCATAAACCTCGAATTTTCCTTTACTACGGGAATCTTTCTGTCGCCATATCTTGAGTTTTACCTTCATAGCCTTTAGTATTATATGGTTGATGAGATGCTATTTATAGCTGCGCTCTTGAAGCTTTACGTATTCAAATTTCAGCTCTTCCTTATGGAGTATTGGCTCCTTGCCATCGCCGGTAAACTCCCAGGCTGCAACGTATGAGTAGTTCTCGTCGTCGCGTTTGGCCTCTCCTGTTTCAGTTTGGCTTTCCTCCCGGAAATGTGCCCCGCAACTTTCCCTACGGTTAAGTGCATCGTAAACCATAAGTTTACCGAGTTCAAGAAAGTCGGCTACGCGATTTGCCTTTTCCAGTTCCTGGTTCAGTTCGCTGGCCGTATCGGGAACCTTAAGGTTTTTCCAAAACTCATCCTTTAGCTCATCGAGCAATGTAAGTGCCTTTTTAAGCCCTTCCTCGTTGCGAACCATCCCGCAGTAATCCCACATGATCTTTCCAAGCCGCTTGTGGAAGCTGGTAGCCGTTTCGGTTCCGTTAATTGCCATTAACCTTTCAATCCGTTCCTTAACCTCTTTCTCGGCTGCATCGAACTCAGGGGTATTGGTGGGTATTTTTGGTGTTTTTATCTCGTCAGCTAAGTAATCGGCAATGGTGTAGGGTAGTATAAAGTAACCATCGCCCGAGGTTTGCATGAGTGAGCTGGCGCCTAAGCGGTTTGCCCCATGATCGCTAAAGTTGGCTTCGCCAATGGCGTATAGGCCAGGGATGGTAGTCATCAGGTTATAGTCAACCCATAGCCCTCCCATGGTGTAGTGGCCAGCAGGGTAAATGCGCATGGGTACCTCGTAAGGCGATTCTCCTGTAATTTTCTCGTACATTTCAAATAGGTTGCCATAGTTTTCCTCAATGTACTTACGGCCCTTTTTCTGAATGGCATCGCGGAAGTCGAGGTAAACCGATAGGCCTGTTGGGCCAACCCCGTAACCGGCATCGCAGCGTTCCTTAGCGGCACGCGAGGCCACATCGCGCGGAACAAGGTTCCCAAAAGCAGGGTAACGACGCTCCAGGTAGTAGTCCCGTTCGTCCTCTGGTATCTCGTTGGGTTTGCGGGGGTCACCCTTTGTTTTTGGCACCCACACCCGGCCGTCGTTTCTTAACGATTCCGACATAAGGGTAAGCTTGCATTGGTGGTCGTTTAGCACCGGAATGCTGGTTGGGTGAATTTGCACAAAACTTGGATTGGCAAACAGTGCGCCACGTTTATGGGCACGCCATGCGGCTGAGCCATTTGAGTTTAATGCAAGTGTTGAGAGGTAATAGATTGTGCCGTAACCTCCAGTGGCTAAAACTACTGCATGAGCCGAGTGGCGCTCAATCTCACCGGTTACTAAGTTGCGAACTATAATCCCTCGTGCTTTTCCGTCAATTACAACAAGATCCATCATCTCCCTGCGGGGGTACATGGTGACAGTTCCTTTATCAATTTGGCGCGAGAGGGCGGAGTAGGCGCCAATAAGGCACTGTTGGCCGGTTTGTCCCTTAGCGTAAAAGGTTCTTGAAACCTGAACGCCCCCAAACGAACGGTTTTCAATTAATCCACCATAGTCACGGGCAAAAGGTACTCCCAGTGCGGTGTAGTGGTCAATTACAAGGTTACTTACCTCAGCAGCACGGTAAACATTTGCTTCACGGGCCCTGAAATCGCCACCCTTAATCATATCGTAGAATAGCCTGTAAACGCTATCGTTGTCGTTCTTATAGTTTTTAGCAGCGTTTATTCCGCCTTGTGCTGCAACGGAGTGAGCCCTTCGGGGGCTATCCTGGTAGCAAAACACTTTTACGTTGTACCCCAGTTCGCCAAGTGTTGATGCTGCCGATGAACCTGCAAGGCCTGTTCCTACCACAATAATATCGAGTTTTCGTCGGTTGGCTGGGTTTACCAGTCGGAGTTTCGCTTTATGATTAGTCCATTTTTCGGCCAATGGGCCTTCAGGTATTTTGGCGTTTAGCTTACTCATAGCTGTCGATATTTATAATCGGATTAAAATCTACTTAAACAGTAAAAAATAGATTGGGATAATGCTAAATCCCGTTCCAATAATAATGGCGTAAACATAGGCTACCACCTCAAGGCGTTTTAGCCATTTTGTACCATTCCATCCAAGGGTTTGGAAAGCAGCCCAAAAACCATGGCTCAGGTGTAATCCAAGAAAAATTGCACCAATCACGTAAAGCAAATCGTACCACCAGTAGCTTATGAAAAGACCCGAAACCAATGCGTATGCGTTGGGCATAGTGTCGCTCCCGTAAGTAATGGTTTCAACGGTTCCAAACTTTAGTTTCCAAAAGAAATTTGCTAGGTGTATGATTAAGAAAATGAAAATGGTAGTACCCAGAATGAACATATTTTTCGACGACCAGGTTGAAAGACCATTAGATGTAGTTTTTGAGTAACCTATTGGCCTTGTTCTTTGATTTTTAATGGTCAGGAAGGTTGCATAGATAATGTGAAACACAAAGCCGATTGCCAGCAAGGGCTCAATTACCTTAATGGCAGGGTTGCTGGCCATGAAATGAGCTGCTCGGTTAAAAACCTCACCATCGCCCACCAGTAGCAGCATGTTTACAGTTAAATGAACTAGCAGGAATACCATTAGAAACAATCCGGTTATGCTCATTACCAGCTTTTTCCCAATCGATGAGTTAAACATTTCAATCATAGTTTATCGGTTTAATTGGCAGTACAAGTTATTAAATTTTGCTTTTCATCTAAAGCATATGAACTAATTTAACATTCTAAATAACTTTTCCAACACGCATTTTGTGTACCGACTAACACATAAGGCCTTGATAATGAATAAAAATAAAGGGTTTCTCTTACTGAGAAACCCTGTAATATTCGATATTTCAAAGGATTAACAAATCCTTTGTGGGCAATACAAATTAGGATAGCCTAGTTGTTAACTACTGTACTACGGTAAATTTTACTGTAGGCTGGGCAAGTTTTTTTGGAGCATGAACTTGCTAATACTGCTACAAATGCAAGTAGCAATAATCCAGTTACGATTCTTCTAGTTTTCATAGGCCAAAATTTTATACAAATATACTTTACTTTACCACACTTGCGTAGGCCGGACATGGAATATTATTATGGCATGAACTTAAACCTACGGATATAATAACACTAACAACTATTAGGACTAAAAGTTTACCTTTAAGTTTAAACAAATCCTTCATCGCTTCTAAAACTTCAATTATTCTAACCTGTTTATTAACTTCCGCAAGGAATAATTTTTTTGCAAGTTAGTAAAATTATTTTGACAAAACGAAGATAATTGATGATTTGCATTACCATTTCATTGATAAAAACACAAAATGTTGTAAGCAAGTTTTTTGCTGTTTCAGTTAGCTCCATAAAGATATTAACAGTTAGGCTTAAGCCTTAGCATGAACAACTATTTTATATAACTTTCCAGAGTGAAAAAGCTGTTATAATGACAAGCCAACTTTATGCTGATGTTATTTTGCCTTTAGCTCTTCAGGCAACATACACCTACTCCGTACCCTTTGAGATGGAAAAAATGATTCAACCCGGGGTCCGGGTTGTTGTATCGTTTGGCCAACGCAGGCTTTACTCAGCTCTGGTTTACAGGGTGCACACCGAAAAACCCCAGGTACAACAGGTAAAGGATATTTTACAGGTTATTGATACTACGCCTATTGTGCTTCCCAGCCAGTATAAGCTATGGGAATGGCTTGCTGAATACTACATGTGTTCCCTTGGCGAGGTAATGAAAGCTGCGCTACCATCGGGATTAAAAATGGAGAGTGATACTTACATTTCTTCTGGCGAATTTGATGAAATTGACCTCTCCGATGAGGAGATGACCCTTATCCATCTGCTAGGGCAAAAGCGTAAGCTTACCATCCAGCAACTTACCCAAAAATCGGGTCTCAAACATCCTATGAGCGTTATAAAATCGATGTTGGAGCGCAAATTGCTTTTCATAACTGAGGATATTGAGTCCGATTATCGCGCTAAAACCGAAAATTATATTGCTTTGGCACCGGAATACTCCGATGAGAAAAAACTCTGTGAGCTTATTGATTCACTTAAACGTGCACCAGCACAGCAAAGGCTAATACTTGCTATTGCCTCGCAGGCAACTACTCCAAACGATTTATCTACTGCAAGGGTTCTCAGGAAGACCCTGCTGGAAAAGGTTGATGTATCGGCATCCGTTTTAAAGTCGTTAATTGACAAAGGATATATAGTCCAGGATGAGGTTGAAACCTCAAGGATTGATAATGCTAATAGCGATCCTGCTACTTGTAACCCCCTTGCCCTGGAAGATTTTCAGATTAACGCCCTCAATGAAATACAAAACCAATTTAGCTCACACGATGTTGTGCTGCTGCACGGAGTTACCTCAAGCGGTAAAACTGAGCTCTACATTCACCTTATTAACCAAGCACTACAAAATGGGAAACAGGTGCTCTACCTGTTACCCGAAATCGCATTGACCACACAAATAATTAATCGCCTGCACAAAGTTTTTGGGAATAGGGTTGGTGTTTACCATTCCAAGTTCTCAGACTCTCAGCGCGTTGAGGTTTACCTGAAAATGCTAAGCGAGGAGCCTTTCGATGTAATTCTCGGGGTTCGATCTTCAATTTTTTTGCCTTTTTCAAATTTAGGGTTAGTAATTGTTGATGAGGAGCATGAAAATACATTCAAGCAGTACAACCCTGCACCCCGATACCACGCTCGTGATACTGCTATTGTCCTAGCCAAACAGGTTGGGGCAAAGGTTTTGCTTGGTACCGCAACACCGGCAGTTGAGACTTACTTTAACGCTAAATCCGGTAAGTTTGGATTAGTAAAGATGCTGGAGCGCTTTAGTGGTTTGGAATTGCCACGTACTATTGTGGTTGATACCCGCGATGCTCGTAAGCGAAAGCGAATGAAGTCGCACTTTTCCGATACTCTCCTGAGTGCCATTGAGAACGCTCTTTCCCAGAAGGAGCAGGTAATACTTTTCCAGAACAGGCGCGGGTATGCTCCATTTATTGAGTGTGCCGATTGCGGTTGGGTGCCCCACTGTGAGCATTGCGATGTTACGCTTACCTACCACAAGTATACCAATCAGCTAACATGTCATTACTGCGGCTTTGGCATGGAGCAGATGGGTTCATGCCTTGCATGCGGGAGTACAAACCTGCAGCCCAAGGGTTTTGGAACCGAAAAGGTTGAGGACGAACTTTCGGTTTTCTTCCCCGATGCCGTTATTGAGCGTATCGATTTGGATTCTACCCGTTCACGCTCATCGTATGAGCGAATTATTTCGGGCTTTGAGCAAGGTAAAATTGATATTCTGGTTGGCACCCAAATGGTTTCCAAGGGGCTCGATTTTGACCGGGTTAGTCTTGTAGGCATTCTAAATGCCGATAATATGCTTAATTTCCCCGATTTCAGAGCATTTGAGCGGAGTTTTCAGCTGATTACTCAGGTTAGCGGTAGGGCTGGGCGAAAGGGGAAGCAGGGTTTAGTTATTATTCAAACAGCGCAGCCCGATCATCCCGTTATTAAAAGCGTTACAGGTAACAACTTTTTTACTTTCTGGGAATGGCAGCTAGCAGAGCGTAACCGATTCCACTATCCGCCTTTTTACCGCCTTGTTCGGATTACCCTCAAACATAAGGATAAGCACCACTTGGAAGATACCGCTGAGAATCTGGCAAAAACCCTAAGGCATTCGCTGGGTGAGAATGTACTGGGGCCTGAGCCTCCAATAATTTCGAGAGTACAAGGGCTATATATACTCGAGATTCTTGTAAAGATTAAGCGTGAACAGCCCTTGCAGCGAATCAAGGAATTTATTAGGTATAGTATTACGATGTTAAAGCAAAAAAGGGAAACCAGCACGGTGGTTATCGCCATTGATGTTGACCCATACTAAAGCCTAGAGGTAATCGGCTTTTGATTCCTTGTTTGCTGTAAAAGGTGCAATGGCACGTTGGTAAATCCCCTGAACATAGGCAATAGCCATTCCGTAGTTGGTAACAGGTATGCCTGCCTCTACGGCCGGACGCAAGCGGTTAATAAGTTGCTTGCGGGTAATCATACAGCCACCACACTGAATAACAAGTGAGTACTCCTTAATATCGCGGGGTAGGGCATCGAGGCCTGCAACCACATCGTACTCGAGCTGCTTCCCGGTAAAGTTCGATATCCACCTTGGAATCTTAACTCTACCAATATCGTCGCATGAAACATGGTGATTGCAGCTTTCAAGCAGAAGCACCCTATCGCCATCTTTTAGTTCCGATATTTTTGGAGTACCCTTAAGGTAGTTTTCAAAATCGCCCTTCAGGCGGGCTAAGAGTATGCTAAAGCTGGTTAGCGGAATGTCGCGGGGGATTGATGCATCGGCTTTAACAAAAATTTGGCTGTCGGTAATGGCTAATGCAGGTTTAACCTGGGTTTTACGTAGGAAGGCATCTACCTCACGTTCCTTAAGAACAACTGCCACGGCATCGTTGTCCAGAACATCGCGTATGGCCTGAACCTGTGGGAGTATTAACCTGCCTGCAGGAGCTTCAACATCAATAGGGGTGATAAGTAAAACAATATCACCGTACGATATAAGGTCGCCAAGCAGCGTAGGTGTCCTATACGACGATTCGGGAATGGCTTTCTTGATTAGACTAATAAGCTCGTTGGGTTGGGTTTGGGATTTGCAGCTGATATCAATAAATCCCGAATGCCTTTTGCCACTCAGCTTTTCCTTAAAAATACTGGAAGCAGGCTCAATATCGCTCTTGTTATGAACCACTAGGTACGGTGTATCGGTTTTGATAAACTCGTTTACCAGCATCTCCTCGTAGTCGCCCCAAGTATTTGAGGTAACAACCAATAGGGCAAGGTCAATATGGTTAATGGATTGTAGGGTTTTTTCAACCCTTTTCTGTCCAAGCTCACCCACATCGTCAATTCCGGCAGTATCAACCAGTATTACAGGTCCAAATCCGGTAATCTCAAACGACTTTTTTACCGGGTCGGTGGTTGTACCTGCAAAGTCCGATACTATGGCAACATTTTGCCCGGCAAGCAGGTTAATTAACGAGCTCTTGCCATTGTTTCTGCGGCCATAAATACCAATATGAGGCTTTGTTTCTTTCCCTTTCTGCATAAATCATGTTGTTACTTCGCAAAAGTATTGAAATATTTTTCAAAAAATAACCTGACAGTCAGCACAATGTTCAAATCATTTGGTTAACTTGCATTACTTTAAACATATAAACTTAAAAAAATGGTACGTAAAACATTTGTATTTACCCTGATTATTGCCCTAATGAGCGTAACCATGGTAACCGAGGCTCAAGTAGGTGGTTTCCTAAAGGATAAAGCCCAAAAAGCCGTAGCTAAAAGTTTGAAACGTGGCGAGGATGAAAAAAAGGTTGAAGAACAACAGCAGGAGGAGCAGCCTGAAAAACAGGAAAAGAAGCAGCCAAGCGCTGCCGATAGGTATATGCAGCAAAAGATGATGGGGCTAATGGGTTTCAAAAATGTGAAGTTTGATCCGGCCTACAATTTTACTTCAAGCATGAAGATGGATATTGAATCGGTCGATTCCGCATCAACAGAGGTTAACAAGGGTACATACGCCTTTTATTTCGATAAGAACTCGCAAAACTTTGCCATGGAGTTTGAGGCATTGAATCGCGAAACGGGGAAGAAGGAAAAATCATTGATGATTTTTGACTACAAGAACAAGGCAATGCTCATTCTAAGCGATAAGGATGGAGAGAAAAGCGGTATAGCCATGAACTTTGAACCCGACTCAGTCCAAAAGGAAAAGGGGAAGGATGAGCTCGCCGAGCCAGTTCCTCAAGAAGATTTATCGGCCTATAATATGTACTATAAGGCCACAGGACGCACCAAAAATGTTCTGGGCTATAAATGTAAGGAATATGTATATGAAAACCCCGAAGGCAAGGTAGAGCTTTGGGCTACGAACGATATAAAGTATAACTACTCCGAGGCTTTTGGACACATGAATGGTTTCCAGTACCTGGCTACTGGAGGGACAGCTTACCTATTGGGCACAGTGCTTGAAATGCATTTCAAGGATGCAAACTCTAATGCCCGTGCCGATTTCTGGATAAAGGAGTTTAATCCAAATATATCTAGAACGCTAAGTGTTGCCGATTACCAGGTTGTTGGCTTAGGGGGCGATAAGAAGTAGGTAGGCACATGAACCTGAGTTCCCTGGGTTAGCATATTCAACAGGGCAAATTTCTAGAGGAATGAGGCGGAATGAGCCGGAATAACAGAATATGATGAAGTTAGAAGATTTTTTTAGTCCGTTAAACGTTAAAAGTTAATTGCGTGACTTTAGGTTGGAATGATTCGGAATGAATCGGAATATAATGGAGTTTGAGGGAAGTTATTAAGGGCTAAACAATTTAGTATTTTGGTGTTTTCAATAATATGTTCACATTTTAATTTTGTTCATTATTCTCAAGGATTATTATGAAAATCAAAGAGGCTGGGTATAAAAACCAGCCTCTTTCCTTTTAAAACCAAATAGGTTTTTGTGAAAATATATATTGGTTAGGTTTGGGTTACTGTGCAAAGAAGTATTCGTTTAGGTCGTACAAATCCTGAAGGGTAAGGTTGTTTGTGCCGTCAAAAAACTCATTTACTGCCCTCATCAGTTCCTGGAACGATATGTATCCATCGGCATCGGAGTCAACAACCCTGAGTTTTTCGGGAATCTTACCCGGTGTATAGTTCAAACTGCGCGACCAAACGTGGGTAACAGGGATTAAACGAACCTGCTTACGCGAAACAGCCTCGCTCTTTCGGTTAAACATGGCAGCCAGAACATCGGCCGTTACCTGCGAACCACTTTCGTCAACAATAGCGCCCTCCGGAGTATTAGGCTCCTTATCCATGTAGTCGAATACACCATCAAAGTCCGTATCGGATGGGCAACCTATTGAATCGACAGCAACACCAGCCGGGGTGTCGGGGCACTCGTCAAACCTGTCGAAAACGCCATCTCCATCTGCATCGCTAAAGAAAATCTCGTAATCGTAATCCTCACCCAGCATAGCAAAAACCCTCTCCACAAGAATTGTTTTTGGATCGGAGAACAGGTCGAAATTCATGGTAAAGTAGGTAAAGCTAAATATATCCTTGATATTATTCTTAACAGGATATCCCTGGGCTTTGGCTATTTTACTGTCGTAGTTGTCAATTTTATCGCTAAAGCAGTAATTAAAAGCAGCTCCCACCCTTAGGTTTACCCTATCGGAGAGATAGAAGTCGAACCCAAGATCAATTGGAACTGAAAATGTTTGTTGCGAGATACTTCCTTGTTTATAGAGATCTTTTCCTGACAAATCGGTTTCGTAATCGCTGTCAAATCTTACTATTCTTGCACGGTAGGCATCGGGCCCATTCTCAGGGAAATTTCGCATGGTTCCATCGGACCAGAAATAGTAAAAGTTCCCCGATCCGTTGTTGAGGAAATTGCCCTTTGGGCTAAAGAAAATGGTTGAAAAACCTACTGATAGGAAGGGTTTAAAGCGTTTTGCAGGGCCAAAAACATGGCCAAAGTTGTACTCAAACGATAATCCTAACTGGAAGATGTTGGTTTTAAAGGCCGAGTTAACAAAAATAGGATTATTCAAATCGTCGAGGGGCAAAGGCTGCTGTTGCATAAGGTAGGAGAGCTTGGGGTCGTGGGCAAAAATATCGCCATATATGGCAAAGATATTTCCCTTAAAGTAGTGCTTGCGGCCCACCAGGTTGGAAACATTAAGTTTTCCTGCAACATTCCCGTAAAGGGGAGAGCTGATAGGGTTTCGTACATCACCCCAGAAACTCAGGTAACCAACACCCAACGAAATTACTGGTTTGTAAACTGGGTTTTGAACTTCAACTATGGTATCGAGTATACCCTTATAGTATTCTTCCTCATCAATTTGGGCATGAAGCGCATTTGGTAGCACAACCAAAAGTGCCAAAACAGTTACTAACCTCCCTAAGTGTAATTTAATTAGTTTTTTCATAAAACTACCTGTACCACTTTTGACTAGTAATCATTAACGCTTCCTGCACAGTAATTCGAGTCCCGTTGTTGTAAGCAGTAACAAAGGCATCGTTAATTCTTGTGGAGTTCCAGATAAGAATTCTAAAATCGCGAGCTTCCTTGTACTCCTTGAACGAACCTATGGAATACTTATACCATCCCTCATGTTTTTCGGTTCTAACATCATATTTGATGTTATAGCGGGTAAAGTATCGTTTAATATCAATGGGTTTATGTCCGGCTGCAATTTGAACCCTATAGTAAACCCCTTTTTCGGGCATAAGCATAAAGGGTTCCATATCAAATTCCGGCTTGGCTTTACGTTTTGGCTTGTCTTCAATTTTTTTATACTCAATTGGAATATCAATCCCACCTTCGGAGTAAGGGGTAAATCCTGAGATGATATTTGCTCCTTCGGTTGAGAAAGTTGAAGAAATAAGTCCGTCAAGTGCAGCAGGGTCGATGTTCGTTAGGTCGATATCCTTTTGAATGATATCTATTACCCTAGTAGCCTCACCCACAAGGTATGAGAAGGTTCCCTTTAAGCTTACGGTAATATTTCCTTTCCCATCGGGGGCAATGAGTTTGTACGATACAACAAATCGGGGTTCGGCCGGGAGGTTCATCCAAAGGAATTTAACCTTTTGGTCCTTAAAGGTGAAAACAGCATCCTTGGTTTCAATGGCTTCGGCTGTAAATCCTTCAGGAACGTCTTCTTCAATTTTGGCAAACTTCTGGGCATTACCCTTGTTTACTAGTAGTTTTACCAGATAGTCATTCTCAGCACCTGAAGGGATAGGGGTTTGCCTTATGCATCTAACATTGCTA
The DNA here is from genome assembly GCF_041102575.1 of Tenuifilum sp. 4138str. Lineage (NCBI taxonomy): Bacteria > Pseudomonadati > Bacteroidota > Bacteroidia > Bacteroidales > Tenuifilaceae > Tenuifilum > Tenuifilum osseticum. Next base: position 131,039 of record NZ_JBGCUE010000002.1, on the reverse strand, counting down.
GCCACAAATCCAACTGGTGCTTGTGGTGGAATAATGGTCTGAAACTCGTTAATGTCAACAATTAAATTGGGGTCAATCCTGGTCGATGGGTTAATACTAATGGTGGAGGTTTGGAATTCGGCTGTTTTTCGTTCATTATTGTCAACGTAGGCAAAGGTCCCTTTTAGCGTGAACGACCCTTTAAGCCTCTCGTCAACCTTTACCCGGTAAACCAAACGCATCTCCTTACCCTCAGGAAGACGAAGCCATACGAATCGGAGTTTTTGTTCGTCAAATGAAAAGTCGCCAAGCGACGATTCCACTAGCTGGGCAGTTAAACCCATGGGTAAATCCTGTTGTAGGCGAGCAAAACCGCTAAGGTTTCCCTTTTTCAAGATAACTTCAACGTCAAACTCGCTACCGGCATTTACTGCCTTCGGAACATTTACATTTAATGCAACATCGTTTCCAATCAGGAAACTCAGTAGGGTAATGCCAACCAGGTTATATAACACTGTAACGATACTAGGCATCGTTTATTGGGCTAAGGTTTAGGTTCACAATAGGGTTAATTAGTTACAATATTAAGAAATAATTGTTTAAAATGTAACAAAAAGCCCAAAAATCTAATCTTTTGGGCTTTTAAACGAGTAATTGTTACTAACAAAAAATGCGCAAGCGACAATAAGTCAGCACAATACACTGTTGAAAACTTTGTGCTATTTATAGGAAAAAGTGCTACCTCCCAGAAACTCACGTATGATTGAGGTGGGTGGCACTTCACGTTCCGATATTGGAGTGAAGTAGCTTAAGAACTTAAGCAGCCTTTGGGCCTCATCGTATTCCGGTCGGGTTGGCGGAACCTCCTGGATTATTGGTTCAGCAAAGCGTTTTAAAACGCTAAACTCGTAAAGCAGGGCAGAGTTAAACATAACGTTGGCCTCCTCCTGGAATGGGAAGATGTTTTTATCCTCGCCACGACGAACACTTTCCCACCTGCCAATGGTATCCAGTGCGCTATACCCCCGATACCGATAGTCCCTTACTATTCTGCGTATTAATCGGTTATCGGTGGTTGGTATTCGGTTTATGCCATCGATTGAAATTGAGGTTAATGCCGAAACGTAAACCTTGAACTTTTGGTTGTTAGGGATTAAGTGGGTTAAGGCTGGGTTTAGGGCATGAATACCCTCAATTATTATTACGCCATTGGGTTCAATCTGAAGTTTGGTGCCATCAAAAAAGCGTTTTCCCTCCTCAAAGGAGAATTTTGGTATTTCCACCTCTTCGCCCTTAAGCAGCCTGACCAGGTCATTGTTAAAATACTCAACATCAAGCGCGTCCAGTGCCTCAAAGTCGTAGTTTCCGAACTCATCCTTAGGGGTTTTCTCCCTGTCAACAAAATAGTTATCGAGCGAGATGGTGTATGGTTTTAAACCATTAACCTTTAGCTGAATTGCTAAACGCTTAGCAAAAGTTGTTTTACCCGATGATGACGGGCCGGAAATAAGTACAAGCCTTACCGGTTCGGGTTGCTGGTGTATTCTATCGGCAATGTCGGCAACCTTTTTTTCATGTAATGCCTCTGAAATTTTTATTAGTTCACTGGCATTTCCTTTGGCTACCTCTTGGTTAATAGCTCCAACATTCTCAACGCCTAAAATCTCAAGCCAATCCTTATATTCCTGAAAGATTTCAAACATTTTGTTCTGAATAACTACATCTTCCACTTCATCGGGCTGGAACCGTTTAGGCACCCTCAGCAGCATTCCATCGTAATACTTAGTGAGGTCAAACACTTTTAGGTAGCCCGTTGAAGGGACAAGACTTCCGAAGAAGTAATCGGCCATGTCGCCAAGGTAGTAAACCGAGGTGTAAAGGGTAGGACGAGTTTCGAATAACCTGGCTTTGTCCTCGTAACCCAAATCTCTAAAGAGTTTGATAGCATCGGATGTTAATACCTTATCGCGCCGAAATGGCAAATCTGCCGCCACAATCTCGCGCATTCTATCGCATATGTTGAATATAAGCGGTAATTCCAGGGGCAGGTTGCAGCCGTCAATCTCGCAGTAGAAGCCTTTGGATACGGAATGCTCAATTCGTACCTTGGCACCGGGGATAATATCGCGTACAGCTTTTTGTAGCAGGAAAAATAGCGATCGTTGGTACATCCGCATTCCTGCAGGGTGAGTAATATCGATGTATCGAACGGTTTTTGGTGTAAAAACCTCATAGTCTAACTCCTTGACCTGGTTGTTAACCATTGCCCCCAGGATCTGGTAATCGGATTTTATTTCGAATATTTTTGAAATTTCCAGAAGTGAGTGTCCGGGAGTTACACGAACCTTTTGCCCGGTATTCTCAATAACTATTTCAACCTCTTTGCGCATATGAGTAATATTTATTTAAAGATACAATAGGTTTTTTACAGTTTCACATTGTTAAAGTATAAATCTTCAATCCTGTATTGTGGTCTAATGTTCATTTCAACGAGCATCTTAAGTACCTCGGTATTGCTGCTTGAGTAAAAGTCGATACTGGTGCTATCTACTAGATTTTGATTACAAAGCAACCCATTATTTTCGGCTACCCTTTTAGTTTGCAAGGCAACTGCCGGTGCAGGGTCCACAATAGTGACATGATTAGGTAGCATTCTTTCCAGCACAGGTTTTAGGAATGGGTAATGGGTGCAGCCCAAAACCAGATGGTCAATATTACAATCAACCATTGGGTCGATATATCTGTGCAGGAGCTGTTCTGCTTCAGGGGAATCAGCTTTTCCTGATTCAACTAGTTCTACTAACCCTTCGCCCACCTGGTAGCATACGTTAACATCGGCGGCGTATTTTCGGCTGGTTTCAATGTACAATCGTCCTTTAAAAGTTCCAGCCGTAGCCAAAACCCCTATGCTTTTGGTTTTAGTATTTTGCGATGCGGGTTTAATTGCTGGTTCCATTCCAATAAATGGTATGCTGTATGAGTTTCGCAGGTAATCTATTGCAGCTGCCGTTGCTGTGTTGCAGGCCACAACTATAACCTTGCAACCTTTTGTTATTAGGAAGCGTGTTATCTTGTCCGATAGGTTGATAATTTCCTCGGCAGGTTTGGAACCGTAAGGGCAATTTGCTGAATCGGCAAAATATATGTACTTCTCGTTGGGCAAAACATTAACCAGTTCTGAAAGAACTGTTAGACCACCCGCACCGGAGTCGAAAATTCCTATAGGATTACAATTGCCGCTCATTTACTCTCAATTGTAAATAAAATAGGGGCTAAACGAACAAAGTTCAGTTTACCCCCTAAATTTAAAGTTATTGTAAGTTTACTTTGTAATGCCTAACTCTTTCTTAACCAACGGAGTAATATCGATACTCTGTTCTGAGAAGTAAAGGAGAACTCCCGAGCTGGTATCAAAAATGTAAGTAAACCCATTTGCTTTAGCAACTTTTTTAATGGCTGCGTCGGCTTTATCAATTACAGGTTTCATGGTTTCAGCTTGATAACGCTGGTAATCCTGCTCGGCAACCTGCTGGTATTCCTGAGCCCTCTGCTGCATATCGGTGAGTTCTTTTTCTTTCATCTCGCGTATTGCATCGGTGAAGGTAGCTCGTTTTTGCAGGTAATCCTGGTACTTCTTATTGAATTCTACCTGAAGTTGCTCAATCTGATCCTGTAACGATTCGGCATACTTCTTAATTTTTGCTTCAGCGCTATCCCTATCGGGCATAGCCTTTAGTATTTCCTGGCTGTTAATATGACCAAATTTATAGTTCTGGGCTTTTACTCCTGAAAAACTAAATGTTAGTAGAGCAACTATTGCTAATCCAAGAATCTTTCTCATTGTTTATCGTTTTTAGTTTAAGCAAATATATAAAAATTATTTAAAACCTAAGCGCTGTAGAACTTCTTCGCTCTTATCGAATCGTGGGTTAGTGTAAATCATGTTAGGTGAGGCGGCAGCGTCAAATATTACGGCGTAACCCCCCTCAACTGCAATCTCTTTGATTGCGTTAAAAACCTGATCCTGAATGGGTTTAACCAGTTCCTCACGCTTCTTGAAAAGTAGCCCATCGCGACCAAAATACTTCATCTGCAGTTCCTTAACCTGACGCTCACGGGCTATGATCTCATCCTCACGTTTCTTTTTCATTTCCTCAGTCAGGAGTACCTTTTCGGTTTGGTAGTCCTTGTACATCTTGTCAACCTCGGCATACTTTTCCTCTATTTCTTTCTGGTATTGCTCTGAAAGCTTGTCGAGTTGTTCCTGTGCGGCTTTATACGATGGTATTTTTTTAAGTATGTACTCGGTATCTACATAGGCAAATTTTTGAGCCCAAGCCCCAAGTCCAATTGTAAGTGCAGCTAATATCAGAATAGTTCTCTTCATAACTTTATAATATTTGGTTCAGGTTAAAGTTACACAATTTATATGCCAAGTTTAACAGTTTTAACTGTAAGGATTAAAAAGGCATCCCAATAATGAAGTGGAACTGACCCTTATGTGCATCGGGACGTCCGGGCACCTTATCGAAACCATATCCCCAGTCAACGCCTAACATTCCTAACATGGGAAGGAAAAAGCGAGCCCCAACACCAGCTGAGCGATGAACGTTGAACGGATTAAAATCGCCAGCGTTCTGCCAGGCATTACCAGCTTCAAGGAAGGTAAGCAGGTAAATTGCAGCCTGCGGTTTTAGCGAGATTGGGTATCGCAGCTCAACGGTGTACTTGTCGTATAGGTGTGCATTCCCAACTAGGCTCTCACCTATGCGAACGTATGGTGTAAGCGAGCCGTTCTGGTAACCCCTTAAACCAATGGTTTCCTTTCCGTAAAGGTTGTACCCCGACATACCATCACCGCCAAGGTCAAACCCCTCAAATGGGGAATGGCCCAGTTTGCTATTGAAGTATCCCATTACCCCCATCTGGAAATTGGTGTAAAGAACCAAGTTCTCAACCAGAGGTATGTACCATTGTATTCTTCCAGTCCACTTGTGGTATTCAATCCATTTGTACTTTTCCGAGTCGGTCATGGGTTTACTGTAATCCTTGCCATTGAAAAGGGAGTAGGGTGGGGTAATTTGAAGCGAGAGCGAAAAGTTTGAGCCGGTTCGGGGATATATCATCTGGTCCGTTGAGTTTCGGCCGAGGGTAACTTTGTAACTAAGGTTGTTCGACTGCCCATCGGTAAAGATAAAATACCCTGACCAGTTGCTCAGTTTATAGTTTTGAATTCCCACCTCATTGTAAATGGTAAAGTAATCGTCGGGCCATTTCAAACGGGTGCCTATTCCAACGGAAGCCCCGCTCACCCTGAAGTATTTATCGCTTGTTTGATAGAAGTAGCTAACTCCACCTGATTGTATGGTTCTGTAGAGCGAGAAGGAGAAGTTAGTTGGCTTACGTCCGCCTAGCCAGGGTTCAGTAAACGAAAGGCTAAATGCTTTATAGTATGTTCCGTTGGTTGATGCTCTGATTGCTAATGACTGGCTATCGCCCGAGGGAACAGGACGCCAGGCATCTTTATCGAAAATTCGCCGAACCGAGAAGTTTGAGAAACGGATACCAATGGTTCCCACAAACATCTTGTTACCCCAACCCCCCGATACCTCGAGCTGGTCGTTGGCCTTTTCTTCAACCGAATATTTAAGGTCCACGGTTCCATCGGCCTGGTTGGGCAGGGGATCAATCCCTAGTTTTTCGGGGTCAAAATGACCCATCTGACCAAGTTCCCTGAGGGTTCGGGTTATTTCGGACTTGCTGAAAAGGTATCCAGGTTTTGACCATATCTCACGGCGGATAACATGCTCATTGGTCTTTGTATTACCGGCAATAATTACCCTGTTTACGGTAGCCTGGTCGCCTTCATAAATTCTCATTTCAAGGTCAACCGAGTCGTTTTGAATCTGAACCTCTACTGGCTCAAGATGGAAGAAAAGGTACCCATCATCCATGTATAGAGTGGAGATAGAGTTCTCCTCAGTGAATAACCTTTTCTCCAGCAAACTCCTGTCATAAACATCGCCCTTTTTCATCCCCAGAACGGCCGTGAGCGCCTCGGCAGGCAATTTAGTGTTACCTACCCACTCAATCTTGCGGATGTGGTATTGTGGCCCTTCGAAAATTTTAAAGTGGATACCTATTCTTTTGGGGTTGATAGTGTAAATGGAATCGCCTAAAATTTTAAAATCCCGGTAGCCGTGCTCGTTGTAAAAGGCAACGAGGTTATCCAAACTTTCATCGTAGTCTGCTTCAATGAACTTAGCCGATTTAAAGATGTTGAGGTCGCGGCGGTGTATCTTTTTAAGTGCTCGACGGAGTCGTGCCTGACCGTAGGCTTTGTTACCCTCAAAGGTGATTTCACCAATTTTAACCCTGTCGTTCTTCTGGATATTGAAGGTTAGCTTTGTTCCGTTGCTTATTATGGTGTCATTTTCCAGTACGGGATTTACATCAACGTTCAGGAACCCTTTTGCCCTGTAATGTTTCTTTATTATGATAATGCTATTTTCTAGGGTGGCTTGAGTTAGCTGGGAGCCGCTTCGGAGTTTAAGCTTATCTTTCAGGTCGTCGGCCTCACCTTTACGAATGCCAGTAAAATTTACTGTAGTTAGGCGGGGTTGCTCAGTTAGGCTGATCTCAAGGTAAATATCATCGCCTTCAATACGAGAGGCTTTAATATCCACATTTGAAAAAAGTCCTTGGCCCCACAGTTTTTTAACTGCTTTGGTAATTGCTTCACCCGGAACCTGAATGGTGTCGCCAATACTAATAGCAGTCATGGAGATTAAAACATCAGGATTTAGAAACTTTACCCCCGATACAGTGATCTCCTTAACGCAATATCTTTTTGGAAGTTCGTAGCTAAACGGTTTTTCCTGGGCAAATGCTGAAACCCCTATAAAGAACATGGCAAGTGCCAAAAGCCTAAATCTCATCATATCAAATCAGTTACTCTTTTATTTTTGACGCGTAAAATTAGTATAATTTCCTATGTTACAAAGCAAAATGCCGAAAGTATTATAACCTTCGGCATCAAAAATATGATTTTATATAGCCAATCTCCAATAACTACTGTTAAAAATTACGAACGTTTAAAGTTGCTCACTGGTTTTACCAAACCGACGTTCGCGTTTCTGGTAATCAACAATTGCTTCAAAAAAATCCTCTTTGGTGAAATCGGGCCAAAGAACTGGGGTAAAGTAAAGCTCAGTATAGGCCAATTGCCAAAGCAGGAAATTGCTGAGCCTCAGCTCACCGCTTGTTCGTATCAGCAGGGCCGGATCAGGAATGTTTGTAGTATATAGGTATTTAGAAATGATTTCAGGGGTTATTTGGTTGGGCGATATTGTTCCATCCTTGGTTTGAGCAGCAATTTTTTTTACGGCTTCAGTAATCTCATGGCGCGAGCCATAGTTAAGGGCCAGAATGGTAGTTATGGTGTTGCAGCTTGCAGTACGTGTTATAACATCGTTTAGCTTACGCTGAACATCAGGCGGTAGCATGGACTGATCGCCTATGGTTAGTACGCGAATTCCATTTTTCAGGAGTGTATCCGTCTCGGAGTTGATGGTTTCAACCAGTAGGCTCATCAAGGCATCTACTTCCGACTTAGGGCGGTTCCAGTTTTCGGTTGAGAAGGCATAAAGTGTAAGATACTTAACCCCAATTTCGCCTGCGGCCTCAGTGGCAGCCTTAACCGCTTTTACACCGTTCTTATGTCCAAAAATTCGCTGGTTGCCACGCTGCTTAGCCCATCGACCATTCCCGTCCATAATAATGGCAACGTGCTCAGGGACTCTGCTCCTTTCAATTTTATCAATTAGCGACATGATTCTATCTATATGCGGGGCAAATATAGCTGTTATTTGGAATACGATAGGTATAAATCAATCCAATAAATGAGAACCAATCGTTATTGTGTAAAAAAGGTTTGCGGCCATCGTCGGGGCTGCTGTAATCGTCAATTTTATCGGTAAAGGTTTTGTGAAACCTCCATTCCAGGGCAAAGGTGTGCCTTTGACCAGGGGTAAATTTTAAGCCTACGCCAAAAGGTATTTGAAAAATTAACGAGGTGCCCATTTGTGCAAGCCCAACCCCAGCATTTACATATGGCGAGAGGTTTGCTTTGCGGCTGCTGGTTGGGTTTATGGAGTAAAAGTTAAATTCGCCCATTGCTTCAGCTCCAATTATATTTTTTGAAAAGCTGATGTTGGGATCGGGAATTATATTTGCCGATGAGGATGAGCCGCTAACATTGGCATAAATTGCCGATGCCCTTATGGAGTAGTTGTGATTTATGTTATACCGGAAAATTACTCCCATTGCAAATGATGGGCTATAGAGTGGCATTACCTCGTTAAACTCACCGTAGTAGTAGGTAGTTCCCGCCTGAATCCCAAAATCGCGTCGGTCCTGTGCTTGGCCAGCTAGTATGGCTAAGCAGCAAAGGGTTAAGGAAAGTAATAGATTTTTTAATGTATCCATTAAAATTGCCAGAATGAGCGTTTAAGTAATTTTTGGTAAGGAATTTTGTAGTAAACGTTAAAGTTAATGGTATAGTACATGTCGTTGTGACTAGAGTAAACCGATGAAAAAGCATCGAGATAATCGGTGGTTACGTAACGGGCTCCAAGTTCAACCCCTAGCTGGAAACGGGGATAAAACTCATACTTTACACCAACACCTGCGGGAATTACCAGGGCAAAATACTTTGAATCGTCAACCTCGGGTTTAGTAAAACCCGGTGGCGGTGTTCTGGAAAGCAACTTGTCATTGGGTGTTGCACTGAAGAACAAACCACCGGCGCCTGCAAAAACGTAAACGCTAAACGGTTTATTGATATGGCGCAAACCGCCCCTGAAGTCCATAATGCGATAGTAGTAATTCTGATGGCTCTCAGAAATAATGTAGTAAATTCCCTTTACGGTTAGCTCGGAATAAAAAGTAGAAAATCGGTAATCCCTGGAGCTGTAGTATGAGCCATCGTCGGTATTACCAAGGAAACCCGTATTTAAACTTGCTTGTGCCGATATAAATGGATTAACCTTAAAACCAACACCCCCGCCAAAACCACCGCGTAAGGCTCTAATCCTAACATCCTTAATGCTGGTAATAACATTGGTGTTAGCGGAGTTGCCAATATCTCCAAAATAGTGGTTAACTGGCAAACCTAAATAGACCTCAATGCGATTTTGTTTCCAGGTTTGGGCATGCAGAACCAAACCTGTCAATAACCCCACTATCAAACATGTAACCCTTCGCATGGCAAATATATATCAGCATTCAAATATAGTAAATGTTTAACTATTATCTATTTAAAACGAATTAAATACAATTTTGTTTCAACCACCAGTCAGTTTCTTTTGTCCATGCCCCATAGCAATTTGCTCCTAATGGTTCTGTAAAAGGTTGTTCCTTTTAAGCAGATGACATTGGCATTGAAATGAGCTTTTTTAAGCATAAGTTTAACGGGTTGTGGGACTCTAATGTTTCTTGAATCCAGGGAAACTATCAGCTCTTCGTCTCTCCCTGACACTTCAAGTTCAATCAGGCTGTCGTCAGGAATTACAAGGGGACGGACGGTTAAATGGTGAGGGGCAATTGCCGAAAGTACAAACGCCGATAGGTTTGGGGTAAGTATTGGGCCTCCAACACTGAGTGAGTATGCTGTTGAACCTGTAGGTGTTGCAATTATTAACCCGTCGGCCCAGTATGTGCTCAGATAATCGCCGTTGATGTATGTATTAACATGGAGTAGCCCAGCAACGGAGTTACGGATAACCATATCGTTGAGAGCGTATGGGAATGGATCGAAAAGTTTAGTGTCGCTTACAAGCTGGAGCATGCTTCGTTTCTCAATGGAGTACTTTGAGGCCATCAGCAGATCAATGGAATTGTCAATTTCAGGGATTGACGTTGTTGCCAAAAAGCCCAACCTACCTAAGTTAATTCCCATAATGGGGATTCCCATATCCTGAACTAGGGCTATAGAATCAAGAAAGGTACCGTCGCCTCCAAGGCTAATCATTACATCGGTTTCCTTTAGATCCTGAGTAGTTATAAACGTGCCGCCGATATGTGGTGTGTACGATAGGTTTGATTTTATGTAATCGAGTAGTGGAAGGTAAATCAAAACATTGACCCGATATTTTTCGAGTGCTGCAAAAAGATTTCGGGTTGCCTCGGCAAATTCCGCATCTATTCTTTTCCCGTATACTGCTATGGTCATTTGCTTATATGTCCAAAAATTTGAATAGATAATTTAGCCTATCGTTTAGCAAGTCACTTTCGTCATCCTGCTTCATGTATGCTCCCAGAACGTTATAGTTGTAACGCTGAAAGGTTTGCTTTATTGAGGTAACATCGGTGACATTAAGCTTGAGCGTTAGCTCCATTTGGGTGGAGTTTGGGTGCGAGGTAATATAAGCGGCAAGAATTTTTGCATCGTTCCCCTCCACAATTTGACAAATTTGCGACAAGCTAAAATCGTTAACGTTCATCTCAAGAACAATAACGCTTCCCTTATGCCTGAGGGCTGAAAGTTCCGTAAAGTAATGCAGAAGTTCCATTAGGGTTATTACACCCAAGTAGTTTTTTGAGCTATCGAGTACCGGTACTAACGATAGCTTTAGGCGCGATAGGACCTCCATTACCTCAAAAACATGTTGGTCCTCAATTACATATGGTCGCAAAAGCGAAAGCTGATGGTTACCAAGGGGCTCCTCGGGCATGTTGAGGTCATAGATATCGCTCTCTGATATTAAGCCAAGGAATTCTTTATCGTTTACAATAGGTAGGTGCGATACTTTAAAAATATCCATCCAGTTCAAAGCCGTTATCCCGGTATCGGAGGTTTTGAGTGGAGGAATTACATCGGAAATCATGTCCTTGGCTACCATATTTCTTGTAAAAAACGATTACTTTTGTACAAAGTTAAACTTATTTGATTGCAATGACACGTTTAAGTGTAAATATAAACAAAATTGCCACCTTACGCAATGCCCGGGGTGGAAATATTCCAAATGTGCTGAAAGCAGCCATTGATTGCGAACGTTTTGGTGCCGAAGGGATTACTGTTCATCCTCGCCCCGATGAGCGCCATATACGTTATCAGGATGTTCGCGATATTCGCCCAGTAATTACCACCGAGTTTAACATTGAGGGGTATCCCTCAGAATCGTTCATAGAGTTAGTTCTTAGTGTTACCCCACACCAGGTTACCCTAGTGCCTGATCCACCCAATGCCCTTACCTCCAATACCGGATGGAATACTATTGCCAACAAGGACTTTCTTAAAAAAGTTATTGCTCGTTTTCAGGAGCATGGTATCAGAACTTCAATTTTTGTGAATGCGGATCCCCTGATGGTTAAGCATGCTGCCGATACCGGAACAAATCGGATTGAGCTATATACTGAGCCATACGCTACGCATTTCCCTGAAAATCCTGCACAGGCTATTGAGCCATTTGTAAAAGCTGCCGAAGCAGCTATGGAAGTTGGCCTTGGATTGAACGCAGGCCACGACCTTAACCTCGATAACTTGAACTACTTTGCCCGAAATATTCCCAACCTGCTCGAAGTGTCCATTGGGCATGCACTTATTTGTGATGCCCTGTACTACGGGCTGGAAAATACCATACAGATGTACCTCCGTCAGCTTCGCTTTTAAATGGAACTCTTTTACAGGCAACTTGGACAGGGTAAGCCATTAGTAATTCTACATGGCCTTTACGGCTTGTCCGATAACTGGATTTCCATAGCCAAAAACCTTGAAAGTAGTTACTCTCTCATAATCCCCGATCAGCGAAACCACGGGCAAAGCCCTCATTCACCTGATCATACCTACCAGCATATGGTAAATGATTTGCTTGAGCTAACCAATAGGTTGAAACTGGATAGTTTCTACCTGTTGGGGCACTCAATGGGTGGTCGTGTGGCAATGCTTTTCCAATCGCAGTATCCATTCAAAGTGGAAAAACTGGTTGTGGTTGATGTTGCCCCGTGGAGCTATAGCCCCGAGGATGAGTGGTTCCGATCAGCTTATGCTGAGCACATGCGAATTATAGAGGCCCTAAAGGCTTTGAGGCCTGACGAAATAACCTCACGTATTGATGCTGGTAGGGTATTGCAGCAAAACAATCTCAACGAGAGGTTGAGAAACTTTCTGCTAAAAAACCTTAAAAGGAGGTTCCTTGGATTTGAGTGGCAAATAAACCTCAATGCACTTGAAAATAACCTTGAACACCTTTTACTGGGTGTTGAGGTTGAAAAAACATCGGCATTGGGGGCCAATGTGCTGTTCATCCGTGGCGAGAATTCAAACTATATACCTGCCTATCAGGTAGGTAGGCTAAAGGAGATTTACCTTAATTGCCAAGTTGTAAGCATTCCCGAAGCTGGTCATTGGGTGCATGCCGAAAAGCCAGAAATGTTTATCTCGGCATTAAAGAGTTTTTTGGGTTAAACCTCGGAACGGCTTACGTTTTCGGGCGAAATAATTGGAAAACCGTTATACCTCAGGAAAAGCTGCGCTACTGTTAACACATCCTTTTCACAGTAAATCACAATCCGGTTCAAATCGTTCAGTTCATAGTAGCACTTAGCCACTTCGCTCCCATCTATATCATCCTTAGGTGAGGGAATACCAAAGATATACGATAGCAGGTTCAGCGAAGTGTAATGCTTAAAATCGCCAAACTTCCATAGCTCCATGGTATCGAGAAATTTTACCTCCCATGGCTTTTTGCCAGCTACGTTTAGGATATCGGGTATTTTAATACCGTTAACCAGCATTCGGCGGGCAATGTATGGGAAGTCGAATTCCTTGCCATTATGGGCGCAAAGGTTTAGGTTAGGTTTTTTGGCACTAAACCCGTTTACCATTTCGGCAAAGCCCTTGAGTAAATCAATCTCACTGTCACCATAGTATGATTTTACTCTGAAAGTGTAATTGCCATTGGAGGGCACAATTATGCCCACGGAAATACAAATAATCTTTCCAAACTCGGCATAAATTCCAGCGCGCTCATATATTGCTTCAGGCGTTTCATCAGGCTTAGCCAACGTTTTTGCCTTTCTATCCCAAAGCTTTTTAAATTCCTCGGGCATTTGGTTATACTCAGGGTATTGAGGAACCGTTTCAATGTCCAGGAAAAGAATTTCATCGAGCTTAACATCGGTGAGCATGGCTACAGCAAATTATGTGAACGGAGTGTTTTTTCAATTATTGATGTAAGAATATTTATGGCAACCGAATTGTTTCCACCCTGAGGTACAATTATATCGGCATAACGTTTAGTAGGCTCAATAAACTGCAGGTGCATGGGCTTAACAGTTTTTTCGTAACGCTCCAGTACCTTATTAACTGAACGGCCACGTTCCACAATATCGCGGGCTATTACACGCGATAGCCTATCGTCGGCATCGGCATCAACAAAAACCTTGATATCCATCAACTTCCTGAGTTCCTCACAGGTAAAAATCAGGATACCTTCAATAATTACCACGTGGCGGGGTTCAATCTTAATGGTTTCAGGTGCTCTGGCGCATGTTAGGTATGAGTAAATGGGTTGTTCAATGGGTTTCCCGGCTTTCAGATCCTTAACATGTTGCACCAGCAGTTCAAACTCAATGGAATCGGGATGGTCAAAGTTCATTTCCTGACGTTGCTCTAAGGGTAAATGTGAGTTATCGCGGTAGTAGGAATCCTGAGGGATAACAACCACCTCTCCCTTGGGAAGCAAATCAATAATCTTGTTTACAACTGTAGTTTTACCTGAGCCGGTACCACCGGCAATACCAATTATTAGCATCCTATCAACTTTTAGTGTTACCTTTGCAAAAGTAGTAATGCAAGTTAATTATTTAAATAGTTTTCAGCAAAAATAAACTGTTGGCAATGAGCAATTCATTATACCCTTTAAAGTTTAAACCTATCCTTAAGGAGCGCATTTGGGGAGGTACCAAGTTGCACCATTCCATGGGTAAGCAATTCCCAAACCCCGAAGAAAAATATGGTGAGAGTTGGGAAGTATCGGGAGTTGAAGGCGATGTGTCGGTTGTGCAGAACGGTTTTCTGGCTGGTAATACCTTGAATGAGCTGATTGAGGTTTACATGGGCGACTTTGTGGGCGAAAGCCTTTACGAGAGGTTTGGCGAGGAGTTTCCCTTGCTCATTAAGCTCATCGATGCTTCCGAAACTCTTTCAATACAGGTACACCCCGATGATGATACCGCTCGGGAACGTCATCATGCCTACGGCAAAACTGAAATGTGGTATATTATTGATGCCGATAGGGATGCGCTCATATACACTGGATTTGAAAAGGATATTACCCGGGAAGAGTACATTCAGGCAGTAAAGGAGGGTAACCTGGAGCGTTACCTGCACAAGGAGAATGCTATAGCCGGCGATGTTTTCTTTATCCCGGCGGGCAGGGTGCATGCCATTGGGAAAGGGGTACTGCTGGCCGAGATTCAGCAAACCTCCGATATTACCTACAGAATTTTCGATTGGAATAGGGTTGATAGTTCAGGTAAATCCCGTGAACTCCACACCGAACTGGCTGTGGATGTAATTGATTTCTCAAGGGTTCAGAACCCCAAAACTCATCCGGTGGATGAGGTGAATAAAACAAGTGAACTATCCGCTTGTAAGTACTTTACCGTTAACAGGATTACCTTTACTAGCGCAATGCAACGCGACTATAACATGCTCGATTCCTTTGTTATTTACCTTTGTGTTGAGGGTGAATGTAGTGTTGTTTACGCATCGGGCTCCAGCGAGCGGCTAACAAAAGGCGAAACGCTCCTTTTGCCTGCCGATCTGAAGGATATCATTTTACGACCGCAGGGGAAATGCTCCTTGCTCGAGGTGTATATAAATCAGGCATGAGTTTTGATAATGTAGGTAGTATGTATTGTTAAAAATTCATATAGTTCGTGCACTAAAAAAATCATTTTATCATTAAATTGCATTGTTTCGTAAAAAAAGGAGACAAGTTCATGAGCTAAAACTTTGCGGGATAAAAATTATTTACGTATCTTCAACTGATATTTTTACGGATGGATAGCGTCATTTATTTCATAAAATCGACCCTGGCAAATGAGATTGCAGCAAGTGGTTTTCCCCTTATATATAAGGGCGAAATGAACCACCAAATCATGCGTTCATTTGCCTTTATGGCAAATAGGAAGATTGCTGAAATGAATGTCCCCACCGCAACCCGCAAAAGGGTTTTCCACATCATGATTGAATGCTTGCAGAACATCACCAAACACTCCGACGACTACGATGAAAAAGAAAAACAGATTGGTAATGGTTTGTTTGTAGTGGGTAAGGAGCGCGATAGCTTTTACATTGTAACCGGCAACCTGGTTAGGAACGATAAGGTTCCCATCCTGGAGCAAAGGCTCGATAGGTTAAACAGCGCCAGTCCAACGCAACTTAAGGAGATGTTCATGCAGCAGATGGTTGAAGGTGAACTTAATGAGAAGGGTGGAGCCGGTTTAGGGTTAATTGATATTGCACGCAAATCGAAACGCAAGCTATATTACCATTTTGTTCCTTACGAGAATAATCGCCACTTTTTCATACTTGCTGTTACTATCCCTATCTCGGCCGAAGAGGACGATTTTTAATTTTTTCACCTTACATACACTGAAAAGGTATGGAATTTGTATAAAATCATTTGATTTATTCTAACTTTGCCGTAACAGTTTACCAAGTAAACATTTTTACATGAAAGCTTTAAGTATTCTTTTGTTTCTTACGGGTATTTCGTTTGGGAGTTTAACCGCCCAAACAATAACCGAACTCATGAGCAAGGATAAAATTGCTCAGAACAAAATAGAAACCATTACCCAGTACACTCACCGTTTACAGAACGATAAGGTTGATAGTAAGGGTTATAAATCGGTTGAGACCACTTACGACAAGAATGGAAATATTGTGGAAGTTGTTAACTACAAGCCCAATGGAGTAGTTGCCTCGCGGCATTTATATAAGTACGATGGAAGCGGACGAAAAATTGAGTACCAACAGTTCCAGGATCTTCCAAAAAAAGGATTTGCCTTGGCATTCCGTCAAGCTTTTACCTACGACTCTAAAGGCAATAAGCTTACCGAAATAGGTTACGATGGCCAAACAACCTACCGTGTGGCTTACTCCTACTTGCCCGATGGCAAGCAAAAGGATATTACCAAATACTCGGCAAACAATGCCGTGGAGGAGAAATGGGTTTTTGAAAATTCAACCAACAAGGTTAAAATATCAATATATAAGCCTGCCGAAACATTAAGCAAAATCATTGAGCGGACTCTCGATTCACAGGGTCGGGTAATTGATGAAAAAAACCTTACCCCTGCAGGTAAGGAGTTAGGCAGAACAGCCTTTAAGTATGGCGACGGCGATATGCTATTAACTAAGGTAGAATACTACGGAGGTGAGCTACGTGCTACCTACGATTATGTTTACGATGAAAAAAAGCAGATGATTGAGGTTTACATGACTAAACCCGGCGCTAGCAAGATACTTTACAGCTCATACAAGTACGATAAAAACGGCAACCTGCTTGAGGAAAAATGGTACGAGGACGGTGCTTCGGACTATTCGCGCCGCAACTATAAGGTGGATAACCAGGGGAATATCAACGAGGTTGATGCCTACTACTCCGACTACAAGTACCGGGTTGTTTACAGGTACTCCTATAAGTTCTCCAGGTAAAAACATGCTAACTGATTTAAACGCGAAGGGTCTAAAAAGACCCTTTTTTGCTTGCTTCAATATCAATAAATTAATAACTTGCTGGTGTTTTTTAAATCAAAGGGGCTGTGAGGCATTATTTAAAACTGTTTCTGTTTTTTGCATTAGCAATTACAAGCATTAGCCTTTTTGCGCAGGAAATTGGCCGCTATCCGCTTGTCAACTTCCATCATCGGCAGTATAATGGTCATTCGCAGAGCTGGGCAATTACCCAGGACAACAGGGGGATGATTTACGTGGCCAATAATGTTGGTGTAATTGAGTACGATGGCTCCGAGTGGAAGCATATTTCAATTAACAATGCCCTTGCCCGATGCCTTGACACCGACCCAACTGGCAGGGTTTGGGTTGGAGGTCAGGATGAGGTTGGATACCTTGCCGCCGATTCGGCTAACTCACTTAAGTACTATTCCCTTTCTAAGCTGTTGCCCGAGCGCTTTGCCAAGCCAGGTCTTATAAGGCAAATCTACCACACCGGTCAGGCAGTTTACTTTTCAACTTTTAAGGCTTTATTTAGAATTAACAGCGATTTAACCGTTAACTACTGGGAGCCCAAAACCCAGTTCCATCGCTCATACTATGTGGATAATTACATTTTTATTAACCAGCGCGATTACGGTTTAACCTACCTTTATAACGATTCACTGGTAAAAGTACCCGGAACCGAAATTCTTGGTACACAAATGGTTTACACCATCCTGCCATACAATTACCAGTACTTGCTGGTTGGGACGCAAACAAACGGATTTTACCTTCTTGATAAGCAGGCACTGACCACTCGCACCTTACCCACCGATTTTAAAACGCTCATCCCGTTTAAAACATCAAACGCTAATTTTTTTATCACCAACAGGATTTACTCTGGAATAATGCTAGATGAGGGACTTTGGGCTATTGGAACCTACTCCGGAGGTGTTGCCATTATCAATCACAGCGGGAAAATTGTTAGAACCATAAGCAAGGAAACCGGACTGCAGGACAATACCGCTTGGTATTTATATGCCGACAACTCCAAAAATATTTGGATGGCATTAAATAATGGTATATCGTACTCGCCTTTTCATTCGCAGCTAACAAGTTGGACTGAGCAGGACGGAATAAGCGGGGTTATACAGTCGGCTGTAAATTTCAAGGGAACCATTTACTACTCTTCCAATACGGGTGTCCACGTTAAAACAAATTCGCACTTTGAAAGGGTAAGCGGCATTAACGATTTAGCATGGGGGCTTTTCATCTACACCGATGAAAGCGGCAAGGAACACTTGCTCTCAGGAACCGCAAACGGAATTTATAGGATTGAAGGAGAAAGAGCTATCCCAGTAACAAGTATTAAAGTAAATGCATACTCCTTTATTAAATCCAAGATTTACCCGGGCATTCTCTATGTTGGCCTTTACGATGGAGTTGGGGTTTTGCAGGAGAACAGGGGAGTATTCACGTTTCTGGGATATTTGTATAGTTCATCATCTGAGGTTTACAAGGTTACCGAGGATAAAAACGGAGATGTTTGGTTTACTCAGCGCTATAAGGGCATAGGTTTCCTGGATGTAATAAATCCTTATGAGCTGATAGCCGAAAAGTATAAAAGTTATTCTTTACCATTTCAACCCAAATGCGATGATATTGCGGTTAACTATATCGATGGGCTTGTGCTGGCAAGCACCGAGGGTGGGCTTTCAAGTTACGATAAGGAAACCGACTCCTTTGTACCCGAAACCATGCTGGGCACTCAGTATGCCAACGGTACTATTGGGTTAAGAATACTGGCATGCGATAGGAATAACGACATCTGGTTTGAAACCTATAGATTTCAGGCAAACCGTAAACTGGAAAGGGTTACAAAGCATGCCGATAAAGCCTACAGGCGTTCCCCTGCCCAGTTTAACCTGATACCGGAGACCATCTTTTTTGATGTTTATACCGATTCCGATAATGTATCGTGGATTTCATCGACCGACGGACTGTTCCGTTTCGATGCCAATGAGCACTTTCCAACCGATCAAATACCTAGGGTATTTATCAGACAGGTATATTCAAAGAAAAAGGGCACAGTTTACGGAGGGTTTTCTTTTGACAGCCTTGCAACTCAACCTTTTGTGCGGGCAAAATCTGTTCAGGTTCAGCAACCTATTGTACTGCCTGCCAGGGTTAACGACCTAATTATCTTTTTCTCCTCGCCCTACTTCCAGCCAAACCACCAGCTTCAGTATTCCTACAAGCTTGAAGGTTACGATGATGACTGGAGCCCTTGGAATACAAGCAGATTCAAGGAGTACACTAACCTTAAACCCGGCAGTTACCGGTTCATGGTAAAATCAAAAACGCTCCAGGATATCGAAAGCCCGGTTGAGTATTTTCCATTCACAATTGACCATCCTTTCTACCTGAAGTGGTATGCTTTCATTCTATACCTTGCTTTGGCTGGGTTGATAATATTTGTAATTGTTAGGATTAACACCCGAATATTGAGGGTTTCAAACATCAAGCTGCAGCAGCTCGTCGATGAGCGAACCAAGGAATTAAAGGAGTCGGAGCGAGCGCTAACCGAAAAGAACTTACTGCTCCAGCACCAAAAGGAAGAAATCCTCTCGCAGCGCGATGAGCTTGAGGAGCGTAACCGACACATTAACGATAGTATTCAGTATGCTAAAACCATACAGCAGGCTATACTTCCAGACCTTAACACCGTTTTTGCCGACGATTTTGAGCACTTTCTTATTTACCTTCCAAAGGAATTGGTATCAGGCGACTTTTACTGGGTTGCTCAGGTTGGCCCCAAGGGCAGGCCAAACGATAAGCTTTTTATAGCCGTTGTGGATTGTACTGGTCATGGTGTGCCCGGAGCATTCATGTCGTTAATTGGAAGCCGGTTGCTTAGCGAGATTGTTGTTGAGCGCAAAAACCATAACCCTGCCGCCATCCTTACCGAGCTTAACGACGAGGTAAACAAGGCCCTACGGCAGGATGTTAGCGAGAGTTTTGATGGTATGGACGTGGCTTTGTGCCTAATTGAACGCAAATCCGACGATGCTTACGTGGTAACCTTTGCCGGGGCAAACCGCCCTCTATACTACTGCCTCAAGGGCGACAACAACATACAAACCCTGAAGGGTAACCGCAAATCGATTGGCAGCGTGCTACCCGACGTGGAGCAGGAATTCTCAAACTGGCGTATCTCCATGCATGCAGGCGACATACTGGTAATGGCCACCGATGGCATCACTGACCAGAATAACGCAATGCGAAAGAAGTTTACCACCTGTCGCTTACACACATCCATTGTTTCGGCACTGGGTAAACCAATGCCCCAAATGCAAAGCATCATTCTGGACGATTTCCTGAGCTTCAAGGCCGACGAACCCCAAAGGGACGATATTACCGTGCTGGGAATAAGGTTTAAGTAGGGTAAGTTTTATAAGTCAACGTTTTGCGGCTTGGCGTAGTGGCGGATTTTTAGCACAAAAGTTCAATCGAAGAACTGCACTTGAACCTACCAAAAAACTGTCATACGAAGCACTGCACCCGCCATTACGCCAAACCGCTGTTAGCGGGTCGTTGTTCCTTTTCTTCGTCATATTCTTCAACTTATTTTGTAATGACCTAGTTGAATAAGTCCATTTAAATTATCATACTCAACCCAAGTTTCTTTTATCTTTCCTTCCGTTACACGAAAGAAGCAGTTAAAATCCGCAATCAGTTTTTTACCTGTCGGTGGAAAATTTATGAGTTGTCCTAATTGTGTACCTGAAAAGTTTATTCTCGCAGCAACTAATTCACCTTCTTCAATTGCAAAAATTACGGTCTCTTTCAGGTCGGGAAATGTTTCTAGTTCTGCTTGATGGAATTTAACTAATCCGATGTTACTTTTTATTTCTTTTGGTTCAGATGAGCTATGTCTTACAAAATCGTTATGGACTAAAGTCAAAACCTTATCCCAATCTTTTTGATTTGTTGCACTTATAAACTCTAATACTATTTCTTTGTTACTTTGCATTGAGAGGTCATTTTTTATCATTTCTATACGTCATTCAATGAATTTACACCTTGTTCTTTAAGTTTTTCAAGATGTTCTTTCATAGTCTTTACTTGTTCGGCTGGATGTCCTTGCCAAATTGTTACTTCTCCAACTACTCTGAATGGTTTAGTTGAACGAAAAGATTGTGTTGGGTTTCCGGGAAATTTCTTGTCGGTCAGGTCGGGGTCATTTTCCATCTCTCCTGTTGGCTCTACTAAATAAATTCTCTCTCGTCCGTCACCAAAAGCAAGTTCAGCCCTCCAAATTGCAGCGTCCAAAGTTGCTGTCAAAAAGATGTATTTAGCATTTTTTTGTTGTCCGTAGTTTGAATTGTAACCTACCTGAATTAAGTCACCAACTTTCAAGTCCGCTTTTGTCCCGTGAAAGTAAGTTTGTGCGAATGGTGTTGCACTATTACTGCTTATTTTAATTGTTGCATTGTCTTTCTGTTCCATTGTCAGAAGTCTACTTTATTGTCTGAATGTTGGTTTGTGTTGGTCGTTTTACAATGCCCGCTAACGGTTCCGTGGTTGAAACTGCTTGGGAGTTAAAAGTCAGCGGCGTTATCACACGTTAAAACTATACTAAATTAGTAATATTTTTCCGTATCTGCATCATCAGCCCCAGTAAGTGTAACCACGTGTTGTGCGTAGTTTTTTTATTATTCTATAAAATCAAAAAGATTTTTTCGCTCTTCAGTTTCATAATTAAACAATTCTGAAAACAATATTTTGTGCAACGATTTTTTCATTAAGGTCATTTCATTATTATTAAAACTATTCCAATCGTGATCTAAATTTTCCTCTATCAAGTATAAATGAATTTTGTTTCTTAGTTTTCTTAAATGATTGAGTTGAGTGTAAATTGAATGATCGTTACCAAGTAGATTATTTTTCTCTGTTTTCTGAAGCATAGAATTTAAATTCATTTCTACTTCTTTATTTTCTTCTAGTTTCTTTAAAAGTCTAGTTTCAACTTTGATGAAAACTCCATTTACTTTCTTTTCATTTGAATTTATTAAAGCAATTTCTTCAAAAGGCTCTGTTTTATGAAGGTTTTTGCTTTTCAACACGTAATAAAGAATAGATTCAATGACGCTTATTCCAGTTATTACGAATGTTTTAATCAATTCGGTTCTAATAACAGAATGAGTATCTCTTTTCAATGCTTTTGAAATGAACTCTAGATATTGGAGATTGTATGACAAGTTCTTTACCAATTCATATGTTCTGTGAAACTGGTCATTACCAATTATTCCTGTGTTAAAGAAGTTTTCATATAAAACGACATCTTTAACATCCCAAAATATGTCTTTCGTTTCGTTCATGTCAAAATTACGCACAACTAGTTTATATGCGCTACAATGTTGCGCCTTATTTCCATTTTTGGGTGTATAGGCGCTATAAAATAGCGTTCTATTTTCGCAAGTTTAAAAATTTTTTACAAATCATCAAAAGGAGATTTGATTTTTTGCAAACTGCTTTGACTAACATGAGTGTAAATTTCTGTTGTCTTTGAACTCTTGTGCCCCAGTAATTCCTGAATATACCTTAAATCAGTACCAGCCTCCAATAAATGGGTGGCATACGAATGCCTGAGCCAGTGTAGTGTTACTGGTTTCGTGACTTTAGCTTTTAGTAAAGCCTTTTTTAGCAATTGTTCTAAGCTTCTTTCGCTATATTTTTCACCTATGTACTGTCCTTCAAACAACCATACATTTGGTCTATACATTTTATAGTATTCTCTGAGCATCTCAATGGTTTTGTCTGAAATTGGCACTTGTCTGTCCTTGTAGCCCTTCGCGTTTCGAATAATGAGCATATGGCGTTTTGAGTCAACGTCTCCAATTCTTAGGTTCAGCAGCTCGCTACGCCGTAGTCCGCAAGCGTATATCAGGCTTAGCATGGTGCGATGCTTTACGTTGGTTGAGGCCTGGAGTATGGCTTTAACCTCTTCCATGCTTAAAACATTTGGCAGCTTGTGCTCCCGACGGGGGCGTTGCAATCCCTCAACCTCTATTTTGCTTTTGCGTATTTCCCGGAAGTAAAGTTTTAGTGCATTAACTATTTGGTTTTGATACGAAAAGCTATACTTGCGCTTTAGTATATATTGGTTTACAAATAATACCACATCGTCGTTGGATAATTCAGAAACCGGTTTATAGTCAAAATAGCTGAGAAAAACAACCAAAGCATCTGTATAGGTTTTGATTGTGTTGGGGCTATAACGTCTAAATTTTAGCCATTTTTCAAACCTTTTTTTTCCTGCAGAGTATCTATCTGGTATTTATCTTCGTTTGGTGTATGAGATAGATTCTTTATATCCAACCAAGCTATGCTTTTAAATGCTTCAAATGCTTTTTTTAAATTGAAATGAGAAATGGGCAGATACCAACATTTTTTTGTAGCACTCCAATGTGCATTGAGCTTAGTTTTAAGTATCTCAATTAGTTGTAAGTCCTTTTCACATATAAAGCATATAACTTCTTCGTCGCGGTGTCTATCAATTTTTACAGTTACGTTTTTCATGTTCAATGGGTGAATATTGGGGCTTTACCTATACTTTACTGAACAGGTGATTGTTTTAAGTCCTTCTTTATCAATTTGTCACATAATTCTTTTAGTAAAGTTAAAGAATTTATTTATTCGAGACACATCAATTGATTATATCAATTGACGTATCTGCGTTTATGTCAGTGATGATAGGGATAGTAATTAGATATCAATGTTGTTTAGTTAAGGTTGTAAGTCATGTTGCGCACGAGCGAAACATTACGCTGTCGTGCTGAGTCCCGATTTATCGGGATAGACTTCGCCGAAGCATCTCATTGCTCTTTTCTCTTCAATCCTTTGAAGAGATCCCTCGACTTTGTTGGGGATGACAAATGAAGTTGATCGTGTATAGTTGCTCGTTGTTCGTAAAACAATTGTCATGCTGAGCCCAGTCGAAGCATCTCCTTTTACCTTTATTTTACAAATACGATTCCTCAGCCAATAAGAATAATAAAAGGAAACGGCATAAAAGCCTGACCCGGCAATGGGTCGGGCTTTTATGCCTTGATTTTCTTTGGTTCTTTCTTGTATCAAGACAAGAAAGAACGCATAAATCACTCTTTGCAATGCTTTTAGGTTGCGATGCAACGTATCTGAATTGCTCTTTGGAAAAGTTGTTGCGTGCATCGCAAAATAATTTGAACACCTCAATGCCCTGGGTTAAAACCCAGGGCTAATGTGATTTGCCCTTTCAGGGCGATTTGTGTGTGCGTCTAAAGACGTGTGCTAACTAGTGAGTTCTTAAATCTTAAATCGAGATACCTCGACTAGTTCGGAATGACAATGGAGTTGTAAATATTTCGTCCCTACGGGGCGGGAAGCATTGATTGTTGATCGTGGAAAAAGACCTCACCCCCGCCCCTCTCCTGACAGGAGAGGGGAGAAGCAATTAGGAAACCTTATTGCAGGGCTAAAGTCTCCCCTCTCAGGGGAGATTTAGAGGGGTCATCTGGGTTGAATGTGGATACGACCTTACCCTAACCCATATTCCTGATAGGGAATGGAGCGGAAGAAGCAAGCAGAGGCATAAAAGCCTGACCCAGAAATGGGTCGGGCTTTTCAGCCTTGATTTTCTTTGGTTCTTTCTTGTATCAAGACAAGAAAGAACGTGTGAATCGCTCTTTGCAATGTCTCTCTGTTGCGATGCAAAGTTTCCCCCTTGTTCTTTAGCTTATGTATTGCGTGCATCGCTATACAGGTGGGAGTCGTGATGGAGTTACAAATGTTTAGCCCCTACGGGGCTGGAAGCGTTGCTCGTTGTTGGTGTATCGTTGTTCGTGAATGCTACGTTATACTCTCTGTGCAACACGTGTTACACTGTGTAACTCTGTGATACTTTCTGTCGATCGGTTCATGAGATAGTTGTCATGCTGAGCTAAGTCGAAGCATCTCTTTCCCCTTTTACCCTTATATGAGATCCCTCGACTACGCTCGGGATGACAACATCATGGCTCCCTAACTCCCTTTATCATGTTGAGCGCAAGCGAAACATCTCATGGGGTCGATTAGAGATCCTTTGCTGTGCGCAGGATGACAGGCATGTATATTTTTGTTAACTAAACGACATTGAGTAGATATAATAAAAAAGGAGAGCAGGGTTGCTCTCCTTTCAAGGTGATATGCTGTAAGGATTATAGGTTGAGCGATACGCGTTTGAATGCGGTTACCTTAACGTCCTTATCAACGCTTTGCAGGTACTGGCGTATGGTTAACTTGCTATCCTTAACAAATTCCTGGTTGAGCAGGGTGCTCTCCTTGTAGAATTTCTGTAGCTTGCCTTCGGCAATCTTATCGAGCATGTTCTCGGGTTTGCCCTCAAGGCGTGCCTGCTCGCGGCCAATTTCAAACTCCTTCTGGCGAATATCTTCGGGAACATCGTCCTTGTCGATAGCCACAGGGCTCATGGCGGCAACCTGCATGGCAACATCCTTAGCGGCCTGGATATCGATTGCTTTGCTGAAGCCTACCAGAGTAGCCAGCTTGTTGCCCATGTGGATGTATGAAACCACCATGGGTGCTTCAACCTGCTCGTAGTACGATAGTTCAACCTTTTCGCCGGTAATACCGGAGAACTCGGCAACAAAATCGGCTACCTTGCGGCCATCGAGGCTCGATTCCTTGAGCGCGTCGAGGTTGGCAGGTGCTGTATTCAGGGCATGGTCAAGTATTTTATTGGCTACGCCAAGGAAATCGGCATTCTTAGCAACAAAGTCGGTTTCGCAGTTAAGCACAATCATGGCACCACGGGTACCGGCCTGGTTAACCTTTGAAATGGCAGCGCCTTCACCGGCTTCACGGTCGGCACGTTTATTGGCAATGGCCTTACCGCGTTCGCGGATAAGTTCAATGGCGCGTTCCATATCGCCGTTAGCTTCAACCAGAGCATTCTTGCAATCCATCATGCCTGCTCCGGTAAGTTTACGAAGTTTTGCTACATCAGCAGCTGTAATTTCAGCCATGGTATTTAGTTTTTTTAGGGTCTATGTTGTTATTCTTCGTCAATCTCATCGTCAACGATAGTGGCAGTGGGTTTTTCAACCTCTTCAACCTCGTCGGCTTCATCCTCATCTTCGGGCTCTTCAACTACATCGGCAGCTTTTTTAGCCTTGCGAGCGCGGGTTTTTACGCCCTCCTCTTTTTCGGCAGCGGCAGGTTCCTTATCCTTTTCAGCCTTGCGTTCCTCAAGCCCTTCCTGAATGGCTTTAGCCATGATGTCAACAATCAGGGCGATAGATTTGGATGCATCGTCGTTAGCGGGTATCACAAAATCGATTGGAGTAGGATCACAGCAGGTATCAACCATTGCGATAACCGGAATGTTAAGCCTATTGGCTTCACGAACGGCGATATATTCCTTTTGAACGTCAACCACAAAAAGGGCTGCTGGTAAGCGATTGAGGTTGGCAATTGAACCAAGGTTCTTTTCCAGCTTGGCGCGTTGGCGTTGAATTTGGAGCTTTTCACGCTTTGAAAGGGTGTCGAAAGTGCCGTCGGTCATCATCTTATCGATGCTGTTCATCTTTTTAACGGCTTTGCGGATGGTGGGGAAGTTGGTGAGCATACCACCAGGCCAACGCTCAGTAACGTAAGGCATGTTAATAGCCTTGATACGTTCGGCAACAATGTCCTTTGCCTGTTTTTTGGTGGCAACAAAAAGGATCTTACGACCCGATTTGGCGATTTGCTTTACTGCAGCGGCAGCTTCATCGATTTTTACTACTGTTTTGTGCAGGTCGATAATGTGGATACCGTTTTTCTCCATAAAGATGTAAGGAGCCATCTTTGCGTTCCACTTGCGCTTTAAGTGACCAAAGTGCACACCTGCTTCGAGCAGTTCCTGAAAATTTGTTCTTGACATTTTTTGTTTGTTTAGATTTTTTGGCAATCGCTCAGTAGTCCCTTTCGGGAGTCTGGGCAATTTATTACTAAACTGCCTGCCAAATGGTTAATAAATAGTTTGTTAAACAATTGATAGCATTAACGTTTGCTGAACTGGAATCTCTTTCTGGCTTTTGGCCTACCGGGTTTCTTACGTTCAACCTCACGAGGATCGCGGGTTAAGAAACCGTTGGCGCGCATAACAGCCCTGTTTGCCTCGTTGTACTCAACAAGTGCGCGGGCAATACCAAGCCTAAGAGCCTCAGCCTGACCGGTTATACCACCACCATCGAGAGTTGCCTTAATGTCAAAACCTTCGGTGGCGTTAAGTACCATTAGAGGCTGCTTTACCACGTAGTGGAGCAGTTCTGAGCTGAAATACTCCTTGAGGTCGCGGCCATTTATGGTGATGTTGCCTTTACCTTCGCGGAGGTAAACACGGGCAACAGCCGATTTTCTTCTACCTAATCCGTTATAAACCTGCATAAGTTAACTTATTTAATGTTGCTTAATTCAATTTTCTTTGGTTGTTGTGCCTCGTGCGGATGCTCGGAACCAGCATAAACGTAAAGGTTGCGGAACATCTCGGCGCCAAGCCTGTTCTTAGGCAGCATGCCCTTTACAGCGTGCTCAATAACCCAAATGGGCTTGCGATGAAGCATTTCCTTAGGGGTTGAGAAACGCTGACCACCAGGGTATCCGGTGTGGCGTACATACTCCTTATCGGTTAACTTACGACCGGTTAAACGAACCTTGTCGGCATTGATGATAATTACACTATCACCACAATCGACGTGTGGGGTGTAGCTGGGTTTGTGTTTCCCCCTTAGGATTTTTGCTACTTGGCTCGATAGGCGACCTAGCACCTGGTCAGTAGCATCAATCACAACCCACTCCTTTTTAACGGTGGCATCGTTTGCCATTACCGTTTTGTAACTTTGCGTATTCACTGCAATCTCTTAATTTTTAGGTTAATACCAACTTTTTTGTGATCCTTAAATTTGATAATAAGCGGGACGCAAAAATACAACTAATTATTTAATTAGCAAGGGATAGCTTAAAGAAAAATTTTTGATTGAACTGAAGCTGAAGTGGTTAGTTTTAGTGTTTAGGGTATAGTGTTTAGGGTATAGTAGATTTATTATTATTGTCTAGTCCTAAAATATGGTTCCACTTAAGGTATGAGGGAGCAAGGCATAGCCTCTAAGCCTTTATTCATTACTCAGGAATTAATGCTGTTTGATTTAGGATATTTTTTTGTCCCGTTTGTTCGGGATGGATTCCGACGAAACATCTATCTGTCATGCTAAGCTAGCCGAAGCATCTCTTTGAACCTTTATTCCCTTTTTTAAATGAGATTCCTCGACTAGCTCGGAATGACAATACTTTTGACATCCACGTCCCCTTTGTCATGCTGAGCTTGTCGAAGCATCTCTTAACCTTTAATTCTTGATGTTTTTTGGGCAATTGCTCTTGGCCATACTTTTCTGTTGCGATGCAACGTTTCAGTGTTGCTCTTAGAAATGTCAATGCGTGCATCGCAATTAACGCGGGAGTAGCCATGGGGTTACAAATGTTTAGCCCTTACGGGGCTGGAAACGTTGTTCGTTGCTCGTGAATCGTTGTTCGCGATAGCCACGTCATACGCTCTGTGTAACACCGTGTCACACTGTGCAACTCTGTGATAACAATTTAGTTGAAAGTTGAAAGTTGAAAGTTGATGGTTGATAGTTGATGGCTTAAGAAACCACCTACAATCATGAATCTGAAATCTGAAATTTTAAATTTTAATTCTTTATCCTTAAACACCCCCCCCACTGTACACTGCACACGGAACACGGTACACTAAATATGAGATTCCTCCGCAAAGTTTATCCCGGCATTTCGGGGATAAGGTAGGCAAAAGAGCGTTTATTTGTTAGCTGAACAACATTTGAATTTTCAGACTCTCAAAGGAATACGTTAAGAGTTTTAGCTGCCAAGAAATATTTAGCAGTCAAAAACTCAGGTATCGTTTATCCAATCCGGCACTTGTAGCTTGCGCTATACTTACCCTTGGCTATTGCATTGAGCTTTGAGCGGAGCAGCTGCTTGCGGATGGGCGATACACGGTCGGTAAAGAGTATGCCATCCAGGTGGTCGTACTCATGCTGGATGATGCGGGCAGCCATGCCCTCATACACTTCCTCGTGCTCCACAAATTTCTCGTCGAGGTAACGAATGCGAATTTTCGACTCCCGTTCAACATCCTCATGTAAGCCGGGCAGGCTAAGGCAACCTTCGTTATAAATTACTTTCTCGCCAAAACGTTCAGTAATCTGGGCGTTTATGAAGACCTTGCGGAAATCCTTAAGGGTTGGGTCATCGTCGGCAAGGGGAGTGCCGTCAACCACAAAAAGCCTAATGGAAAGGCCAATTTGGGGGGCAGCCAAACCAATACCATCGGATTGCTCCATGGTTTCGAACATGTCAGCTATAAGTGCATCGAGCTGGGGGTAATCGGGTGTTATATTCTGAGCCACCTTGCGCAATACTGGCGATCCGTAAACGTAAACTGTTCGTATCATCTGTCCTAATTAACGCGTAAAATTACTACTTATATTTTAATCCCTCCATGTAGCTTTGCAGGATAATGGCAGCGCTGATTTTATCTACATTGCTCTTTTCCCTCCTGTCCTTCTTCTTCATGCCACCATCAATCATGGCCTGCAAGGCCATTTTGGAGGTAAACCTTTCGTCCACAAGTTCAATGGGCATTTCGGGAAACCTCTTTTTGATGGCGTTAATTACGGGCTTTATGTAGTTAACAGCTTCGGAAGGGGTATTGTTCATTTGGCGGGGATTGCCCACTACCAGTATGTCGATGTTTTCCTTCAGAAAAAGTTCAGTAAGATAATCGATTACCTTATGGGTGGGTATGGTTTCCAGCGGCGATGCAATAATTCGCAACGGATCGGTCATGGCTATGCCCGTTCGCTTACGACCAATATCAAGTGCAACGATTCTACCCAAAACAGCAGCTTATTTTGAAATATTCTCGAGCTGATGATTCAAACGTTCCAGATACTCGCCCCTTACGGTAATTAGCTCGTGGTTTTTCAGCTCAATATTACCTTCTGGCTTATTTGAAATTTTACGGATCATTCCAAGGTTAATCAGGCAGTTTGGGTTGATGAAGCTAAAATTACGTTCCTCAAGCAAAGTGCAAATGTCGCCAAAAGGGTTGTTGGCCAGAAATTGGCTGCCATTTACCAGCTTGATTTGGGTTCCGTTAGGAACACTCTCAACAAAAACAATTTCGCCAACATCAAGGCATTCGTACTTGTCATTTGTTGAAACCACCAACTTCTGGGGAATAATCTCCTTGATATTCTCAAAGAGGGCGAAATACTTGTTACGGCCATCAAAGTTTGAGTAACGCCGACGGATAACCTTTTCCAACGCTTCGTGGAGTTCATCAACCTCAATTGGCTTTAGTAAAAAATCGATAGCGCTGTACTTAAAGGCCTTGATGGCGTAGTTATTGTATGCGGTTATAAAGATAACATCAAAGTTCCGGTGAGGACAACCCTCAAGGAAATCGAAGCCGCTACCTCCTGGCATTTCGATGTCGAGGAAAACGATATCGGGATCATATTTGGTTACCTTATCGATACCTTCACTGGCAGAATAAGCAACCCCAATAATCTCGATATGCTGCTCAAAATGTCCTAGGAGCAACTCAAGCGTACGTAACGAGGCAATCTCATCGTCAACAATTAGGGCCTTAAGCATCGGGTTAATATTTCATCGTGCAAAAATACGAATAGTTACATTCATTTTCAAATGTAATGGTATTACAGCAAAACCTGACGTTGAATGGGTATGATTACAGAACAAGATATTCCGAATTAAAATATCGACTTAATATCATTCATTAACCTATTGAAATGGTTATTGATGCGTTCAAACTCATTTCTATTCCTAGTCGCAAAAATCAAAATACTGATTAATCCTCTAATCTTATAGAACAACTTACGCCAGTTGTAAAGAATAACTGCTGCGGGAGGTAGTAAAACAAGGTAAAGCAATGCCATTGCTAAGCTTTTTAGAATCAGTCCAACAATTACTGTTTGGATTAGGTATGCAAGTGGCAATAACAGCAAGCCCGCAGCATGGCGAACTGAACTGTGGAACTGAACGTCCTCAAATTTCTTACTTAACTGGTAGGGAATAATTATAGGTATGATATGGTTGATGAACCCAAAAATGGCCAAAGGCGACAATGCAACAAAAAGTGGAACCATCCAGAGCAGGTTAAAAGCTTTACTTACCTTTAGCGGCAATGCTTGGGTTTTAATCCGGTTGGCTGAAATGCGATCCCTCAGCTCATGGGCTAGCTGAATAATCCCATCGAAGGTACTCCTGTCCGTTTCCTTAAGTCTGTCGAGTTTGAGAATCAACCTTTTGCTTATTTCAAATGCCTGGTTTAGAGTATTGGGTAGTTTGTTCTCCTTGATAAATCTTTTTGGGAAAAGCTGGGTTAGGAAAAGGTACTCGTAATAGTTCTGTTCATCTTCAATGTGAATCATTTCCGCTTTAATGCGTTCTGATAGTTCATCTATCAGGGCATTGTAAGCAAGGGCTTTGCTTTGCCTGTAAAGGTCAAGGTATTTCTTAACAGGGAAAGGTTCACCAATCCGGATGAGCAATTTGCTCCTATACCTAACATAGTTTGAGTAGTCCAGCCCAACAGGGACAATATGAATGTTAAGTGAGCCATCGGAAGCATCCTCGGTTTGAAGGGCAATGCGGGCAATACCCTTCTTTAGAGGTCGTAGCATTTTGAAACCAGCATGGTTCCCCTCGGGGAGAATTACAAGACCGTTGCCTTTACGGATTATATCCATGGTTTTTAGGAAAATACTATCGTTAAGTGAGAGGTTCTCAAAACCATCGCGAATGCGGTAAACGGGCATGATTTTTAGAAAGGTAAGTATTTTTGATACCAGCGGTTTCTTAAAAATATCGGCACGGGCAAGGAAAATGGGCTGCCAGCTATGTTTAAGGGTTAACATGGCAAGCGCATCAATTAGCGCATTTTGGTGGTTGGGGGCAAAAATAAAGGTAGTATTAGGCGGAAGCTTTTCCATGCCTACAATCTCGGTTTTAAAGTAAAGCTTAAACAAAAAGTTTTGGTAAAACCTTAAAAGCCAGTATGCTTTTGACCATTCCTCAATTCGTTCACGATTGGTGGGCATAGCTATGTTGGATTAAAAACAAAAATACATTTAGAGGGGTTTTCTTGACCAGTAATAGGCAATCCCAAGTCCCGATACTATATGCCATATACCCCAAAAGGCAGCGATAAAGGCCATTCCGCCAAGTCCATCGAATAGGTTGGGGTTAAAGATTAGCACAAGTCCAAGACCTGAATTCTGAATACCGGTTTCAATTGCTATAGTTCTTCGGTCTTGCTTGCTAAGCTTAAAAATGCTTGGGATAGTATAACCTACCAGTAACCCCAATCCATTGTGTACAAGAACAATTAGCGCAATTAGATGGATATATTTCAGGAAGTACCCAAAGTTAGCAGCCAGCGCGGCAACAACAAAACCCAAAAATGCCACAATGGAAAAAATCTTAAAAGGTTTTGAAATGCGCTCCGCAGTATTTGGGAAGAACCGGGCAAAGGCGATACCAAGAATAACCGGTATTCCAAGCAGTATCAGAACGGTTCTAATCATTTCCCAAGCATCAATCTCAATGGGTATTACCAGGTTAGAGGCCGCTGAGTAAAGTTTTCCCCAAAAGGCAAAGTTGAAGGGTGTCATAAATATTGCCGCAAGGGTGGCAATGGCCGTCAAAGTAATTGACAGTGCCACGTTTCCCTTTGCCAACGATGAAATGAAGTTAGATATATTTCCTCCCGGGCAAGCTGCAACAAGTATCATACCCATTGCAACGCTTGGTGTTGGTTGAATAATTAATACTAGGAGAAATGTAAAGAAAGGTAAAACAAGGAACTGTGAAAGGAAACCGAGAATAACAGGTTTAGGACTAACCAGCAACAGCTTAAAATGCTCAATCTTGATTTGAAGGGCGATGCCAAACATTATTAAAGCCAGGGTGATGTTCATAAAAAGCAAACCACCCTTTGTGAAGTTGAGCCATATCCAATCAAGTGTCTCAAGTGTGGCTTTTAGGTGAACCTCAGTTTTAATAACTTTTCCGTTGGCCATTTCAATACGATGCCTGTTGGTGTAGTACCAATCCTCTCCTTTTACTATACTATCGGGCTCACCTGCGCGCTCCAGCGCTTCAGAAATATTCATTCCAATCCTGAGCGATGATATGGGAGTTTCCTTTTTCTGTTCGGCTTTAAGTTGCCTTTTCAGCTTAATTTTTAGTTTTTTATGCGGTTCAGCTAGCCGAATATCCCTTATAACGCTGTCAATAAAAACGGCCTGATTCCCTTGGTAGAAATACCTGAAAACCACCTGTATTTCGGTTGGTGTGCCAAGTGTTTTGGTAATAAAAGCTGAATCGCTACCTTGAGGGATGGTTTTTATCTTTTTGGCAATGGTTTCAGCGTTTGCTAACGATGATAGCAGTATTACCAATAAGAAAACTAACAGCTTTAGCGTAATGGTTGATATTCTTTTCATGCTTAGCAAGGTTTAGTGTTTTTTAACAAACCCATACCCTGCAAAGGTTACTATTTTTTTTCAAATAGCAATTGTCAAAAATTTATATCAAAATAAGAATAAAGCAATTTTCTGAGTTCCAAATCGTAAAAAAAAGTATATCTTTGCGCCGCTAAAGTAAAATAGTAGGTTTAACTAAAAGCGTAAAGTATGCCTGTAAAAATCAGACTAAGCCGCCAGGGAAGGAAGAAAAGACCTTTCTACCACATTGTGGTGGCGGATAGCAGGGCGCCACGAGATGGCAGATTCATTGAGAGGATTGGTTCATACAATCCCCTTACAAATCCTGCTACTATTGAATTAAATTTTGATAGGGCATTGGACTGGCTGCAAAAAGGCGCTCAACCAACTGACACCTGTAGGGCTATCCTATCGTACAAAGGTGTAATGCTAAAGAAACACCTTCTTGAGGGTGTTAAAAAGGGTGCTCTTACCCCCGAGCAAGCTGAGGCTAAATTCCAGGATTGGGTAAGCCAAAAGGAAGCTAAGATTAAGGCTAAGATTGATTCATTGGCCAAGGGCGAAGCCGAGGAGATGAAGAAACGCATGGAAGCCGAATCGAAGGTTCGTGATGCTCGCGCTCAGGAAATAGCCAAGAAGCGCGCCGAAATGGCTGCCAAAGAAGCCGATTCTCAAGCAGAGTCAACTTCGGAGGAAACCGAAAACGCTGAGGCTTAAGGTGCATGGGGGATGCCGGTTTCGTTGAGATTGGATATATCCAAAGAACACATGGCATTAACGGTGAACTGGCGGTGAGTTTAAACTCATCGGTTGAGTTCAACCCCGAAGAATTGGAATCGGTATTTCTTGAAATTGAAGGAATACCGGTTCCTTTTTTTATTACCCGTATTCGTTTCCAAAACCCTGAAAAGGCAATTGTAAAGTTCGATGATGTGGACTCTATTGACCAGGCGCAGGAACTTTACGGTGTTAAAATGTTAATCCCTTCCACCGCTATAGAGCTGGAGGACGAAGTTTACCTTTCCGATTTAGTTGGATACAAAGTGCTGAATACCGACAAATCGGAGGTTGGAGTTATAGTTGATTACACAGAGTACTCAATGAATGCAACATTTGAGTTGGTTACCCCTGATGGTAAACATGTACTGATCCCAGCAGCTGACGAACTGATTGTGGAGGTTGATACTTCGGCTAAGCTGCTTGAAATGGAACTTCCTGAAGGCTTGATTGATTTAAACCTATAGCTGTAAATCTTTCTCAAAGCTTAATATTAACTCCCTCCAACGGTGCGGGATGGGAATGGATTTGCCGGCCGCATTGCTGAAACAAACCATTACAGCTTTGCTTACTGCGGCCACTTCACCGGTAGTGTTGTTAAAAATCTCCTGACGCATTTTTAGGCTTTTGTTGCCTATTTCATAAATCTTACTTAATACCTCAATATTATCCCACATGCGTATGGGAATAATGTAATCTATAGTGATACTCGCCAATACAAGCCCTTCTACCTCCCAGTTCATTTTTTCCTGTAAAACCTCAGTAAAGTACTTCAACCTGCCTAGGTCAAAGTACTGCTGGTAAACCGAGTTGGTTACGTGTGAAAGTTGATCGATATCGTTAAACCTGATTTGGATGGGTGTACGGTGGAAAAATTTATGCAGTTTTGGATTGCTGCTCATTTCTGTACTTTTTTTGCTGGTCGATATCTTCGTAAACCGAGTTACGGCTGATAAATTCGGGGACAATATCCTTCATTATGCTTACTATCCTAAAATTATTGTGGCTTGGAAGAGCGTTTATTAATTCCATTATTTTGGGTATCACCTCTTCCTGCTTATACTCGTTAACCTTGGCAATCATAATCTTAGGATGGTAGGTAGGAATGGTATTTTCCTTGTTGTTGAGTAGTTCTTCATATAGTTTTTCCCCGGGCCTAAGTCCGGTAAAGCTGATTTGAATATCCTTACCATAGGTTAGCCCTGAGAGTTTAATCATCTTCTTCGCCAGATCGAGAATCTTTACTGGCTTGCCCATGTCAAAAATGAATATTTCGCCACCTTGCCCCATTGCCCCTGCTTCAAGGACAAGCTGACAAGCCTCGGGGATGGTCATAAAGTACCTGATAATGTCCGGATGTGTAATGGTAATTGGGCCTCCATTCTCAATTTGCTTCTTAAAGCGTGGAATAACTGATCCGTTTGAACCCAAAACATTTCCAAAACGGGTAGTAATAAACTTTGTTTGGGAAGTATAGTTCAGCGTTTGGGTGTAGATCTCGGCTATACGTTTGCTTGCCCCCATAACATTTGTGGGGTTTACCGCTTTATCGGTGGAAATCATTACAAATTTTTCAACGTGAAATTTTACAGCGATATCGGCAACGAGTTTTGTCCCTAAAACGTTGTTAAACACCGCTTCGGTAGGGTTGTTTTCCATCATAGGAACATGCTTGTAGGCAGCAGCATGGAATACCACTTGTGGCTTAAATGCCTCAAATAGCCTGTTCACCCTGTACTCGTTTGTAACGCTTCCTATAACAGTTTCAAAGTCGAAAAATTGAAAAGTTTCCTTTAGCTCAAGTTCCAACTCGTATAATGGCGTTTCTGCCACATCGAAAAGAATGATCTTATTGGGGTGAAACTTGGTGATTTGCCTTACCATCTCGCTCCCAATTGATCCGGCAGCACCTGTAACCAAAACCACTTTACCTTTTATGTAGTCCTGTATTCGCTTTTTGTCAAGGACAATAGGTGGCCTTTCAAGTAAATCCTCAATTTTAATGTTTTTAATCTGCTTTACATTGAGTTCCCCGTTAATCCATGCATTTGCATCGGGGATGGTTTGAACGCTAACGTTTAGTTTTAAACACTTCTCAATAATCTTGTTTTTACGGTTTGGATCAAGATTCTTGGTCGCAAGAATAACCTTGGTAACGTCGTGTTTTTGGATTAGGTACTCAATTTTGCCGATATTGTATATCTCAATGTTTTCTATCTTATTCCCTTCCTGCTTATTGTATGGGTCAATAAACCCAACTATTTGAATGCCTGTAAGGCTTTCCCTGTCGATTGCGCGCTTAACAGCCGCAGCAAATTGTTCAACACCAACTATCAAAATCTTTTCACTATTAAGGTCAGAGTTTCTAATGGTATAGTAAAGTGTTTTGTAGAAAAGCCTTGATCCAACCATTAGTATTATGGTCAAAAAGTAATCTATGAGTAAAATGGAGTTTGGAATAATAAAACGGCTGCTTATAAAAAAGTTGATGAAGTTGATGACAAAAAGAACGAAAGTACTTACGCTTGTTACAACAAAAATTCTTTCGGCATCCTTAGTACTTGTATAACGAATTAAACCTGCAAAGGTACGGAACGATAAAAAGTGAACTGCTCTGATGAAAAGAACCAAAGGGATAACCGATTTTAGCAGTATTCTGTATTCCTCTGAAATAGAAAACTCAAACCTGACAAAAAACGAAAAGGTTATGGAAAACAAGCATATAACCAAATCGATTAAAAAAACTATCCACCGGGGTGTATGTTTTGGAGGGTTTATCATTTTGATGGTTTCTTATGCAAAGGTACAAAAAAAAATTCTAATCGAATTTAACAATTTTTATGCCATAATTGAAAGCTAGAACCGGATTGTGGTAAGATATATGGATAATCATACCATATAAAAAAGATTAAGGAATACATTGAGTAAAATAAAATAGTTACTTTTACGCACAAATTGAATAGTTAACTGTACTATGCGGCTCTATACTGATACACTGGTTAAGCGATACAAGACTCGTACTGTTGTTAAAGGGGCAAGCGTTGAGCTAAGTCAAGGGGAAATTGTGGGGTTGCTTGGCCCCAATGGGGCAGGTAAAACCACAACTTTCTACATGATTGTTGGTTTAATTAAGCCGAACTCTGGCAGGATTTTCCTAGACGATATTGATATAACCGACGAACCTGTTTTCCGCCGTGCACAGCGTGGTATTGGCTATCTTGCTCAGGAGGCTTCGGTTTTTAGGCAGCTAAGCGTTGAGGATAACATTAAGGCCGTATTGGAGATGACTAACTTC
Source organism: Tenuifilum sp. 4138str (assembly GCF_041102575.1). NCBI lineage: Bacteria > Pseudomonadati > Bacteroidota > Bacteroidia > Bacteroidales > Tenuifilaceae > Tenuifilum > Tenuifilum osseticum. Next base: position 93,631 of record NZ_JBGCUE010000002.1, on the reverse strand, counting down.
AGTAAGGATTACCAGCACGAGAAGTTAGAGTCGTTGCTCAATGAGTTTGGCCTGCAAAAAATTCGGAAGAGTTTGGGAATACAACTTTCAGGTGGTGAACGGCGTAGAACCGAAATAGCCCGTGCGCTTGCCCTTGACCCCAAGTTCATCCTGCTCGATGAGCCATTTGCCGGGGTTGATCCCATTGCCGTGGAGGATATTCAGAATATTGTTGCCCACCTTAAGGATAGGAACATTGGCATTCTTATCACTGATCATAATGTCCATGAAACACTTTCCATTACCGATAGGGCTTACCTACTTTACGATGGAGAAATACTTAAAGCAGGTACTGCCGAAGAACTTGCCGATGATGAGCAGGTTCGAAAGCTTTACCTAGGGCAAAACTTTGAGCTTAGGAAATAATTATCCAAAATAGTGTAAGGTTATTGGTATTTTAAAAATACTTTATAACTTTGCACCGAAATTTTGCGGATATGGCGTAATTGGTAGCCGCGCTAGACTTAGGATCTAGTGCCGAAAGGCGTGGGGGTTCGAGTCCCTCTATCCGCACTAAGCCCGGGATAACCGGGCTTATTCTTTTTTAAACCTTTACCAAGGTTATGCATCATAGCAACAATACTTATTGGTATGCGAAGCAAGCTTTTGGCCATTGCGGTTAGTTTAAGGTTTTTAGCTGGTTCTTTTTCCGAAAAAATTTTGGGGTGTTTCATGAGAGCTTACCCCAAAGCCATAAAGACATCCTTCTGGATACTAAAGTTTACCTTACCCATATCGTTTTTGGTAAGTGTTTTGAACTACTTTGGCTTGCTAAATACGCTTAGCGTTTTTTTAACTCCGGCATTCAAGCTGATTGGTTTACAGGGCGAGGCGGCTCTAGCCTTTGTAACTGGAGTTTTCTTGAATATCTACTCAGTAATAGCGGTATTGTCGCAGTTAACCTTAACATTACGAGAGGTTACAATTATAGCTGTAATGAGCCTCATAGCCCACAACCTAATTGTTGAAACCGCAGTGCAGTCGCAAACCGGCTCACAGGCATGGCATATGGTTGCTTTACGCTTAGGAATGGCTTTTTTAGCAGCCTTTGTGCTAAACTTAACTCTTCCACCTTTAGATCAGGTTTTTGGAAACCCTGTTAATTATGACCAAGCTCTAAGCTTTTTTGCTCACCTACAGGGATGGCTGCTCTCAGCTTTTAGAATGATTATTAAGATTGTCGTTATAATTTTCCTGTTAATGGTATTGCAGGAAGTGCTCAGGGAGTTCAATCTCATAAGGGTTTTAACTGTTCCGATGTCGCCCATAATAAAATTACTTGGACTTCCTCAATCAACATCGTTCCTGTGGATTATTGCAAACACGTTAGGGCTCGCCTACGGTTCAGCAGTAATGTTCGATGAGGTTAGCCACGGAAGAATTAGAAAGCCAGAAGCCGATTTGCTTAACTACCATATTGCCATTTCGCACTCAAACCTGGAAGATTTGCTTCTATTTGCGGCCATTGGCGTATCAATTCCATGGATGCTTGGTATTAGACTGATTATTGCTGCGCTGGCAGTGTGGGCGCGTAGGTGGTATCTTTCTGCAAAAGGAGAAGTTTTCATTTGATATTAACAGCTCATACTTGCTTCGTTTTTCTTTTATATTTTTGAGCAGAAAATTATTTGGTCATGGTTCAATACCTTAATCTGCTCGATCACATCCTTAAACATGGTGTACGCAAAGACGATAGAACTGGAACAGGAACCATTAGTGTTTTTGGTTACCAGATGCGCTTCAATTTGCAGGAGGGTTTTCCGTTGCTTACCACCAAAAAGCTTCACCTGAAATCGATAATCCATGAGCTTTTATGGTTCCTCAAAGGGGAAACCAACATCCGGTACCTGAACGAGAATGGAGTAACCATATGGGATGAGTGGGCCGATGCCAACGGCGATTTGGGGCCGATTTACGGCTACCAGTGGCGTAGCTGGCCAACAGCCGATGGAAGGCAAATTGACCAGATAAGCAGGGTGGTTGATTCCCTCAAAAATAATCCCGATTCACGGCGCCATATCGTATCGGCATGGAATGTAGGTGAAATTGAGAATATGGCCTTACCGCCCTGTCATGTTCTATTCCAGTTCTATGTTGCCAACGGCAAGCTGTCGTGTCAGCTTTACCAGCGCAGTGCCGATGTATTCCTTGGCGTTCCTTTTAATATTGCTTCGTATGCCCTGCTAACCATGATGATGGCTCAGGTTTGCGGGTATGAACCTGGTGAATTTGTTCATACCCTTGGCGATACCCATATCTACCTTAACCATATTGAACAGGTTAAGCTACAGCTGACCCGTGAACCCCGAAAGTTACCACGTATGGTAATAAACCCCGACGTTAAATCGATTTTTGATTTTAAGTTTACTGACTTTAAGCTGGAGGATTATAATCCGCACCCGCATATCAAGGGTGATATTGCTGTGTAGTTCATGGATAAGCCTATGGAAGTATCAATCATAGTTGCAATAGCTGAGAACGGAGTTATTGGTGGGGGGAATGAGTTACTATGGCATATCCCCGAAGACTTGAAACGATTTAAAAGGATCACATCGGGGCACAGTGTTATTATGGGGCGAAAGACCTTTGAGAGTATAGGAAAACCGCTACCCAACCGTAGGAATATAGTGATTTCTAGAAACCCCAGTCTTGATATTGCTGGGGTTGAGGTGGCCAGTTCGATTGCCAATGCCTTGGAAATGACAAAATCAGAAAATGAAATTTTTATAATTGGTGGAGGTGAAATTTACCGTCAGGCCTTGCCCATGGCAACCAAGCTATACATTACCCGTGTGCACGATAAATACGAGGGCGATACGTTCTTCCCTGATATCGATATTAATGAATGGGAACTGGTAAACTCCGAAAAAGGGAACCCGACCACGGGGCCGGGTTACACCTTCGAGGAGTATGTTAGGATTAAGCGTTAAGCTGCTTTTAACCTTTTCAGGTTCGATTTTTCCAACTTATTCTGGGCATATTCTAGTGTAACCACCATCTCCTTTTGATCGCTGGTTGGGAGTTCAAACATTGCATCGATCATAATTGCTTCGCAAATCGACCGCAGGCCACGGGCACCCAGCTTAAACTCTACTGCCTTATCCACTATGTAATCGAGAACCTCTTCGTCGAACTTAAGGTGAATGCCATCATACTCAAAAAGTTTGATATACTGTTTGATAATGGCGTTCTTTGGTTCGGTAAGAATATCACGCAAGGCCTTGCGATCGAGAGGGTTAAGGTATGTGATTACCGGTAAGCGTCCTATTATCTCGGGTATTAGGCCAAAGGCTCTTAAGTCCTGCGGAGCAATGTATTGAAGGAGATTATCCTTATCAATAACCTCGCGGGTTTTGCTAGCACCATATCCTACAACCGTGGTGTTCAACCTTTGGGCAATCTTTTTCTGAATGCCCTCAAATGCGCCACCGCAGATGAATAGGATATTCTTGGTATCAACGGCAATCATTTTCTGTTCAGGATGTTTACGTCCGCCTTGAGGGGGAACATTCACAATTGAGCCTTCAAGCAGTTTTAGTAAGGCTTGCTGAACACCCTCGCCTGAAACATCGCGGGTTATTGAGGGGTTATCGCCCTTTCGGGCAATCTTATCAATCTCATCAATGAACACAATTCCCTTTTCGGCTGCTTCAACGTTATAATCGGCCACCTGTAAAAGCCTTGTGAGGATGCTTTCCACATCCTCGCCTACATAGCCGGCTTCAGTTAGTACTGTTGCATCAACAATGGTAAAGGGGACATGTAGCATTCGGGCAATGGTACGGGCTAGAAGGGTTTTCCCTGTCCCGGTTTCGCCAACCAGAAGAATGTTCGATTTTTCAATCTCTACATCATCGCCTCCGTCGGATTGGAGGAGCCGCTTGTAATGATTGTAAACGGCTACCGATAGAAATTTTTTTGCCTCGTCTTGTCCAATTACATACTGGTCAAGAAATTTCTTTATTTCAAGAGGTTTAAGTAACTTATTTTTTTGAAGCTTAAACTCGCCTTTCTTTTTAAGTTCTTCCTTAACTATAAGGTGTGCTTGTTCGGAGCATAGGTCGCAAATAAACCCATCGAGCCCTGCAATTAGAAGGTTAACCTCCTTACGCGAACGACCACAAAACGAACATTTATCGGTATTCTTCATTTTCCCATTAAATTTGCTGCAAAGTTAATCAATAAAAACCGAATTGGGTTATCCATATTAAAAGAACAAAGTTGCATTACTAAATGTTATGTTAACTGGGCATCAATATTTTGAATCCATTAAAAAAAATATATCATGAAACTGTCACTTTTTAATATTTCAAACTTTAAGATTGATGGTGGTGCCATGTTTGGCGTGGTTCCAAAGGTTTTGTGGAACAGGGTTTACCCATCAGACGAGAATAACCTAATCCCGCTTTCCTTAAAATCGCTTGTTGTTGAGGTTAATGGCAGGGTAGTGCTTTTTGACAACGGCATTGGCAATAAGCAGGACGATAAGTTTATGAGCCATGTTTACGCATTTGGTGGCGAGGGTTTAATTGAGGGGCTTGCCCAAAGGGGCTATAAGCCAACCGATATTACCGATGTGGTTTTAACCCACCTGCATTATGACCATTGTGGTGGAGGCGTTTATCGCGATAGTGAAGGCAACCTGAAATTGACTTTCCCAATTGCTCGCTATCATGTATCACGCGCTCAGTGGGATTGGGCAATAAATCCAAATCCGCGAGAGTCAGATGCATACCTACCCGAGAACCTTTTACCTATGCGCGATTTAGGTGCGTTAAATTTGATTGAAGCTGAAGGGGAATTTATACCAGGTATAGAGCTTCGGTTTTTTAACGGGCATACTCGTGGGCAAATCATCCCGATAATTAGCTACAGGGGACGAAAGCTAGTTTTTGTGGCCGACCTTTTTCCTTTCCGCTCGCATATTCCTCTTCCTTGGATTATGAGCTACGATGTGGAACCGCTTAAGACATTGAAGGAAAAGGAAACCTTTTTGAAGGAGTCGTATGAAGGTGGATATATTTACATCTACCAGCACGACTACTTTGCCGATTGCAGCGAGCTACAACTTACCCCAAAAGGGATTAGGGCAACCGATGGGTTTACCTTTGATGAGCTAATGAAAAAGTTGAAGTAATAATTTAAAGGTGTACTCAATTAACGGGTAAAAGCAGTAGATAAGGAGAATAAGGGAAATTAGTATATCAACAGTAATAGTAGATGTTTTTACGGAGTTAGGAAACCTTAACTCTGCAAAAATTAAGCCCACGCGCAGTATAAATTGAATTAGGAAAAATGAGAATACGCGTAAACCGTAAGGATTGAAAATGTAAGCGCTGGTAAAGTTGAGCCTTAAAATCTGTGAGAACGCAGCCGATAAACCTTTACTGGGCGGTACAATGCCAGTAAGTTGCGTTAATGCTGCAGGAATGGGATGAGTATTTGGGCTGAAAACCAGAGAGTAAATAAAAACCAAAAGTAAAATCAGCGCAAATGCTGAGTTTACTTTAAGGTAAGGAGTAGAAGCTTTGCAGCTAAGGTTAAAACTATTACTTTTTCTTTTTTTCAGTGGCTTCAATTCTAATCTGAACAGAATCGGTATCAATAGTAATTCTGGCACTCTGTGAATCACCGTCCTTACTGGTTTTGGACTTTTTAATGGTTACCACCTTAATGCTATCGGACTCACCCTCAAGTTTCCTAAGTGTTTTTACCAAGCTATCGGTTTCAATTCTTATCTGAACATTAGCATCGTTAAGCTCCTTTTCAAGTTCCTTCCCAAAAATTTCAATTTTTTCAGGATGCTTATCCAAATCCTCAAGAATAGAAAAGCCACCGCTGATTATTGTAAGCCACATTACTGCTAAGAAAATTGATAGAACCGAGACAATGAGAGCACCAATGCCCAGCCCTTTTGAACCATAACCATTTGTTGCTTGAATAATTGAGATAATACTGAAAATTAAGGCAAGGGCAGCCGGAAGCAACGCAACGAATCCGATACATGGTATAAAGGCAAGGATGAGTGAAATTACTGCAAGCACTATACCTACAATCCCCATGGCCTGGCCTGCTGTGGTTTTAACTTCTACGTTCATAGCTTAAGTTTTCTATAACGACGAAAGATAGTAATATTTTGCTGCATTGTTTTTAAAAACTTAATTTATTTATCTTTGTTATAAATATGCAATCCTAAATAAGCTGGTGAATGAAATTTTAATAGTAAAATATATTACGGATTTGTAAAGAATCAAAAGAGTTTTATCTCTTAATTAAAATTATATAACCATGAAAAAGACCATTTTAATTGCTGTATTTGCTGCCATCAACGTGATGTCGTTAGGGCAAGTGTTTAATACCGGCCAAACCCTAAAGCCTAAAACTATTTCGGTAGGCTTTGAACCAGCAGTGCTAATTAATGGGAGTAATGAGTTCATGCTATTTCTGCATGGTGGTTACGGACTTACGAGGGGAATAGATGTTGGTATTACTGCCGGTGTGCTTGGCCCCGATAACTACTTTGGAGCAAATGTTGAGTTTGTTCTGGGGAAAAATGTTTCGTTGGCGGGGGGAGCCCATAGTTTTGGGAGTTTTGGACTCGATGGTACACTAAACCTTACATTTGGCTTGGCAAAGGGGGTTAGGTTAATTACGGGTTTGGATACCGATATTAACTTCCCTGATGGGGGTGATACACAGTTTTTGCTCTGGATCCCTGCCGGCGTAGATATAGGGTTACGTAAAAACATGAGTTTTATTCTTGAGGCCGAAATTGGACTAACCGATCCGGCATATAACTTAATTGGCGGGGGAGTGGTTTTTTACTTTTAGAACTCAGTAAACATTTCAGTTTTTGGGGTATTTCTGCCTAATGCCTTTTAATGTACTTATCGGACTTATTGCAGTTGGAATTATTGAAGGGCTTTGACCTTTTTTCATTTAGAGGTTTATAAGGAATAAGGTTTAAACGTATAGCTTAGTAAAAAAGGGTGTCATGAGATTGATACCCTTTTTTCCATTGTGCATTAAACCCACCTCCGTCAATAGGAATAATTTCTCTAATGGCGGTCAAAAGATTTTGTTGTTTGTAAGTATAAGATTATGAATTCAGTAAAGTTGGCTAAGGTTTTTAAAAATATTTTTTTGGGCAAGCCTTCCATACATCTAATTAATAATGAATGCATTAACATCGAATTTTCCAATTTTTCCCTATTGAGGCATATCGTTTTAAATCAAATGCTTGACAGTACTGATTTTGAGTCAGTATTGCAGCATGCAAACTTTCCGGCCCAGGGCTTCAACTTGCCTTACTTGCCGAAGCAACTTCGCACCTGCTTGTTGGTGGGCGTAGGGTATGGTGCCAGCTGCCTTGTTGCTAACCTAGACCTTTCTGCCCAAATGGTTTTTAACCCATGCCGAAACAGGTCCGAAACGAAAAATAGCAAGGGGACCAATTACGATTTGGGCTCCAAGAACTTTAGCTTTTAGGGCTTTGGGGCTAAAGAGGCCAGGCTGAACTTGTTGACACCTGCCTACAACCTCATGAGCCTATCCCTTGGGGCTGAGACGAGGGAAAGGTGCAGCACCAGGTGAAAACCCTTAGGTACAGGATTTTTGCTATAGGTGGTTAAATGATTAAAAACGGGAATAGCCGTAAGCAAAAGCAATCCCCGCCAAAAAGGGGGGGGGATTGGTTCAAAAGGCTTTGGAATTCAGCAGTACAAATGGATTGATCTTCTCTTGCGCCTTAAGCCTTAAAAAAAATTAGTATAGTTAACGAGTGTAAATTTGACAGGGTTTATCAGGAGTTAACAACGCTAAAAGTAAAATTATTCATTAACGGTAAAAGTGAATTTCTTAAGTTGTGGCAGTGCTTTACTAATATTTTCTTCAGGTTCAATGTAGTTGAGATCATTCCAAAAGTTTGGATCGTATTCGGCTTGTGTGTTAGAGAATACTTCGGTTGTTTTGAGCGTTTCGCGCTTTGAAAAACGCTTAACCTCTAAGGTGTCCACCTGTAGGGCAACGTACTCAAAAAACAGATCGAAGGTATTGGCAAAGGGCCAAAAACGGGTTTGCACCTTAAGGGAAATTTCACCCCTTACGTGGTTAACATACCATTTACCATCTTGCGGTTGGTATTTAACAAGGTACTTAATCATTTGGGGTTGAACGCGTATTCCTCGCCCTCTTTTTACAACAAGTTGGCTTGCGGTTTTTTGAACCATGTCGGGGTTAATCTCAAACTCAGCGGCAAGTAGAGTTAAAGATTCAGTATCGATATACAGTATTCCAGTAAAAAGGGGGTCCGTAATTTCGGGTTTCTGCTTAAACCCAATAGCGTAGGCCGATTTGTTGTCGTACACTACAATATCGTTTCGGGTGTAGTCATAGTACTGCATAAATCCCGGATCTAAAAAGTCGGGTAGGTTTTTCATGATATCGATATCAAGGGTGGCTTTCACTCCGGCCTGGAGCTTTACATCGAGGGTATCGCGTCTGTTGGCCTGTTCCATTTTCCTAAAACGTATCAGCTTAACCTGATCGTACCGGGAGTCAAAGCTGTACGATGATTTAAAGATTCTGGTAAAAGCTTCGGAGTAGCTCAAAATCCTTTTATTGCGCATTACCCCTTCGCGGTAGAAAGCTGTAATGTAGATATCCTGTTGAAAATAGTTTTGTGAGCGCTTATTTACTGCCTCACGAACAGTATTTCGTGCGTCAATGTTTCGAATAAAAATTTCCTGTACAGGAATGAAGCTTGGTTCAAGAAAAATCTCAAAGGTTTTGGCTGTAAGCAGCGCGGCTGGCACTCTGCGTGGAATGTAACCAATGTGCGATATAGCTATACTTGAATCGGTGTTCTGCTTTGGAACTCTAAGGGTAAATACCCCATCGAGGTTACTAATAGTCCCTAGAGCTAAACCGGGTATCCCAACAGTGGCAAATGCTACTGGTTGTGCCGTTTCCTTATCCAAAATACGGCCGCTAAGCTGAACATACTTGATGTTTTGGTCTTGTAATTGTGCTTTTAGAGTGTCGGATAGTTTTGGTCTATAAAGTAAAATATGTTTGCCAATAACCCTGTACTTTATTAAGGTATCACCAATAACCTGGTTGAGTAGGTCATTTAGCGGTTTGCCACTCCATTCTATTGACTTTACACGCCGGTTGCTTTCTACATCACGACTATCATAAATGAAAAAACATCCAGCTTTGTCGCCTATCTGGTTTAGTGCTTTAAAGAGGGTTGTAGTCCTTATGCTAATTGTAATATTTTGCCGTAGTAAGCTGTCGGGTTCGTATGCATTAGCTTTTACAGCGTAAATTATGAGCATAAAAAGTACTACCCGATGGAATACATGCCAAAATGGTTTTACTTTTATGTTTTTACCTACTAATGATAATGGTTCCATCGGGGCTACGTGTTACTTTGAGGTTAAATGACACCGACAGGATATTCACAATGCTGCTGATGTCGTTATCAAAAGTAACAGAAATTCTCATATTTTTTAAGTCATCACCTAAAACCTTTATGTTTGAGCCATAGGTACTGTTTATTACCCTTACAATATTGTCTAATGTCTCGTCCTGAAACATCAAAAGCTTCATGGCCGATTTTATGGTCTCGCCTGCTGGTTGGGTGTAGGTAACAATATCGTTCTTGCTGGCAATGGCAGCCTCGCCTGCCTGCACCAATGCGCTTTTTTGGTTTGTGGCAAGGATAATCTTAACCTTCCCTTCGGTTACTTTCAGGTGAACTTCATTGTTGGATGTTTTAAGGTTAAACGAGGTTCCTACTACTTTTACATTGGCATGCGAGGTTTTTATAATGAAAGGTTTTGAACCATTTTTAGCCACATCGAAGTAGGCTTCGCCATTGAGTTTCACTGTGCGAGTTTTTCCTGCAAACCTTACAGGATATTCCAGAATGGTGTTTTCCCCTAAAAATATCTGAGTACCATCGGGCAGAGTTCGAATAATGGTACTGCTTTCAGTCATGTTGGCTAGGGTGATAGTTTTGGGATTGTAGTAAAACCATACCGATAGCGATAGTGCTACCATAACCAGCACTGTTGCTGCAACAGCAAAATAGTTGAGGTTTGGAATAAAGGCAGTGCGGCTTTGCCTGGTATAGGACTCGGTTTTTATCCTTTCCTGAAGTTTTTGCCAGGCTTTACCGGTATCAAATTCAATATCTTTATTGTTTTCGTTCACTTTCATGGAATTAAAAAAAACTTTAAGTGTATTTAGTTCATGTTTTGTTTTAGGATTAATTTGGTTTTTGAGGTAAAACCAAATTTTAGCAGCCAAAGCCATTTCGTTGCTAAGGTATTTTGCTAAATGGGTTTGGTATGATTTTTTACTGTTCATGGTTCTTGGCATTAGGCATTACTTACTTTAAAAACCTGCACGTTTAAGTTGTAACCTTAGTTCAAGCAAGGCCTTTCCCATATCGGCCTCAACTGTCTTAATTGAAATCTTAAGCAAATCGGCAATTTCCTTATACTTTAAACCGTTAATCCTGTTAAGCAAGAATATTTGCCTAGTCCGTTCAGGTAACCCTTTTAGGGTTTTATCAATTATACCGGCCATCTCATTCCCTTGAATAACCTGCTCAGGCGATTCAACATGATTAAGGGCGTAATCCTGGGTACGGTATTGGTCTTCAATATTTTTGTGCTGAAGGTAACGTAAGGCGCTGTTTCGAATGGACCGGTATAGGTAGGATTTTAGCGATAGCCTGATAGATATCCGGTTACGGTTTAACCAAAAGGTGTAAAAGAACTCCTGAACAATTTCCTCGGCCTCATCGGCATCGCGTACAATGGAATAGGCATAGCGGCAAAGTGGTTCGTAGTATTTCCGGAATACTTTCTCGAACTCTTTAAGGTCAGGCTCGTTGGGGTTAGTGGAGGCCAATACCATAAACAAAACAGTTGAACAAATACAAAATTAATAAAACAAAGCAAAGAAAGGGCAGGGCTTACCCCTGCCCAGTTCCAATCCTTACTGCTTCCTGAACCGCTTGTTAAACTTACTGATTGCCGATTGTATCGACTCGTCGGGTTCAATGGTGTTGTATGAACCCCAGTAATTCTCATCAAAGTACTCGTTTACCCTGTCGGCCAGTATCAAGTTGGGCTTAAACGACTCCTTGAATGTGATTTTATTAACATTGTCAAAGTTCCGTTCCGTTATTGCCATTTCCGACATTATGGTGTAATTGGTTTTGAATATCCGTTTACGCCAGTCGGCACGGAATTTAACCTCGCTACGCATATAGTTAACCTGATACTTATCGTTTACCTTTTTATATGTAACCAGGTAATTAGTGCTGATGGGTTCAAAAATTAAACCGGCAGGTTTTTTCCGAACAAAAATCTGGGCTACCTTTTCGGGTTCACTTAAATCGATGCTGAATTCAGCCATTGTGATAGCAAGATTCTCAGTATTTATATACAGTTTACCTTGGTAAAGTGGGTATTCAAGTTTGGTGTTAGGTGTAAAGCTGATAACGTAGTTGGCCTCATTGTCAATCTTAACAACATCCATCACCTCGTAGTTGTAGTAGGGTAAGTCTTCGCGGGTGAGAATTAATTCGGGGTTCTTTATAACATCAAGGTAAAGCGATACATGTGGCCCTCCTTGCATTTTTACCATCAGGGTGTCGGCTTTCTTAACATTTTCGCCCCTACGTCCCTTTACAATTTTTACTTTATCGGTTTCAAGGGTATACCGGTAAGGAGCCTTGTATATTTCAGCAACGGCTTCGGCAATGGAGATATATTCACGCCTTTGCTTAATGGATTCCCGGTAAAAAGCAGTAAAGCTAACAGGTTTATCGCTGTAATTCTTGTCAATGTTCTTAAGGGCACCTTCCAGTATAGTTCTGGCATCCATAGGGCGAATTACTACCGATTGAATTTCGAGCGATGCAGGTTCAATCAGGTATACCTTATCCTTGCCACTAGTTCCGTTAACTATTGGGAATTGAGTGTTCTGGTAACCCAGGTGAGTTATTTCAAAAACATTCGATTTAACAGTTTTGGGAACCTTAAGGGTGAATTCGCCATCGGCATTGGCAACTGTTCCAATAGTTGTGCCGGGCACGCTAATGGTAGCAAATACCACCCGTTCCTTTGTTTTGGCATCCTTAATTACTCCGTTTACGAGGTTGTAGTCCACCTCTTGTGCTGTGAGCACTGCTGAGATTATCAGCGCAACTGCTGTAACGCTATACCTCAGGCTTTTTCCAATAAGTGCATTCAGGGTTTTCATGGCTGAAAGTATTAAGTTTAACATAAATTGCTTACCTGTTTCTGTACCTATGATACACGAGTTAGATTTTACCCTATAACTTTTTTGATTTTTCCTTTAACTTACCTAAAAAATCAATGAAATTCAATGAGTTGACAAAAATTGTATCATCTGTTTTTTTGTTTAAGCAAAACATTTTATCTTTAAGTGTTGTTTGAAGCAAGGAGTTAGTTTCTTCCAATTATTATTGAAATCTCAATTTATTTTGCATGTTACAAACAATAAGCTAAATTTGCATCATCGAAAACAGGAAAAATCTTCCTAATCCAAATCAAAAGGTTTTAGAATTTCAATTACTTTTTTCCATCTTCATTTTCACACAAAACACCATTTTACAAACTATGTACGATATACTTGAACTAAACAAAAAGTTGCTTCCCGAATTAAGGGAAATTGCAAAAAATTTGAATATTAAGAAAGTAGAGAACTTTAAGAAGCAAGAGTTAATCTACAAAATTCTCGATCAACAAGCAATAAACGCATCGCTATCAGCTGACGATGAGCGGAAAAAGGATCACCGAAAACCTTTCCGAAAGCCTGAGAAACAGGTAGAGGCAAAGAGGGAAGAAACCCAACCGGTTGCACCTAAAAAAGAGGAACCGCAAGCCGCTAAGCCCGACGAGGCAACAAGTAGCCAGGAAGCAATAAATGAAAGGAATAAACGTAAAAGGATTATTCGCGCAAAAGAGGTTAGAAAGGAGTTCTCGGCTACCCCTACCAATAGCTCAAGCGAAGAAAAGGAACGAAGCAATAAAACCACCATTAAATTTAACGAAAAGGCCGTTATCCTCCCTGAACTCGATACCGAAACACATTCGGAAACCATACTTTTAAGCAATGACGAAGAGGATACGGTAATTCCTATCGTTACTGAAGAGGTTCAAGCTGAGGCCTTGGTTTCTGAAAAACCGGAACAGGAGGCACGGGCATCGGTTACCGAAGTGGTTGAACCAGTAAAGGAGGAAAACAATGCTCAACCCATTCCTAGCCAGGAAAGGCGCCCCGGTAGCGAGCGATTTGATTTTGATGGCATTGTAGCCACTACAGGTGTTCTTGAGATTATGCCCGATGGGTATGGCTTCCTCCGCTCATCGGACTATAACTACCTTAGCTCTCCCGACGATGTTTACGTATCGCAATCGCAAATCAAGCTTTTTGGGCTTAAAACCGGCGATACCGTTACTGGCACCATTCGCCCACCTAAGGAGGGCGAAAAGTACTTCCCATTAATTAAGGTAATTGAGATAAATGGTCGCGATCCGGAGTTTATACGCGATAGGGTTCCGTTCGATTATTTAACCCCACTTTTCCCAAACGAGAAGTTTAAGCTGATTGGGAATGGCATGAACCTATTATCGGCACGGATTGTCGATATGTTTGCGCCCATTGGCAAGGGACAACGAGGTTTAATTGTTGCCCAGCCCAAAACCGGTAAAACCATATTGCTGAAAGACATTGCCAACTCAATAGCGGCAAACCATCCAGAGGTTTACATGATAGTTCTTTTGATTGATGAGCGCCCCGAGGAGGTAACCGATATGGCCCGTAGTGTAAATGCCGAGGTAATTGCATCGACCTTTGACGAGCCTGCCGAAAGGCACGTTAGGGTAGCCAATATTGTTCTGGAAAAAGCCAAGCGCCTTGTTGAGTGTGGCCATGATGTGGTTATACTTCTCGATTCAATTACCAGGTTGGCAAGGGCTTTTAACACAGTACAGCCTGCCTCCGGCAAGGTGCTATCGGGTGGGGTTGATGCCAATGCATTGCAAAAGCCCAAGCGTTTCTTTGGCGCTGCCCGAAATATAGAGAATGGCGGTTCGCTAACCATTCTGGCAACAGCCTTAACCGAAACCGGTAGCAAGATGGACGATGTTATATTTGAGGAGTTTAAGGGCACTGGTAACATGGAACTGCAGCTCGATCGCAAGTTAGCGAATAAGAGGGTATTCCCTGCTGTAGACATCATGGCATCGAGTACACGCCGCGAGGATCTGCTGCTTGATAAAGAAGTATTACAGAAGATATGGATTCTCCGCAATTACCTTACCGATATGAACTCGGTTGAGGCTATGGAATTCTTGCGCGATAGGCTAGTGAAAACAGCTACTAATGAGGAATTCCTTTGGAGCATGAATAGCGATTTCTAGTATTTTTTAAGGTCAATACCGAAAGCAACATCCATTTAAGGATGTTGCTTTTTTATTTACATGGTCAGCTGATTGAATGTAAAAAAATGTATTTTTGCTTTACTCCACGATATTCAAATGACCTTACCAAGCGGAAACTACACCAAGGAGGAGTTAAGCTGGTTCCGTAGTATTTTTGATCAGTACTACGAGAGTATCAGACATTTTGCCTACTATAAAACCGGCGATGTTGATCTTTCGGACGACATAGTGCAGGAAACCTTTCTTAAACTCTGGGACATGCGCGGCAAGGTCAATAACGATACGGTTAAATCGTTACTTTACACCATAGCTGGTAACATAATTAAGAATCACTATAAGCACCTTAAGGTGGTGTATAGCTTTCAGGTTGCAGTTAAAGGTGATATGACCTCAAATCCAAGTAGCGCCGATGAGAGAATAAGAATGGATCAGCTCAATAAGCAATTGCAAGAGGTTTTAGCATCGCTACCTGATGGACAGAGGGAAGTTTTTCTGATGAACCGAATTGATGGGTTAACCTATGAGGAAATTGCTGCAAGGCTTGGACTTAGCGTTAAGGCAATTGAAAAGCGCATGTCCGAAGCACTGGCAACTATTCGTCAAAAATTTGGCTACAAAATATGAAAAGGGACAGCAATATAAATAGCAATGACTCAGGGTTTGATAGTAATCCCATTGAGTTTAACATTTCTGTTCCTCCATCAAACCGTACTAAAGAGCAGGCGTGGGACATGCTTATGCAGACCATTGAAGGTAAGCATGCGGAACCTGCAAGGGTTGTAACCTTTCAACCCCATTACAAATGGTTGCTTGCAGCCGCATCAGTAATTATAATTATGCTGGTTGGCAGTTTATTTATCCTGAATACTGAGTACCGTTTTGAAACGATGCAGGCACAAACCCTTGAACATACACTTCCCGATGGATCGGCAGTACATCTGAATGCCAGCTCATGGATTTCCTATAAAAAATCATATGGTTGGTTTGGCCGAAATGTTAGAATGGAGGGAGAGGCTTACTTCAAGGTAAAGAGCGGTAAGGGAAAATTCGTGGTTGCCGATAACCAGAACCAGAAGGTGGTTGTAACAGGAACGGAGTTTAGTCTTGTAACCAGGGGTGATTCCTTTAAGGTGCAATGCTTTGAGGGCTCAGTGAATGTTTTGATTTCAGGTTTAAAACCCGTTGGAGTTAAAAAGGGCGAGAGCGTAACTAAAACCAATGGGATGTTAATACATTCAAAGCAATCCGATAAGGAGTTAACCAAACCTGTTTGGATTACACGCGAGTTTGAGTTCGCAGAAGAGCCGCTTTCCCAGGTTTTCCAGCAAATATCAAATTTCTACAATATTCAGATTAGCGCCGAGGGTTTTGATCCGGCAAGCCGATACTTTTCTGGAACCATACCAGCAGGCAAGGCAACTGATGTACTTGATGTAATATCAATATCTATGGGTTTGAGCTATACTGTTAATGCCGATTCAACCGTTTACACTTTCAGGTAGGGTATTGGGTTATTATGTTGTATTAACCTTAGCATGAGATATAACCTGACCCCATGAGCAGAATAAAGTATTTACTTATATCACTTTTGGTTGGATTTGCATTACAAATCCAACAAGTTGCATATGCCCAAAAGGTTAAGATTACCGAAAGTTTTAGCAATCAATCCTTAGATCAAATACTTTCTACTTTATCAGGTAAGTACAACTTAAAATTTGCTTACGACCCGGTGGCGCTTAACCAAATTTCCTTTACCGGACAGTTTAGGAACGATTCGCCCGATAAGGTTTTGAAGCAGTTGCTAAAAGATTCAGGGTTTGAGTTTATTGCACTCAATAACGTTTATGTCATTAAAAGGGCAGAAAAACCGATTGTAGAAGAAAAAAACAAACCTATTCAGGGAATTGTACGCGATAGGATTTCGGGCGAAGCCCTGCCTTACGCGTCAATAAGAGTGGTAGATAACGATTTAGGAGCTACTACCAATACCGATGGTTTTTTTACGATACCCGATGTAAAATCCGATTCGGTTAGTATAGAGGTTCGGTATCTTGGTTTTGAACCCTTACAGATGAGGGTGGCTCGTGTACAGTACAATTCAAAACCTATAGTTGTTGAGCTCGATCCTAAAAAGTTCATCCTGGCCGATGTGGAGGTAGTGCGAAACATTACCTCAATGCTTGCTACCGGCGACCGCCCTGGAGAGATGGTTTTTGACACGAAAAAGGTAGGCGATATACCAGGAATCTCAGGAATTGATATTTTGGCACCACTTCAGCTCCTTCCGGGAGTAGATGGTAATACTGAATCGCTTTCAGGGCTGATGGTTCGCCATTCGCCAGCCGATAAAAACCTGATCTCGTACGATGGCTTTACAATTTATCACATTAACCATCTTTTTGGCGCATTCTCAAGCTTGAACAGTAAGGCCATAAAGGATGTAAGGCTTTACCGCGGTGGTTTCGATTCGAGGTGGGGAGGTCGTGCATCGTCAGTAATAGAAATAACAGGTAAAACCGGCAACGAGAATAGCGTAAGTGTTGATGCTGGCACCGACCAGCTTGCTGGCGATTTCACATTTGAAGGTCCGTTGGGGAAACATGCCTCCTTTATAGTGTCGGCGCGTAGGTCCTATACCGATTTTTACCGCTCTCCACAGTTTCTGAATCTTTTTGAGAGTGCGGCTTCGGATCTTATGCTTTCCAAGCAGAACTTTACCGCTTTTGGTTCCGATCCCGACGCCCCCTCATATCTTTTTTACGACGCAAACGCAAAGGTTAGCGTGAAACCATCAAACAACGACATTTTATCGGTAAGTGGGTATGTAGGACGCGATAGGCTCAATTTCCTGCAAATGGTTTCATCGCCTTTTATTAATGAAAATGCTCTTTGGGGGAATAGTGGTGCTGGCGCTCGCTGGGCTAAGCAGTGGAATAGCTGGTTATACCAAAATTTTACCATTGGGATTTCTGAATTTACGAGCAACTATCAACATTACGACAGCACATTAAAACGCCGTGGAATGCAGCCGGTTTACGACACCATTGTCCGAAACTATGCAACTGAAACGGGATTAAACGATATCTCTGTAAACCTGAATGCCCAGGTAACCCTTTCAAACCAAATCATACTAGAGCTGGGATACCAGAGTAATTTAGTGAATTCTAAATCATCTGAGAATTATTATCATGCTGTAAACTCCCTTCCTGTTGCCGATACCCTAAGGCAGAACGATTTTAATTCAAGGGTTAATACCGGTTGGCTTCAATTTAACTTTAAAACCAATGGGTTGAAATCACTTGTCATTGGGGGGCGAGTGAGTCAACATAACCTTACCGACCAATACTACGTAGAGCCGCGTGTCCAAATGGTGATTAGCCCAACATCAAAGCTCGATTTAAAGTTTGCTGCAGGCTTGTATAACCAATTTATAAACCGTATTTACCTAACTGGTAACGGGGTTCGCTATTTGTGGGTAGCTTCCGACGAAAAGACCTTTCCGGTAGTAAAGTCAAAGCACTTTGTTACCGGTTTGAACTACACAAGCAATGGATTAACAGTAGATATTGAAGGATATGCAAAGCAAACCGAGGGCTTATCGTACGTTCAAACTGTGATCCGGCGAACCTCAACCAACCGATTTGTAGAGCAATCCAAAATTTTTTATGTTGATAGTCGTTCATTTGGGGTTGATGTCTTAGTCCGAAAAACATGGCAAAATGCTGAGGGTTGGGTATCATATTCGCTTAGTAAGGCTTTCAATCAGTCATCAACCCTGAACGGGGGCGATGAGTACTATGCCCTCGACGACCATTTGCATGAGTTAAAGTTAGTTGGTTTATACAAGTGGCGAAAATGGAGAGTTGTTGGGACTTGGATTTTTGGTACCCCTAAACCCTGGGATGAACTCTTGCTAACTCCAAACCTTACCCTTTCACCTGATTATGAAAAAAACTCGAGCAGGTTAGAGCCATACCACAGGTTAGATGCTGGGTTAAGCTACTTGGCAAAGGTTTCAGTTAGTGGTGAACTTGAGGTTGGTGTAAAAGTGTTTAACCTTTATAATAGGGATAATATGCTTGCGCGCCCCTACACGCTTACCGATACACCTGTTTCCGATTACCTACAGGGCAAATCAATCATTGAGTATCACGATATTTACGGCTACAGTATTACTCCCACATTCTTTTTTAATATCAAGTTTTAATAAGTTGAGCTTAAAAGGGATTAATGCTTTTGGACTCGGGTCAACCTTGAACCTTAAACCTTGAACCTTAAACCTTGAACCTCAAACATTTAACCTTTAACCTTTAACCTTTATTCCTATCCTTCACCATTCTCATTATCAGCTTATCGGGTATTGCCACTAACCTGTATACCGATTGGTAAAAACACTGATTGTTATGCATACATGTTACCTGGGCAATATATGTTTTATTGGCTTTTTCTCTGTCGAACCTAATATTGTACTCAATTGTACCTTCAGAATTAAGTTCAGCGTGCTGATTTACCCTAAATATTTCAAGTGTTTGGTAAAAGGGTGACACCTGATCGGGGTTAATGGTTTTATTTAGCAACCGGTTAATTTCCGTTTCCACCTCGGTTATCGGCTCTCGGATGGCTTTAAAAAGAGCAGCGCTAGCGTATGCTATTGTAAAAAGGAAATCGGATAGGGTGTTGTTTAAGCTGTTGGTTAGCTCCCTAAAGGTTTCCAGCTGCGTTTTATGGAAAGGCATAGCTCTTACGATGCCATCTAAATCGAGTACCTTGGACTCGATATTTTTCAGAACAACTGACCTCTCGTTCTTTGTGGAAAACATATCGTGTCCGTTTATGGCATATAGGTAATTGTGCTCGCCTTTGGTTTCAAAACCTAAGTCAATAGGCTCGTTTGTACAAATTACGTTGCCAAAAATTAGTTTGTAGTAATTAAAATACTCGTCGGTTTTCCTGTGAAGCAAATTGACTATTGTTGAAAACAAAAGCATGCCGGGAACAACAACTCCCTTGTTCTGGTTGTACATGAACACTGGATCATGAATTGGGTTATCATCAACGGTAGCTTTGCAAAAGTTTGCAACAACGGAATCGGTAAACAATACTTTATTTTCCATATCGGGTAAAAAAACAGATGCACAAATTTAAAAAATCAAATTAAATCAAACGACCGTATAATAAATATCTTCTAAAAATTTATTCTTCGTTTGGTTTGCTAAAGCTCCATTAAAATGATTGGTTAAAGCAAAGAGGGCATTATCAAATTTTCTAATAAAACGGTAGGGTATTTTTTGAAGTAGATGTATTAGAAGCAAAACAACTTCAGAACAAGTTCAATGATTTTTTTGTGAATACGGTAGGGTGTTTTGGAATAGGGTTGTATTAATAGCAAAAGGAAAACAAAATGACTCGGGACGGGAAAATAGAAAGGCTACCTGAAAACATTGAAAGGCTGTTTGATAGCTACAAGGTGCCTGCAGGGAAAATGCGTTCCGAAGCGTGGGAGGCGATCTTTGAAAAAATTGACCATAAAAATTTTGATGAACAACTACAGGGGAAGGTAATAAGATTGACCTTTACTCGTATTGCAGTAGCCGCATCAGTTTTAGTTACCCTAATGCTTACCTCATACATCTATTTGTATAGGATGGGGAATGTGCACGTGCAGCTAGCGCGTGGTGAACACGGGGTGGTTTACCTGCCCGATAGCAGCAAGGTTACTCTTAATGCCGAATCGAAAATAAGGTATAACAAGAATCGATGGTTTTTCGATAGGAGTGTATCGTTAAACGGCGAGGCGTTGTTTGAGGTTAGCAAGGGGCGTCGTTTTAAAGTGTTAACAACTGGTGCAACCACAACAGTTCTTGGTACTGTATTCAATGTGTTTAGCCGCAATGGGCTAGTTAAGGTAACCTGTTTTGAAGGCAAAGTAAAAGTAGTTGCCACAAACAGTAAGTCGCAAACATTGCTAACTAAAGGTATGGAGGCAAAAACAATGGGATATGCTTTAGATGTAAATAAAACACAAACAACAACAGCGGAGTCTAAACCCGCATGGACTAACAACGAGTTCTTTTTTCAGAATGCTCCTTTAAGTGCTGTGATTGAGGAATTAGAACGTCAATTCAATGTGGATATTTTCCTTAATACTGACACAAGTAGGTTCTATACCGGCTACTTCAAGCGCTCAAGCCTGGACGAAGCCTTGAACCTGGTGTGCATGCCGCTTGATTTAAAGTGGGATTACAGTGGAGAAATAATTGTAATTACAAGCAAATAAATGATTTTAAAAACCAATTGTCTAACTTAAATTTTACAGCTATGAAACGTACAAGTTTAATTTTTGCAGCAGGCCTTATGTTAATGGCAGCTTTTACACTCTCCTCATGCCAAAAGGACGAGGTAGTTGATCCGGTGGTAAGCTTGGCTAACGAAGACGCCGATGTGGATACCTACTACGATGATGTTATGACCGAAGTGGATGAAATTACACTTGCTGGCGATTCAAAGGATTCGCAGCTGATGTATGCAACACTCGGTGGTCAAGGTACGCGCACTCGTAAAACATCCTGGGACGGAAATTGCCGCATCGACTCTCTAACCTACGAGAACTTTGTGAATGCTAACTCCCGTTACGAGAGAGTAAAGAACGGGTTAATTGTAATCCGTACCTGTGGTCAGTATAATGGCGCTGAATTTGAGCGTACTGTTACCTTCAAAAATTTTACCATTAACGGCAATTTAATTGAAGGAACAAAACAAATCCGCAAAACTGCTGAGCATGAGTATCAGATTACACTTACTGATGGTAAAATTACCTTTACCGATGGTACTACCTACACCCGAAACGTAGAGCGCACCCGTACTTGGGTTGAAGGTTATGATACTCCGTTCAACATTTGGGATGATGTTTACACCCTGGAAGGTGTAGCCACAGGCGTAAACCGTAGAGGTTACACTTACACTCACCAAATTACCAGTGCACTCATGTTCAAGCTATCGTGCAGGTGGTTGGTTCAAGGTGTGATTGAATTGACTGTTGGCGATAAGCAAGCCACCATTGATTACGGCAATGGTGAATGCGATAACATCGCTTACGTTACAGCTAATGGCAAAACCTACGAGGTAAAGCTGAGGGGTGGTAAATAGTTAACCTAAAAGTGATATAAAAAGGAGGGGAAACCCTCCTTTTTTATTTTTATTGCCTTTATGTGAATTTTTAAATCAATGTCGTTAATATAACAAAAATATTCATGCCTGTCATCCTTAGCGGCCTGTCCCGCCCTAGCGGGGAGCGAAGGATCTCTAATCTACCCCATGAGATGTTTCGCTGGAGTCTATCCCGATATTTCGGGACTCAACAAGACAAAGTGAGTGAGGGAACCAATGATGTTGTCATCCCGAGCGTAGTCGAGGGATCTAATAAAAGGGTAAAAGGGGAAAGAGATGCTTCGACTTAGCTCAGCATGACAACCATCTCATGAACCGAGCAACAGCAAGTATCACATAGTTACACTGCGTAACACGGTGTTTCACAGAGCGTGTGACGTGATATTCACGAACAACGATTCACGAGCAACGAACACCGCTTCCAGCCCCGTAGGGGCGTAAAATCTGTAACCCCAACTATTAGAGCGCGTCTCCAGACGCGTGCATTATCCGCACTGAAAGGGCAAATCACATTAGCCCTGGGTTTTAACACAGGGCATTGAGGTATTCAAATTATTTTGCGATGCACGCAATACATTTTCCAAAGAGCAAGAGGAAAGCGTTGCATCGCAACAGATAAGCATGGCAAAGAGCCTTTTAAATGTTCTTTCTTGTCTTGATACAAGAAAGAACCAAAGAAAATCAAGGCTGAAAAGCCCGACCCGATGGGTACCCCGCGTGTGGAACTGTCACGCGATACAATTCGCCACGCCTGCGGCGTGACTCATGTGGTATCGCTTACAAGACCCACCGCCACGTTCTACCCCCGACCCATTTACGGGTCAGGCTTTTATGCCGTTTCCTTTTATTATTCTTATTGGCTGAGGAATCGTATTTGTAAAATAAAGGTAAAAGGAGATGCTTCGACTGGGCTCAGCATGACAATTGTTTTTTCGAACAACGAGCAACCATACACGATCAACTTCATTTGTCATCCCGAGCGTAGTCGAGGGATCTCATAAAAGGGGAAAGAGATGCTTCGACTTAGCTCAGCATGACAACCATCTCATGAACCGAGCAACAGCAAGTATCACAGAGTTAAACTGCGTAACACGGTGTTTCACAGAGCGTGTGACGTGATATTCACGAACAACGATTTACGAACAACAAACAACGTCTAAAGCCCCGTAGGGGCTAAACATTTGTAACTCCATCACGACTCCCACCTGTATAGCGATGCACGCAACACATATGCCAAAGAGCATGGGGAAAACGTTGCATCGCAACAGAAAAAAACTGAAAAGATCGATTTCCCAAAAAAAACAATAAGAATAAAAGGGTTTAAGGTAAAGCGATGCTTCGGCTAGCTCAGCATGACAAGTGAGCAGAAAGGAAGATAGGGTTTTTGTCATCCCGAACAAAGTCGAGGGATCTCTTCAAAGGATTGAAGAGAAAAAAGCAATGAGATGCTTCGGCGAAGTCTATCCCGATAAATCGGGACTCAGCACGACAGCGTGATGTTTCGCTTGCTCGCAACATGACAAATAACCTTAGCAAAACAACAGTGATTTTTAAATTAATTTTTTGGCTCAGTTAAAATTTCCTTTTGCTCATAATTTGACAGTCCGTGCTCATTGTTAAATATCAACATAAATTAACAAATCGATATATGAAAATATATTATTTTTGTAGTCGAAAAAACTGAACAAAATGAGCACTATAGTTGTTGATGAAGCACGATGCCCGCAGAACCATCCTTGTCCGGTGGTTCGTTACTGCCCAACAGGTGCAATTAAACAGCGTAGCTGGAATAGCGCACCAGAGATTGATAAGGAAAACTGCAAGAATTGCGGTTTGTGCGTTAGGATTTGTGGGTACGGTGCATTTACCTTTGCCGATAATGGCAGGTAGTAAAGGGAGGGTACAACCCTGCCCTTTGAATATGAAAATTTTTAAATAGAGATAGCTATGAGAAAACTTACTGCTTTTATCCCGGTTCTTTTGGTTGCAGCCTTTGCGCTAGGAGCATGCAACGGTACCGCCGCCAAGCAAAACGAAGGTGAACCCGTTACTGCATCAAAACCAGCTAAAGAGAAATATGCCATTGATATTACCCGTGACTTTTTCCTGACCAAAATTTTGGATTACACCAAGGGACAGGAAAATATGAAATACCTTGGCGATAAGCCTGCCATTGTCGACTTCTGGGCAAGCTGGTGCGGCCCTTGCCGTATTGCGGGTCCAATCCTGGAGGAATTGGCTAAGGAGTATGATGGCAAAATTTATGTTTACAAGGTGAACACCCAAAACGAGCAGCAGATCTCTGCTGAACTTGGTATACAGAGCATACCAACATTTATATTCTTTCCCATGGACGGAAAGCCCTTTGCTACATCAGGCATAGCTCAAACCCCTGAGGAAACTAAAAAAATGTTCAAGGAGATTATTGAGAAAGAACTACTCAAGAAAAAGTAATTAGTACTCCCGTCATAACTGTTTTTGGTTGGTTGGCCGGCTTTATGCCGGCTTTTTTGTTCTTAGAGCAGTGGGCTGGCGTTTTGTTTTAACTCCTCAATGCTGTAAATGCGGCTAAACTCACAGTCGGGGAGTACTATGTATTCGTAACGTTGGTTGCGGAGTTGAGGTTCAAACCCAGCATCAACAATGGCTTTCTGAATACCATAGGCATCCATCTTGTACTTGGCTCCAGCCGATGATACAACATTCTCCTCAATCATTATTGAGCCAAAATCGTTAGCCCCGGCATGCAAGCACAGCTGAGCGGTATCGATACCCACCGTAAGCCACGATGCCTGTATGTTCGGAATGTTATTCAACATGATCCTGCATAGGGCTATAGTCCTAACATATTCCTCAGTGTTTACCGTATTTAGCACGCCCTCGCGCTGCAACTTGGTGCCCTCATCCTGAAAGGTCCATACAATAAAGTTCAGAAATCCGGGGGCGTCGGCAGGCTTTTGCGCTTGTAGGTTACGGAGCTTAATCAAATGCTCAACACGCTCCTCCATGGTTTCAACATGCCCAATCATCATGGTAGCAGAGGTAACAAGCCCCATTTGGTGCGCTTGAGCCATAACATCGAGCCAGGCCTGGCTGTCGGGTTTGCCCGGCGATATTTGCTTTCGTACCCTGTCTACAAGAATTTCGGCACCAGCACCGGGTAAACTATCGAGGCCTGCCTCCACAAGTTCTTCAAGAACTTGCCTGTAGGTCATACCTTCTTTTTTAGCTATAAAGGCAATTTCAGGAGGCCCTAGGGCATGAAGTTTGATGTTGGGAAACATTGACTTTAGCTCCTTGAACAGGCTACTATAAAATTCAATGCCAAGCCTGGGATGAAGTCCACCCTGTAGTAGAAGCTGGTCGCCTCCGTAGCGCTCAAGCTCTTCAATCTTTACTTTATACTCTGCAATTGAAGTGATAAAGGCGCTATCGGACTGAAGCCCACAGTGGAAGTTGCAAAACTTGCATCCCGATATACATACGTTTGTGATGTTTACGTTGCGGTCAATCTGCCAGGTAACCTTTTGGCCTGGAACATGAATTTTGCGAAGTTCGTTTGCAACATACATCAAATCGGGCGTTGATGCCTGTGTGTAAATATAAAGGCCCTCTTCCAAGGTGAGGGATTCAAGGTTTATTGCCTTTTTTAAAATATCTTTAACTTGCATTCTTCAATGTTGATTGGGCAAAGGTATTAAAAGTAACAAAAACATTCCTAGTAAAAACAACAAGGTATTAACTATGTTTACAGCTTTTTTTTACTTTTGCATATTTACGAGCCATTTAAAATACTACAAGGTATGAGTAATGAAAAGATTAGGGTAGGAATCACACAGGGTGATATTAACGGAATAGGCTATGAGGTAATTATTAAAACATTGATGGACCCTCGTATGGACGAGATGTGCACATCAATTGTTTACGGATCGCCCAAGGTTGCTGCCTATCATCGCAAAGCGTTGAACATTGAAAACTTCAGCTTTAACCAAATAAAGGATGCCTCAGAGGCAAACCCCAAACGCCCCAATATTGTAAACTGCATGGACGAAAACGTTCGGGTGGAGTTGGGTAAATCAACTGAGTATGGCGGACAGGGTGCGTTGCTAGCATTACAGGCTGCTATAGCCGACTTAAAAGCTGGTAAAATTGACGTACTGGTTACCGCACCCATCAATAAGGCTAACATACAAAGTCAAAGCTTTAGCTTTCCGGGGCATACCGAGTTCTTGGCCAATGAGTTTGGTGTTAAAAGCGCGCTAATGCTCATGGTAAGCGATACCATGAAGGTAGGTGTTGTTACGGGTCATATCCCAATTGCTGATGTTCCAAAAAATATTACTGTTGATGCCATACTCAACAAGCTACGCTTGCTTAACGAGACACTAATTAAGGATTTTGCAATCCGCCGGCCTCGTATTGCTGTACTTGGCCTGAATCCCCATGCTGGCGATAGCGGTGTTATTGGCAACGAGGAGGAAACAATTATACTACCAGCAATAAAGCAGGCCAACGAGGAGGGAATAGTAGCCATGGGACCCTATCCGGCCGATGGTTTCTTTGGCTCCGATAGGTTCACCCGTTTCGATGCAATTCTGGCCATGTACCACGATCAAGGCTTATCGCCTTTTAAGGTGATAAACTTCGATACAGGAGTAAACTATACTGCTGGTTTACCCATTGTTCGCACCTCGCCCGATCATGGAACGGCATACGATTTGGCCGGACATAACCTGGCTAACCCGAACTCATTCCGCCAGGCGGTTTACCTTGCCATTGATATTTTCCGTAACCGACAGCTGCATAAGGAGCTTACCTCAAACCCGTTGCAGTCAGTTGACCCAGAAACGGCATAAAAAAGTTGATTTATGTACGAGTACATTCAGGGTTCACTTGCCGAGCTAACACCAACCCATGCAATTGTTGATGCTGGTGGAGTTGGGTATTTTGTAAATATTTCGTTACAAACATACTCTCAGCTGGAGGGTAAAACACAGGTTAAGCTTTGGCTTCATCAAATTATCCGCGAGGATGCTCATTTGCTCTACGGTTTCACCGATGTACGCGAAAGGGAGATTTTCCGATTGCTTATTTCAGTTTCTGGAGTTGGTGCTAGTACGGCAAGGCTTATTCTTTCGTCGCTTACTACCGATGAGATTCAGGCAGCCATTACCACGGAAAATGTTAACCTCATAAAACAGGTTAAGGGAATTGGCCTTAAAACGGCACAACGCATAGTTGTTGATCTTAAGGATAAGGTTTCCATAGGGGAGGCTACGGTATCACAAATTTTATCAACATCAAACAATACTTTGAAGAGCGAAGCGTTATCTGCATTGGTGATGCTTGGGTTTGCCCGTTCAGCTGCCGATAAGGTAATTGACCAGGTTCTGAAGGAAATGGGGCAGATGCCAGTTGAAGCGCTCATTAAGCATGCGCTCAAACGCTTGTAGTAACTGTAAAATGCTTTGTAAGTTGAGGGTAAAACACTTATCTCATACATATACTATCCGAATAATTGGAATACTTACTCTCGTAACCATTACCATTACGAGAGCTTTTTCTGTTCCCATTCCACAACAGGATACACTAAATTTGCCTTTCCCTATTAAACAACCAGGTATATGGTCAATTGATACGCAGTATTCGCCGTTATACCTTTCAAACCCATCAAACATAAGCGAGGAGGTTTTGTTTGATCCAACCAACAACCAGTACATCATTTACAGAAAGGTTGGAAATACAACCATTGAAACACCACGTGTGCTATCGGCCGATGAGTACCGGTCGTATCGTGTGGAGAAGGCCATGCGCGAGTACTGGCGACAAAAGCAAACCGGTGAATTTGTGGGGAAAGGCGATGGCATCCTGCCCCGTATTCAGGTAGGTGGTGAAACATTCGACCGAATTTTTGGGAGCAACACCATAGAAATTATACCACAGGGTAATGCCGAGCTGGTGTTTGGAGTATCAAGCGCTAAAACCGATAACCCAGCATTACCAATCGATCAGCGACGGAACACAACCTTCGACTTTCAGTCGAAAATCCAGATGAACGTTTCCGGTAAGATTGGTGAGAAGCTAAAAATGGAGGTGAATTACAACACCGAGGCAACCTTTGACTTTGAGAATAATGTTAAAGTAGAGTACAACGGATTTGAGGATGAAATCATTCAGCGCATTGAGGCTGGTAACGTTTCGTTGCCTTTACCTGGAACTCTAATAACCGGGAGTCAGAGCCTTTTTGGTATTAAAACTCAGCTTAAGTTCGGGAAGTTAAACGTTACCAGCGTAGTATCCAAACAGAATGGCCAAACACAGGTGGTTGAGATTAAGGGTGGTGCGCAAACGCGCGATTTTCAGCTTAAAGCCGATGAGTACGATGCCAATAGGCATTTTTTCCTTTCTCACTACTTCAGGGAAAACTACAATCGTGCCCTGATGAATTTACCCATTATTAACTCAGGGGTGCAAATCACCAAAATTGAGGTGTGGGTAACAAACAAACAGGCAAACTTTGAGAACTCACGCAATATAATTGCTTTTGCCGATTTGGGTGAGGCCCAGAACAACATCTTTGCCTCCAATATTTTTACCCAAACGGGAAGTGGCCCGGCAAGCAATGGTTTAAATAACCTTTACGAGCTTATGACCACAACCTACGCCGGTATTCGGGATGTTGCCGAAGTAAGCAATGTATTGTTGCCCTTGGAATCGCAGGGTTTTACCGGTGGGCGCGACTATGAGAAGATTGAGTATGCCCGCAAGCTATCACCTAATGAGTTCACCATAAATCAGGCGTTGGGGTATATCTCGCTATCGTCGGCGCTTAATAGCGATGAGGTACTTGCGGTTGCATATGAGTACACATACAATGGCCAAACCTACAAGGTTGGTGAATTCTCTACCGATGGGGTAGAGGCTCCCAAAGCCTTAATCCTTAAGCTCCTAAAGGGAACAAACCTTAGCCCTAAAATGCCCACATGGAGGTTGATGATGAAAAACATTTACTCCATGAATGCCTATCAGATTAGCAAAGATGAATTCAGGCTCGATATTTTTTACCAGGACGATGCAACCGGAACCCCGGTTAACTATATCAAGGAAGGGAATATTGCCGAAGTTCCGCTAATCAGAGTACTTAATCTTGATAACCTGAACAACCAGCTCGATGCGTTCCCCGATGGAGTGTTTGACTTTATTGAGGGTGTAACCATTAATCCCGCTAACGGCAAAATTATTTTTCCTGTTTTGGAACCGTTTGGACGCGATTTGGCATCGCGTATAGGCGATCCTACTATTGCCCAGAAGTATATTTTCCAAGAGCTTTACGATTCATCGTTAACCAAAGCACGACAGGTAGCTGATAAGAACAAGTTCCTAATAGGGGGTTCCTACAAGTCGGCCGGAGGATCGGAAATCTTTCTGAATGCACCCAATATTCCTAAAGGTGCCGTGGTTGTAACTGCAGGTGGTGTAAAACTGCAGGAGGATGTTGATTTTATTGTTGATTACAATCTGGGTACTGTGCGAATTATCAACCAGGGACTTCTTGAATCCGGTACTCCCATAAAGGTTGCAGTGGAAAGCAACGCCTTGTTCAGCCTACAAACCAAAACCTTGGTTGGAACCCACTTTGATTACCGTTTCTCCGATAACTTTAATGTTGGGGCAACCATAATGAACCTCACGGAGCGCCCCCTAACCCAAAAGGTAAGTTTCGGAAACGAGGCCGTATCGAATACAATATGGGGATTTAATACCTCGTACCAAACCGAGTCCAAGTTTTTGACTAAAATGGTCGACTTTCTTCCATTCATTCAAACCAAGGAAAAATCAACAATAACATTTGACGCTGAGTTTGCACAGCTAATTCCCGGGCACTCGCGTGCCATTGGTAAGGCCGGTACAGTATATATCGACGATTTTGAGGGAAGCAGCACATCGCTTGATATTCGCTCATGGGTGGAATGGAAGTTAGCAAGTACTCCCCAGGGGCAACCCGATATGTTCCCGGAAGCCTCGTTCTCCAACGATTTACGGTATGGCTATAACCGCGCCCATTTGGCTTGGTACTACATCGATCCGCTATTTTTGAGGAACACATCGCTTACGCCATCGTATCTCCGTAATAATAAGGAGTTGCAGGGCAACCATTTTGTTCGCGAAATTTTTGAGCGCGAGCTTTTTCCAAACAAGAACACGCCACAGGGGCAACCAACCAATATCTCCGTTCTTAACCTTGCATTCTATCCTACTGAACGTGGCCAGTATAACTTCAATACTGATGAACTCGATGCAAACGGAAGGTTAATAGATCCGCAACGCCGTTGGGGTGGTATAATGCGCAACCTGAGCACCACAGACTTTGAAGCATCAAATATTGAGTATATTGAGTTTTGGTTGATGGATCCGTTTGTGTACGACACGCTCAGTAGTGGCGGCGATTTTTACATCAACCTTGGTAACATCTCGGAGGATATTTTAAGGGATGGTCGAAAATCGTTTGAGAATGGACTACCCACCTCATCGGAGGAACTTTCCAAAACCGATCAAACCGCCTGGGGTAGGGTTCCTACCAAGCAGTATCTGCCTGTTGGTTTCGATAACGACCAAGCTAAACGCCCCTACCAGGATATTGGATTAGATGGACTCTCCTCCTCGGTCGATTTGGATGGCGATGGGATACCCGATGAGCAGTTCTTCTTTTCGGAGTATATCAATCAGCTCAGGAATAAAATAACCAATAGCGATGTGCTAGCCGGATTTGAAAGCGATCCGGCAGGCGATAACTTCAGGCATTACCTTAGCGGGGTTTACGACCAACAGCGCGCCACCATTCTCGACCGATATAAGTACTTTAACGGAACCGAGAATAATTCGCCAGTAGCAACCGGAACTACCTCGCAGCAGAGCTACTCAACCCCCGATGTGGAGGAGCTGGGAACCGATAATACCATGAACGAAAATGAGGCTTACTATCAGTATCGCATTTCACT
The DNA here is from genome assembly GCF_041102575.1 of Tenuifilum sp. 4138str. NCBI lineage: Bacteria > Pseudomonadati > Bacteroidota > Bacteroidia > Bacteroidales > Tenuifilaceae > Tenuifilum > Tenuifilum osseticum. The sequence goes on along the minus strand of NZ_JBGCUE010000002.1, from coordinate 62,937 downwards.
TCGCCCGCAGGACATGGAGGTTGGTAAAAATTTTATAACTAACGTTATAACAGGCGATAAGGATAAAATCTTAAATAAAGCCGTAAAGTGGTATCAATTTAAGGTTCCCATTGCAGAATACGAGAAGGTGGTTGGCCCAATTGAAGATTTCAAGTCAATCCGTTTCATGAGGATGTTCCTGCGCGGTTTCCAGGATACGGTTATACTTCGTTTTGCTACGCTGCATCTGGTTCGTAGCGAGTGGCGTAAATACAATTACTCACTAATTCAAGGCCAGGAGGGTATGCCAGTTGGCGATTTACCTTCAGGCAGTTTATCGATAGCAACCGTAAATATTGAGGAGAACGACAAACGAACACCCGTTAACTACGTATTGCCACCAGGTGTGGATAGGGTTATTGACCCAAGTCAACCCCAGCTTATCCAGCTTAACGAACAGGCCATGGAGTACAGGGTAACCGATTTGGCCGATGGCGATGCCCGCGCAGCGTTTAAGAATGTTAACATCGATATCAGGCAGTACAAACGACTCAAAATGGATGTTCATGCCGAAGCTATTGAGGGGTATCCATTGAACGACCAAGAGGTAACAGCTTTCATCCGTATAGGTACCGACTATAACACTAACTACTACGAGTACGAAATACCATTAAAGCTGACTCCTTACGGGTTTTACTACAATAGCCGGGAACGCGATCGCGAGGCGGTATGGCCAAGGGAGAATGTAATTGATATCGACCTCGATAAACTGGTTGATGTTAAAGTAGCCCGAAACAATGCCATGCAAAAACCGGGATCGCTTATCACCCTGAATACTGTGTATGTTGTTCAAAGCGGGAACAGTAAGCTAAAAGTTACCGGAAATCCAAACCTTAGCAACGTTAAGGTAATAATGATAGGAATTAGGAACCCTGCCGATGATAGAATGCCTAAATCGGTTATAGCATGGTTCAACGAGTTAAGGCTTACTAACTTTAACGATCAAAGCGGATGGGCAGCCAATGCCCGCTTATCGGCAAAACTTGCCGATTTGGGAATGGTTACCGTAGCTGGCACCACCATTACACCCGGTTTTGGTTCAATTGAGAAAAAAGTTAACGAGCGGAGCAAGGAGACAGTTTACCAGTACGACATCAACTCAACCCTTGAGCTGGGTAAGTTTTTCCCTGCATCGTTCAACATTAAAATTCCAATGTTCATTGGATTCGGCGAATCGATGGCAAACCCCCAGTACAATCCGCTTGACCCCGATATACTTCTCGACGATGCCCTACGTAATGCATCGGAACGCGAAAGAGATTCCATTAAACGGATTGCCCAGGATTATACTCGCAGGCGAAGTATCAACTTCACCAATGTAAAGATTGATAAAATGGGCTCAAAGCCCCGCTTATGGGATCCCGCCAATATTTCGGTAAGCTACTCTTATAGCGAGATTTTCTCCCGTAACGTAAGAATTGATCATAGGATTCAGCGCAATATTCGGGGGGCGTTTACCTATAATTATAATCGACAGCCCAAGTACATATCCCCATTTAGCAAGATAAAATGGTTAAATTCAAGCTATTTGGCTTTAATACGCGATTTTAACTTTAACCTATTTCCAACCCAGCTCTCGTTCCGAACCGATCTGAATAGGAATTACTTTGAACAGCAATTCCGAAATATTCAGAACCCCAATCAGGTGTTTTTACCCACATTTTCAAAGGATTTTATGTGGAATAGGAACTACTCCCTGAACTGGGATATAACCCAATCGGTTAAGTTTGATTTTGTGGCTACTGCCACAGCTCGTATCGATGAACCCGAGGGCATGGTGGACAGGTATAGGGATAGGGACAGGTATGAGCAGTGGAAGGACTCGGTTTGGCAGAATATCCGTAGGGGTGGACGAAACACCATGTACAACCATCAGTTTAACATAACCTATTCCCTTCCGTTAAGCAAAATTCCATTACTTAACTGGATTAGCGTTACATCGCGTTACACCGGAATATACCGTTGGCAGGCTGGGCCAATTTTGGCCGATACTTCACGGTTCGATCCCGGGAATACAGTTCAGAACTCAAACACCATTCAGCTGAATGGGCAGGTAAACATTAATACCTTATTTAATAAGGTAGGATACCTTAAAAGGGTTAACCAGCAGTTTGACCAGCGGGCAAGGGGGGCTGCACCCCAAACCCGAACGGTTAAGTATGAGGAGGAAAAGGTAAACCTTAGGGCAAATGCAACTAAGGTTATTACCCACAAGCTAAAAACGGAAAAGGTTACCGTAAAGGTTTTCGACCCCAATGGCAAGGAGATAAAGGTAAGTTCACAGGTACGTGGCGACACCAAGGTAGCCATTAAGGCCGATGCCGATTATAAGAACTGCAAGGTTGTGGTTGAAGGCAAAGTCCCTGAAAAGATTAACCCCGCCAAGTTTGCCCTTGAAACCACACTCCGACTTTTGATGAGCGTAAAAAGCATGGGAGCATCGTACACGGAAACAAACGGAACACTACTACCTGGTTATAAACCTGGGGTAAACTACTTGGGAACTGAGAACTTTAACGGTATGCTTGCCCCCGGCTGGGAATTTGTAGCTGGTTGGCAGGACCCCGACTTTGCTTGGAAGGCTGCTACTAATGGTTGGCTCACCCGCGACACATCGTTTAACACACCAGTAGTTTTTACTCGCAATGAGAATCTTAACTTCAGAGCAACACTGGAACCTTTACCGGGCTTCCGTTTCGATGTTAGCGCTACGCGAACACTGGGTAAAAGCAATAGCAAAATTTTTAAATCCGATGGTTTGGGTTCTTACAGGGTGCTAAGTCCGCTCACAACAGGAAATTTCAGTATTAGCGTGCTTACCATAGGTACTGCATTCGAGGGTGGTAAACGGACTGGAAGCTCCAAGGCTTTTGAAAGGATGAAGCAAAACCGATTGGAAATTGCCTATAGGCTTCGCGATAGGAGGGTTGCAAATCCATCGCAGGGCTATGACCCCAATGTGATAGATCCTGTTACAGGATTTCCCGATGGCTATGGGCCTTTATCGCAGGATGTTCTCAGGGCCTCGTTTTTGGCCGCTTACACCAATACATCCCCAAGCAAGGTCTCGCTAAGCGATTTTCCCCTTATACCAATGCCTAACTGGCAGCTATCGTACGATGGTTTGGCCAAGATGAAACCTTTTAAGCGTTGGTTTAAGTCAATTACTATCAATCATGGGTATCGATCGCTCTATACCATTGGGGCTTTTACAAGCAATCTTACCTATTTACCCGAGGATGATGGGTTTAGCTACGTTCGTAACATTAACGGCGATTTTGTCCCGCAGAACGAGATCACTAACGTTGCTATAAACGAGCAATTTACCCCATTGGTTGGGCTCGATTTGGGATGGAACAATAACCTTACCAACAGGATCGAGATTAAGAATAGCCGTTCATTAGCCATGAGCTTTGCCAATAACCAGCTTACCGAGATTTATGGCAACGAGTTTATCGTAGGAGCTGGTTACCGGTTTGAGGATTTACCTCTTATTTTCCAGGCCGAGGATGGTGGTAAAAAGGCAATCAAGAGCGATTTACGATTAACTGTGGATTTTTCGCTACGCGATAATACTACCATTCTTCGAAAGTTGGTTGAGGATTCGAACGATATTATTGCAGGTCAACTGATTAGCACTATCAAAACAGCTGCTGACTACCGGATTAATGAGAAGGTAACCATTCGCCTGTTCTTTGACCGCACCCTCAATAACCCTAAGGTTTCAAGAACATTCCGAACAACCAATACCAGTTTTGGATTTAGCGTCAGGTTTGAATTGGTTAACTAATGTGCTGAATAACATGCGGCACTAATTAAAAAAACCGATAGGATTGAACATACAATCTTAAAATTCACTACTTTTGAACAGCAAAATCTTTAGTGTAAAACTATTAACTGAAAATACTATGAATATTCCATCAAACCTAAAGTACACAAAGGATCACGAGTGGATCAAGGACGAAGGCAATGGCATGGCTACCGTTGGCGTAACCGATTTTGCCCAAACACAGCTTGGCGACATTGTTTTCATTGAGATTGAAACTCAGGGTGAAACCCTTGCCAGGGAGGAGGTTTTTGGCACCATTGAGGCTGTTAAAACCGTTTCCGATATGTTTATGCCTGTTAGTGGCGAGGTAGTTGAAGTTAACCCTAAGGTTACTGAACAACCCGATATCGTTAACAAGGATCCCTATGGTGAAGGTTGGATGATTAAAATCAAAATGTCCAATCCTGCTGAGATGAACGATTTGCTCAATGCCGAGCAGTACAAAGGAATTATCAACGAGTAAAAAAAAGTAAACCCCGCTCAAGCGGGGTTTTTTATTGCTATTCCTTTTGTAAAGCATTCCAGCCCTGAGCAGTAATCCTTATGTCTTCACCCGATGGTGGTATCATGTATGCACCAAGGTGTGGCTCAACAATATGCCCTATCACTCTGACATTTTCCATGCTATCAACTACCTGGTATTCCGATAGCGGAACCGTGAACAAAAGCTCGTAGTCCTCGCCTCCGTTCAGTGCAGCAGTAAACATATCAATATTAAATTCCTCGGCCATTCGTGCGGTTTGCTCATCAATAGGAATTTTGTCCATGTATATCCTGCATCCCACGTTGGAGTTCTTGCAAATATGCAGCAGCTCCGACGATAGCCCATCGGAAACATCTATCATAGATGTAGGTTTAACACCTGCCTTTCGTAGGTTCTCAATTACATTCCTTCGGACTTCGGGTTTCAGGAATCGCTCAAGAATGTAGTCGTAACCTTCCAGCTTTGGCTTGGCTGCCTTATTTGAAAGGAAGATTCTCTTTTCGCGTTCCAGCAGTTGAAGCCCCATGTAAGCCCCTCCTAAATTACCGGTTACGCAAATTAAGTCATTTACCTTGGCACCACTCCGGTAAACAATTTCATCCTCCTTTGCGCTGCCAATAGCAGTAACACTTATAGTCATTCCAGTCATCGACGACGATGTATCACCACCTACCAGGTCAACATTGTAGCTATCGCAGGCAAGCTTGATTCCGCTGTACAGTTCATCAAGATCCTCCACACAGAAGCGCTTCGAAACGCCTATGGAAACCGTTACCTGTTTAGGGGTTGCGTTCATTGCGGAAACATCGCTGAGGTTAACCACAATAGCTTTGTAGCCTAAGTGTTTAAGGGGGGTGTAGGTTAGGTCGAAATGAATTCCTTCAAGGAGCAAATCGGTGGTAACCACAAGGCATTCACCTTTTCCGCATGATATTACCGCAGCATCATCGCCCACCCCTTTTAGTGTCTCTTGTTGTTTTGGGGCAAACGGCTCGGTTAACCTATCAATCAGCTTAAACTCACCCAGTTCGTAAAGCTCGGTTCTTTTCTGTGTTTCGCTCATCTTTTAATTTTTCTGCAAACCTACATCAAAATAGAATAACCAAAATGCATTTACATTCTTTTTTGGTAGTTTTGGGGCAAAATTCAGAAAATTTATGCTTAAAAAGATTTTACCCATTTTAGTTATTTCTTTACTCACAGTGTTCATAATTGACTATTTCATAGGTACAGCCTACATTAAGCTATACAGGCCTGAAAAGGATCAAAAACCATTGGTAGAGGATGTGCAACCCATACTGGAGTATGGTATTCCTATCGATTCGTTTTATGTTACCGAATACACCGTTAGGAGGAACCAAACACTGGGGAAAATACTTTTCAGCTTAAACCTAACTGGTAATGTTAATGAGTTTCTGCTCTCACTTACGCCCGATATCTTTGATGTGAAAAAGGTGAGAGCGGGGGCTCGGTATAAGGTTTTCGCCCGAAAGGATTCCCTTCAAACTCCTGCTTACCTTGTTTATGAGGTTTCGCCTGTTGAATATTTCGTTTTTAACCTTACCGATTCCCTTTATGTTTACCCCTTTAAAAAGGAGATTGTACCTGTAAGGAAAATTTCAGAGGCTGAAATCAAAACGTCGCTATGGGTCGATATGAAGGCAAATGGACTAAATCCCATGCTTGCACTTGAGCTTTCCGATATTTTTGCTTGGACAGTCGATTTCTTTGGCCTTTTTAAGGGTGATAAGTTCAGGGTGATGTACGATGAGCTTTATGTTGATAGCACATCAATTGGGATTGGGACTATTTATGCTGCATGGTTCGAACATCGTGGCGAGAAATTTTACGCATTCAGGTTTGAGCAGGACTCCGTAGCCAGCTACTGGGACGAAAAAGGGAACTCACTTCGTAAGTCGTTCCTCAAAGCTCCGCTCCGCTTTTCACGCATTTCAAGCCGTTTTAGTGGGAATCGGTTCCACCCCGTGCTAAAAATTTACCGCCCTCATTCCGGTGTGGATTATGCTGCTCCTGAAGGGACTCCTGTAATGGCTCTAGGCGATGGTGTTGTAATTGATATGGGTTACGATAAGGCAGCAGGTAATTACATTAAAATTCGCCATAACAGCGTTTATACAACTGGCTACAATCATTTTTCACGATTTGCCAAGGGAATTGCAAGGGGCGCGCGCGTAAAACAGGGCGATATTATAGGGTATGTTGGTCGTACAGGCTATGCCACTGGCCCACACCTCGACATGCGTGTTTGGATGAATGGTTCACCCATTGACCCTCTAAAAATGAAATCACCTCCCGTGGAGCCCGTTAAACAGGAAAATCTTGAGGCTTTCAGGAATGTGGTATCCAAGCTCTCAGCACAGCTCGATAGCATAACACCCGGAAGCAGAACCTACTATGCAGCTCAAAAGGAGTAAGCCATGCTTTTAATTGATACTCACTCACATATTTTCTCGGAAGAGTTCGATACCGATCGTGAAACTGTTCTTAAGCGTGCTGCCGAGGTAGGTGTGCAATATCACATTTTACCAAATATCGATTCCTCCTCTACCAACCGTTTGCTCGATACCTGCAATCGCTTTCCACAATGCTTCCCCTTAATGGGATTGCATCCTACCTCTGTCCGCAATGGGTTTGAAAGGGAAATCTATCACGTTGAGGAGCAGTTGGCCAAGAACAAGTTCTGGGGCATTGGGGAAATTGGAATCGATTTGTACTGGGATAAAACATACTTTATACAGCAGCAGGAGGCATTCAGGCATCAGCTCAGGCTGGCCAAAAAGCTCAACCTTCCGGTTGTAATTCATTCCCGCAATTCTTTCAGGGAGATTTTTGATATTGTCGATCAGGAAATTGACAACACGCTTAAGGGAGTTTTTCACAGCTTTACTGGAACTATTGACGATTATAAACATATTGACCAATACAAAACCTTTTTGGTGGGGATTGGTGGTATTGTAACCTACAAGAATGGAGGGGTTGGCGGTTTAGTAAACCAGATGGATCCAAACAAAATTATATTGGAAACCGATTCCCCCTACCTATCGCCAGTGCCTGTCAGGGGTAGGCGGAACGAGAGCTATAACCTTATCTACATTGCTGACAAGGTAGCCGAGTTACTCGGAGTTACTGTGGAGCAGGTTGCGAAACAAACCACTCAAAATGCCGTTAAACTCTTCAAACTTCAGATAGATGAAATCGGGTAGTACATCAATTCTAATTATTTACACTGGTGGGACAATTGGGATGAAACAAAACCCCGAAACCGGTGCATTGGCTCCATTTAACTTTGAGCAAATTGAACAGGAGGTTCCCGAACTTAAAAAATTTGGCTTCAACCTTTGTACATACTCATTTGACCCACCAATCGATTCATCGGATAACAATCCCGATTTCTGGAGTAAGTTAGCGGCAATAATTGGCGATAATTACCAAAGTTACGATGGTTTTGTGATTCTCCATGGAACCGACACCATGTCGTTTACAGCTTCTGCTTTGAGCTTTATGCTCGAGGGGTTGTCAAAACCCGTTGTTCTGACCGGGTCCCAACTGCCCATAGGCATGTTACGAACCGATGGGAAGGAGAATCTTATCAGCGCCATTGAGATTGCCGCCTCCATTCAAAACGGGCAGGCAATGGTACCAGAGGTAACCATTTTCTTTGAGAATAGGCTATACCGTGGAAACAGAACAACCAAGCATAACTCCGAACATTTTAATGCCTTCCGTTCCGACAACTACCCCCCCCTTGCCGAGGCAGGGATATCAATAAAGTACAATTACCCTTTTATTCATTACCCTACTCAGGAACAGCGGCTTATTGTCCATACACAACTCGATAGCTCTATTGCTGTGCTTAAACTTTTTCCGGGAATATCGGAAAATGTTGTGGAATCCGTTTTAACCACCAAAGGGGTAAAAGCGGTTATACTGGAAACCTACGGCTCGGGCAACGCACCAATGCAGAACTGGTTTTTGAAGAAACTGGAATACGCCATAAACAATAATATAGTTGTGTTTAACGTTACTCAATGCAAGGCTGGCGGGGTTGACATGGATAAGTATGAGAATGGCCTTATGCTGAAACGATTGGGTGTGGTTAGCGGCCGCGATATAACCTATGAGGCAGCAGTTGCTAAGCTAATGTTTTTGCTAGGCAAAGGGTTTTATGGTAAGGAACTTGCCCATGAGTTAGAAAAATCCATAGCAGGCGAAATAACATTGAAATAGTCATTGTTTTTTTCAATATTTTTTTTGTAATTTGCGCCACGTTTTAAAGGTTCTTTGTTTAGTATTTCGTAATTTTGGAGAGATGGCCGAGTGGTCTAAGGCGCACGCCTGGAGAGCGTGTATACGCCAAAAGCGTATCGAGGGTTCGAATCCCTCTCTCTCCGCCAGCCTTTTAATGTTTAACTAAATTTGAGAACAAACAAAACAAACCTTTAGTAATAATTAAACGACAATCAAACCATGAAAAAGCTATTCACACTAGTAGCAGTATTGGGAGTGCTCTCGTTTGGAGCATCAACCTTTGTAAATGCACAGGATGAACCTGCAGCACAACCTGACTCAGCAATGGTTCAGGAGCAAGCAGATCAGGCAGATCAGGCAGTAACACCTGCAGCCCCTGCAGTTGAAGAACAATCGTTACACAAGGCTATCAAAACCAAATTCATTGAGGGTGGTCCTGGATTTATGGCATCCATTCTTTTAACCTTAATCTTTGGTTTGGCTATTGTAATTGAGCGTATTATTTACCTAAACCTTTCTACCACCAATACCAAAAAGTTACTCAACAATATTGAGGAAGCCCTGAAAAATGGTGGTGTTGAGGCTGCTAAGGAAGTTTGCCGTAACACCCGTGGTCCTGTTGCCAGCATTTTCTATCAGGGTCTTGACCGTGTTCACGAAGGTATCGAAGTTGTTGAGAAATCAATTGTTACCTACGGTTCAGTTATGATGGGTCAGCTGGAAAAGGGATTAACCTGGATTTCGCTTTTCATCGCAATTGCTCCTATGTTAGGGTTTATGGGTACTGTTATCGGTATGATCGGTGCTTTTGATGCTATCCAAGCTGCTGGTGACATTTCTCCGTCGCTTGTTGCTGGTGGTATTAAGGTTGCTCTTATCACTACCGTATTCGGTCTTATTGTTGCTATTATTCTTCAGGTATTCTATAACTACCTGCTCAATAAGATTGATAGCATCACCAATGAAATGGAAGATGCTTCAGTAAGCCTACTCGATATTCTTGTTAAGTTTAACCTTCAAAAATAATTGGCCATGAATAGCTCATTATCAACCTATACAAAGGTTCTTTCGTGGCTATTAATGGGTGTTTCTATTGTTATAACCATACTATTCTTTTTAAGCAACCAGGATATAGAATCTGTAGAACCATTCATTGATTGGGCATATATTCTGTTTGCCATTTCCGCTGTGTCGGCTCTTGTATTTCCAGTAGTTAACATGATTAGAAACCCCAAGAATGTCACCAAATCGTTGGTAGGATTACTGGCAGTTGCTGTAATCTTTGTAATTGGCTATGTTTTGGCTGATGCCACTCCAATTCCATCGCCAACTCAAAACGCTGACCTTTCAAATCCTACCGTTCTGATTATTAGCGATACCGGTTTAATTGCAACATACATGTTATTTGGCATTTCTATGCTATTGTTGTTATTTACCGGCGTTCGCAGTGTATTCCATAAGTAGTTTAAACAAATGGTTAGCCGGCTCAGTTCGGCTAACCTGAAAAATTCTAAGTATAAAGATGGCAAGAAAAGTACCAGAAGTAAATGCCAGTTCAACTGCCGACATTGCGTTCTTATTGCTCATCTTCTTCCTGATGACCACTACCATGAACGTGGATACGGGTCTTACGAGGATGCTTCCTCCCATGCCCGATCCCAATCAGAAACAGGATGATGTTGAGGTTAAGCGCAGGAATATTTTCTCTGTGCTTATCAACAAGAGCGATAAGTTACTTGTCCGTGGTGAACCCATGGAGGTTAGCATGTTGAAAGATAAGACCAAGGAGTTCATTATGAACCCGAATAACGACCCAAACCTTTCCGAGTTCGAGGAAAAGGATATACCCGTAATCGGAAAGTATAAAGTATCCAAGGGCGTTGTTTCGCTTCAGAACGACCGTGGTACATCGTACGAGATGTACATGAAGGTTCAGAACGAATTGGTTGCTGCATACAATGAGTTACGCGACGAACTATCAACTTCAGTTTACGGAAAGCCTTTCAGCAAGTTAGCCAAGGAAGAGCAGGAAACAATCTCAAAGGCAATTCCATTGAAGATTTCCGAAGCTGAACCTAAGAACGTAGGAGGAAAGTAGTTATGGCTAAGTTTGAACGAAAAGGTAAAAACGAGTTGCAGGCTATTTCAACTGCCTCGCTTCCCGATATTGTGTTCATGCTTCTTTTCTTCTTCATGGTTAGTACAACCATGCGTGAAACCACGCTAATGGTTCGTAGCCAGTTGCCCGAAGCCACTGAAGTAAACAAGTTGGAAAAGAAGTCGTTGGTATCGTATATCTACATTGGTCCTCCTATGAGGCAGTTTCAATCACTGTTTGGTACTGAGCCACGCATTCAGCTTAACGATTCTTTCAAATCGCTCGACGATATTCGCGATTTTATCGCATCGGAGCGTGAAGCAATGAAGGAAGATGAAAAGCCCTTGCTTACCACATCACTCAAAATTGACAAGGATACCCGTATGGGTATTGTTACCGATGTTAAGCAGGAGTTGCGAAAGGCCAGTGCACTCAAGATTGTTTACGCTGCCCGCAAAGCCGATAAGAAAAAATAATTTGCTTTTATACCATTCTTACAGGAAGCTGCCCAAGGGCAGCTTCCTGTTTTTTAACACCTTTTAATAAACCGAGTTAAAGGCTTGTATGCTACTCCAACTTTTTTACTGTAGTTTTGTTATCAATACATTCAATAAATTTTTTAAATCATAAGAGATGAGAGCCCGAACCCTAATAACAATTTTGCTCGCTCTAGCCATGGCTTCCTGCGGGAAACATGAACCCAAGGCAAAGTATGTATTTTACTTTATTGGCGATGGAATGGGAGTATCGCACGTGACACTTGCAAAGCTGTATGCCGATAGTGTTTTGCACGACAGCACGGCAATGTCGTTTACCCGTTTCCCCGTTGCTTCGCTTTCTACTACCTATGCACATAACAGGTATGTTACCTGTTCAGCAGCTGCCGGAACTGCTCTTTCAACCGGTACCAAAACTTCAATCAACACCATTGGTTTAACTTACGACAGGACGGATACTCTATACAGCATAGCCAAAAAGTTTAAGGAAGCTGGGAAGAAAGTTGCCATTTTAACCAGCGTAAGCATTGACCATGCAACACCGGCAGCTTTTTATGCCCATGTTGGCTCACGTAGCAGTTACTACGATATTGCTAAACAGCTGCTAAAGTCAAATTACGATTTTTTTGCATCGGGTGGTTTTCTTGAACCCTATGGTTCCAAAACCGATTCCAATGCCGTAAGCGTATACGAGTTGGGAAAGGTTAGAGGTTACCAATTTACTTCATCGCTAACGGAGGTAGACTCTTTGGTGGCAGTAGGAGCAAAATCCATTGTTTACTCTGCCCCAAATCCTGCACCTAGCAACACATTACAGTATGAAATTGACCGTTCGGAATCCGATATAAGCCTTGCCGATATTACCCGTAAAGCCATTGAGGTAGTGGATAACCCCAACGGTTTTTTTATTATGGTTGAAGGGGGCAAAATTGATTGGGCTGCCCATGACAACGATGCAGCAACTGTGATTCATGAAGTGCTTGCTTTTGCCCGTGCTATTGATGTTGCCTTGGAATTTTACAGGAAACATCCCCACGAAACGTTAATAGTGGTTACTGCTGATCACGAAACTGGTGGACTTTCAATTGGAAACAGGGAAAACAAGTACGATTTTCACGTTAAGTTACTCCATTACCAAACTGCATCCGAGGAGCGTTTACATAAGCTTATTGCTGAATATAAGGAACAAAACCCAAAGGCTAAGTTTGACGATTTGCTGAAGTTCTTGTCCGATAAAACAGGGCTTTCAAAAGATATTGAACTAAACGAAAACGATATCAAGATGCTGAATGATGCATACAACGTAGCCTTTAAGGGTTTAAAATCAAATGAAAAAACCACATACAGCGAAACTGACCCCATTTCAAAGGTTTCCATTCAGATACTAAATTCAAAAGCTGCAGTAGGGTGGACATCGGGCTCACATACTGGTCAACCCGTGCCAGTATTTGCAATTGGTAGTGGTCAGCAGCTGTTTGTTCCTTTGCTCGATAACACCGATATCCCCAAAAATATTGTTAGAGCTGCGGGCATATAGCCTAAACCATAAGCGAAATTAAAAATAAGGGAAGGTTTAACCTTCCCTTATTTTTTTGACGAATGCAATGAATTGTTGCTTTAATTAAATGCAATCTGCTTTAAACAAACGTTTTTTGGTGATATTTATCAATCCATATGGCCAAAAAAAGTTTTAAAATAAAAAAATTGCCGTAACTTTATTCAATAACTTTAAAGTGATAAAGTATGAAAAAGGGATATTTGCTTTTGGCCTTACTGCTTAGTGCCAATATTTACGCTCAGGATATTGAAAAAGGGAATCGCATTCCATCCACCTACGACCGTAGTTCCATCACAGTGTTCTACATGAAGTTCCCGGGTGAAAACCATGCCTCGGAGGTGGAAGCAAAATTTCCGGAAGTAAAGTTTACCGATAAGTATTACAACAACAACCTGGATGCTTTGGTATTTGAAGCACCCTTTACCCGAGGCGATGCCTCTGTTGTTCCAACCAAAGCCATCGAAAGCTTTCTGATGCAGAAAGGGGTGTCAAAGTCAATTGTTAGTAAGTGGTACAACCGTAAGGATGACGGCTCAATGGATCTGGACCTCATTTTCGATAGGGGTATGTTTAATGCTACCGACGCCCAGTACATAAAAGCCCAAGCCACAAAGCGAGGCGATAATATACTTAAGGATTATGGGAACCGCCTGATTGAGAAGAGTTACATACTGGTGCTCGATTACCAGAATATCCTCACCATGAAAGAGGCAAAGGTTGAGAAAATGAAGGGATGGAAGGCCACCGTTAATGGGTATCTTTATAAGGTAAAGTTCAATGAGGAAACCCAGAATGCACTCTACGATTGCTGGATTTATCCTGAAGACTCTCCCGCTGTTCGTCAGGAAAAAATTAAAAAGTTCCAGGAGCTAAATATTCCTATTGAGTTTGTTACTCAAACTGTTGTATATGCCACCGCTTCGCAACCCACTGAGGATACTCAGCTTGGTAAACTAATTAAACAAAAAACAGAGGATCAGTTACTTACAGAACTTGTTCAGAAAGGATATGATGAAAGCCTTTACTACCTTGAAATGAAACATGAAGATTTCATGGTAAAAACCACCATTCATCAGGTTAGGCCAATTCGGGCTAAAATTGGGTTGAAGGAAGGATTAAAATGCGATCACCGCTACTTTGCCTATGAGTATGTTTACAATGAAAAAACCAACAGCGTGGAGCCACGTTTTAGAGGTGTAATTCGCGCAACCAGTAAGATTGTCGATAACCGGCAGGTTGCCAAAGGCGATATGCCTACCTCACAGTTTTACCAAACTGCAGGTAGAAGGCTACGCGAGGGATATCTGCTTCGTCAGCAGAACGATCTTGGCCTAGAGTTACTGGTTGGCTATGAAGCTGGTGAGGTTGGTGGTGTTTACGGCAGAATTGATGCACGTATGGGTCGATATGTTGGCATTAGGGCACTGTTTGTTTACGTTGAGGGTGGTGTTCAGGTAAAGGATTATGAAGTTGGATTTGTAAATTACGAGAACATTGCCTTCTTACACTACGGAGCAGGTTTGGCTAAGGGATTCATGCTTATCCGTAACCTGGAATTGCGCCCATATATTGGTTTAGGGCAGGAACAGGCTAATCAATCGGATTTGTCCAGTAGTACATTAAAAGTTCTTTATCTGAAAGCTGGAGCAAATTTGGCACTAAATTTGAAACATAACTTCCAGCTAATGGGAGGCATTGGTTCATACTCGTTTATTGGTAATGCTGAAGACGATGATGGCGATACCGGATTAACATGGGACGAAATATTTACTGATCGTAAAGGTATGGCAACAATGTTTGGTGTAAAATTTATGTTCTAACTTTAAAATAGTATAGGTGTATGAGAAAAGTATTATTGAGTATAGCAGTAACAGTGCTGGCCGTGGTAATGATTTTACCAGCTAATGCACAAACCCGCAAGGAGCGGAAGATTCTATGGAATAGCCAGTACAACTATGAGATTGAACCCGTTGGTGTTGGTCAGGATGGAACCAAGGTTTTCAAGGTATGGGGGTATGGCAAGGATGTTGGCGCTGCAGTTATGAATGCTAAAGAGGCAGCCGTAGCCGCCTGTATTTTCAAGGGGCTTCCCGGTGGCGGTGGCTCTGCTCCAACCCCTCCAATATGTTCCCAGCCCAACGCTGAACAAATTCATGCCGATTACTTTGAAAAGTTCTTTGAGGTGGGAGGTAAGTACCTTCAGTACATTGCCGTAACCAACGATGCCGATCCCTCAGGGGAGGATCGTATTAAAATGAAGAAAGGCTACAAGGTGGCAATCTACGTTCAGGTAATGTACGATGCTTTACGTAAACAGCTTGAAGCCGATGGCATAGCCCGTCGTCTGGATTCAGGATTCTAATACATGATAGTGAATATGAAACGACTACTACTTACATTTTCGTTGCTTGCCTTTGCAGTTCTTGCATTTGGTCAAGCCAAAAAACCCATAATAATGGTTGTTCCCAGCGATCAGTACTGCATTAGTCGCGGGTACAAAATGGAGTTTAACAACCAGGGTTTGAAACAGGTTCTCCCCGATTACAAAACTGCTCTGCAAACCGATCCCGATTTACGTTTGGTTATTACCAAAATGGGTCAAATAATGGCCGATAGGGGCTTTCCTCTTAAGGACCTGGAGCAGGAACTTAAAAATCTGGAACAGGAACGTGCCGAATCGTCAATGCTAACAAGCTCATCGAGCGGCTCAGAGATGGCCGAAAGTCCCATTGATGCTTTAAAACGGGTTGCCAAGGCCGATATTATAATGGACTTGGACTTTGAGGTAAAGCGCCAAGGACCCCAGAAATACATTGTATTTAACCTAAAGGGCCTCGATGCATATACGGCAAAACAGGTATCGGGTGTGGCTGGGGCAGGTAGCCCATCCACATCGGCTTCGCCTGAACTTTTGCTCGAGGAAGCTGTGCTTAGCCACATGGATAACTTCAACGCAGGCCTTATGCGTCATTTTGAGGATATGTTTGCCAAAGGACGTGAGGTTAAGGTTCAAATAAAGGTTTGGGCTAACTGGGGCGAGAATCTGGAGTCAGAGTTTGGCAGCGATGGCAATGAGCTATCAACCATTATTGAGGACTGGTTTGCCGATAACTGCGTGGAAGGTCGCTTTAACCTTTCCGATGCAACTGAAAACTTCATGAAGTTTGAGCAGGTTCGTATCCCTATGATGCGTACTGACGAAAAAGGTCGCCAAAGAGCAGTTGACACCCGCTCATTTGTTAGCGATTTGCGCAAGTACCTGAACGGTATGGGAATACCCTCAAAGCTGTACATGCGCGGTTTGGGTGAAGCTTGGCTAATACTAGGTGAAAAGTAACTGATATTAAAATGAAAAAGCTAATACTATCAATAGCTGTGCTAACAGGCTTTGCTTTAAGCCTTAACGCACAAAACAGCCAAGGGAAAACTGACGACATGGGCAGAATAGCACTTGCTGCTATTGTTCCCGAACAGGCAACCGGTATACCCCAGGAGGCTCGCCAGATGTTAGTTAACAAGATGAGCCAGATTGCCACTCAAAACGGTTTAGGCGCTACTGCTGCTAATCCACGCTTTTGCATTGTACCACTCGTAACAGTCGTTAGCAAGGAGATTACTCCTACAGCACCCCCTATGCAGGCTGTAAACCTGGATGTTACCTTTTACATTGTTGATGCTGCTAGCCAAAACATCTTCAGTCAAACAAATATATCCGTTAAGGGTGTAGGTCAAACGGAGGATAAAGCCTATATACAGGCTCTGAAAAATATCAACGTAAGGGCCGGACAGTTCAAGGGTTTCATTGAGAAAGGTAAGGAAAAGATCATTGAATACTACAACTCTCAGTGCGATGTGGTGCTAAAGGGAGCCCAAGCCCTTGCCGGTCAAAAAAAGTACGAAGAGGCTCTTTTCGTTCTGCTATCAGTTCCCGATGTTTGCCGCGAATGCTTTGACAAGAGCATGGATTTGTCAATCGAGATTTATAAGCAGTACGCCAACTACAAATGTACTGAGTACATGGCAGGTGCCAAGGCTGCTTGGGCTAACATGAATGCCGATAAGGCAGCTGAGTATCTAGGCAAAATTACTCCCGATATGGAGTGCTACGCCGATGCAGTACGTTTAACCGACGAAATCACCCAGAAAATGCTGGCCGATGGTGCTAACGTATGGAACTTTAAAATGAAACAATACGACGATTCCATTGAAAAAGATAAGATGATGATACAGGCTGGCAAGGAAATTGCAGTAGCTTGGGCATACTGGGGTGCTGCTCCTTACTTCAACTGGGATTGGAGTTGGTTGTACCAGCAGAAATAAACCGATAATTAATTTAATAACAACTTGATTTTAAGTTTAACCAAAAAAAGAATGACTATGAAAATGAGAAATTTATTAATGGTTGCCGGCATTTTTACCTTTGCTTTTATGCTGGCTAGTTGCGGTGGTTCAAAGAAAGCTGCAGACAACTCTTTAGGAAAGGAAGTTAATGTTCCTTGCAACGATGATGAATTCCACACCGACGCTAAGTACTTCCGTGGAACAGGTAACGGTATCAGCAGCGATTTGAGTACTGCCAAGAGCAAAGCTCGTATCGATGCACAAACCAACCTTTCACGTAGCATTAGCACTACCATGAAGGCTGTTGCTGACCGTTATGTAAACGAACGTCAGGTTGGCGATGCCATGGAGTTTGAGCAGAAGTTTGAGCAAATGACCCGTGAGGTTATCAACCAGGAGTTGAATAACGTTGAAGTGGTTTGTACCAAAACTTTCCAGAAAGAAGGTCGTTACCAAGTATTCAATGCTCTTCAGGTTCCAAAGGATCAGGTTCTAAACAACATTAAGGACCGTATTTCAAAGGATCAGAAACTACAGCTCGACTACGATAAGATGAAATTCGAGCAAGTATTCAACGAGGAAATGGAAAAGATGGCTAAGGAACGCCCATAATTTCCCTATTCATTTCATACAGCAGCCCCAACCATTGGGGTTGCTGTTTTTGTAAAATATTTATTACTTGCCAATCCCCTTTTGGGGTTAAAATAATGTGAGTATGAAAAAGATATTACTTCTTGCTTTATCCGTTGTGGGGGTTATAACCCTAACCTTTGCCCAGGATAAACTACTGGAGAAAAGCGGAAAGCAACCCAAATGGGTGAATGGTTTGGAAAAGGATTTCATCATTGTAACGGGTACAGGCCCTACCGCACAGGATGCCCAGCAGAACGCCCTTTCAAATGTTAAAGCCCAAATAGTATCGTCCGTGGCTGAGAACGTTAAAGCAAGTTCCGAGGTACGTAAGGAGGAGGCCAGCTTCAACAATAATGTTAATGCATTCCTTGAAAAGTTTGCCACCACTACAACTACCCAATCAGGTAAAGTACCTTTTCTGCAAGGGATTTCTATCTCCAAGGTTAGTGAGTTTTACTGGGAAAAACGTCAACGTGCCGACAAGTCGGTTTATTTCATATACCATATAAAATATCCTTTCCCGGAAACAGAGCTGAAAATGCTGGTGCTTGATTACAAGATGCGCGACCGTGAGCTAACCCGCCAGATGGAAGATTTGCTTGAGCAGGTTGATAAAGTAGAATCTATTGAACAGATTGAGAAAAACATTGCAGAGCTTGGCTCGCTTAAGGATTACTTTATGGATGGAAGGGTTGACCAGTGCAATCTTGGTATTACTCGGTACAAATCATTACTCAGCTCCATTGAACTTGTTGAACTGGAAAGCAACCTTGGCGAACTTAAGTACTACTTACGTTTGAATGGGCGAGCCATTTCCACGGCTAAGAAGCCCACAACCAAATCGGAATGTGCCAGAATTACTTCGGTTATCAACAATTCCGATAATGTGGTTATTAAATATAACTATGAGAATTGCTACGAGGATCCGGAGAATAACATTCTGGTAAAATACATGTTTGGGGGTGTAACCGTTCAAAAACCTTTCTATTTTGATGTTGCAGCCAATAAGGCATCAATTTTCTTATCGGACCCCATACATTTAAATGCCATTGCAAAGGATGATGCAACGGTTACCGGAATAATAGTTGATATGACCATTCGCTCCAAGTACGATTCTCCTTTTGTGGTTGAAAAGGTTGTGCTGGAATGGAAGGGTTTCCCCCCTGTAGTTATTGAGAATATTGGGCTGTCGTTCAAAGGGAAGGGCAATCATACCTTGAAAGTAAACTCTGACCAATCCCTTAAGATTGCTGAAACATCTTCGTCAGGTAAAACCCTATCGTTGCTCTCAGGTTATATCCACTACCGTGATGCCTCAGGCGAACTAAAGACTTACAGGATTTATAACCACAGCTACACCACTGATTGGTAATAGGTTGTTAGAATATTGTTCAATAAAAAAAGGCCTTTACGGCCTTTTTTTATTCCTTATATGATTCCAACTTGAAAGGTATCTTGATATGATTTGAGAGATCTTTCCCAGCATCTTTTATATCGATGTCATCCTCATTATACATCCAAACTATACTTATCTTGTGGCCATCCTGAGCAATTCTTTCAAATCGCTTCAGTACCTGAAAAAGCATTTTTGAGCTGGGGGTATTGTAGTAAATCATTTTAAATCGCACCACTGTTTCAGGATTTGGGCTCTTTGCATACTCTTCAATCCAAGTAATTATCGGTTCGAAAAATGATTTTGCATCCTCAGGTAAAGAGTTTCCCTTAAACTCAAAGACACCTGCATCCTTATCGAGAGTAATGGTTGGATATTGGCTGGTACCGTTAACCTTTAATGGTTCCATACAGCATTGGTTTTATAAATTTCAATAACTTCCCATAAAACAAATATACGGAAAATCAATGCAAAAGTAACATTATATTGATATATTTTACCTGTTTTATGGCAGGCTTTTTATTTTTGTTGATAAAATTATTTTAAAAACCGCAAAAACACACCCAGCGGTAATTTTCGTCCAGCTCTGTCAACTACATATAGCTCTCCTATTTCTGGTTTGTCAACTTTAAAAATGCTTTTAACCAGACTTTCGGCTATTATGGGCGAGTAGCCCATTGAGTAAAGGTTTAGTATCAGGAAGGAGTTTTTATGGGTTAATAGATTTTTGCAATTTTCCAGAAGCGGACATAGATTTGTCTCAAGTATCCATTTTTCACCTTCGGGGCCCCTACCATAGGCTGGAGGGTCAAGTATAATTCCATTGTAGGTTTTGGCGCGCCGTACCTCGCGCGCTACAAATTTTACGGCATCATCTACCATCCACCTAATTCCATCGAGCTTGCTAAGCTCCATATTCTCGCGCGACCAGGTAATGGTTTGCTTAACCGAATCGACATGGGTTACTTCGGCCCCAGCTGCTCTAGCAGCCAGCGATGCACCTCCAGTGTATGCAAACAGATTTAAAACCGATGGTTTTTCTGCTGATAGATGCTGAATGGTATCGTAAATAAAATCCCAGTTTGTTGCTTGTTCAGGGAATATGCCTACATGCTTGAACGATGTAAGGCCTAAACGGAACTTTAGCTTCATTTGTTTGTAGCTGTAACCAATTGTCCATTGCTCCTTACAGTTTCCCTTCTTATTCCACTCGCCCCATTCGTTATCGCTCTCGCGGTTACCCTTTTTCTTTACAAAGTATGCATTGGCTAAGCTATTCCATTCGGCTTGTGAAAGTGCTTTTCGCCAAATGGCTTGTGGCTCGGGACGAGCCAGAATTTGGCTGCCGAACCGTTCTAGCTTTTCGCCATCGCCGCTGTCGATTAACTCGTAATCAGGCCAGTTGCTGGGTGTTTCAAGTATAATCATCAATCTAATTTTTAAAAAACTTTTACTTATTGGGTTGAATCACCTTCATCACACAGTTCTTACAGTCAAAAACCAGAGGAAAAAGGTTATGGTCATTTTTGAGATAAAGTCGTCCGGTTGGTTTGGCGCCTTGCTTGCTTGGGCATAAGCCCAGCTCGTGTTTGATACAGTATCGGGTAACCATCAGCTCCACCTCGCCCTTGGGGCGCTTAACCTCAAATGCAGGTTCAATGCTTTGGGCTCCATGTTTTAGCAGGAAATTGGTGCTTGCCCTGTTGGCAACATTGGCTTTATACGTTAGGATTGGGTTAGGAACTGTGGCCGGGTTATTTGTATTATCTCTAAGGTTTTGTTTGTGTAACTCTATCCTTTTGGTGCGGAGCTGTAAGGTTAACTGCCTGCGAGCTGAGTTTATTATACTTGTGGGGATAAATGGAACTTCAGTAGAACATTCAATGTTAACCCTGTTAACATTGAAAATGGTGTCACCCGTTTTTCGAAGCTGGCTTTCAATTGTATCAAGATAATTTGGATTTTTGGCCTTGTCGAACCCATTAGGAATCTCAATGAGTGCGCTTACCCCATCTTCATCCTTAATGCTTAGCTTGATATTGTTGGCTGTAATAAATACATCTATATTGCATTCAACTTTACGCTCGGCGCTTTTACGATTAAGGGTCTGTTCCAGCTCAAAATCCTCGTTACGGTAAATAGTTGTTTCAATAGTTAGGTCAGTGGGCATCTGGTTAGGAAATACCTTATCGCCATCTACTTTATTGACCCTAAATCCCACAAGTTGATTTTGAGAGTTAAAAAAACACAATCCGTCGCCATTATGTATGGTTTCAGCTGAATTAATACAGAAGTAGTTCCGGTATATACGGACAACCATACCAATTCTTTTCCCTAATGATTTTGGGGTGTTTAATGATGCTTGGTTAGGTTTTCGACCATCAATAAAATGGGTGGTAAACCCGCGGTTAAAGGTTCGTTCAGGATCGGGGGGGAAGGTATAGGCACACTTTCCGCTCGAAGCTCTTTTGTATTGTTTGTTTAGGCCGATGAAGCTGTTTAGCAGTTTGCTGTAATGCGCAGTAATGTTTTTTACGTAGGCAATATCTTTAAGGCGGCCTTCAATCTTGAACGAGGTTATTCCTGCATCAATCAAATCGGCAAGGTAGCCGCTAAGGTTAAGATCCTTTAGCGATAGGAGGTGTTTGTTTTTAGCCAGTATGTTACCCATTTCGTCAACCAGATCGTAAGGTAAGCGGCAGGGTTGGGCACAAGCGCCTCTATTGGCGCTTCGTCCTGAAAGCGAGTAACTCATGTAACATTGTCCGCTATATGAAACGCACAACGCCCCATGTATAAAAAATTCAAACTCAGCTTTTGTTTTGCTGCGTAGGTTGGATATTTCATCAAGGGTTAATTCCCTTGGTAAAACAATCCTCGATACGCCATTTCTTTCTAGAAAGTTAATGTGATCAGCGTCAATGTTATGCATTTGGGTGCTGGCATGTATGGCAATAGGAGGAATATCCATAGCAAGAATGGCAAAATCCTGTATGATAATTGCATCGGCACCAGCATTGTATATTTGGTTGATGAGCTCCTGCACCTCTTTTAGCTCATTATCAAAAATGATAGTGTTAACGGTAACATAAACTCTGGCATGGTATGCATGGGCAAAATGGCAAAGTTCAGCGATGTCCTCAATGGGGTTTCCGGCTTTTTCGCGGGCACCGAACTTATGAGCAGCAATGTAAACGGCATCGGCACCGTGTGTAATGGCAGCAATGCCTGTTTCCAAATCCTTTGCGGGGGCAAGTAGCTCAAGTTCGGTCATAAGCTATGCAAATTTGAATATGGTTTCAAGGGTTCTGGCAACCCCATCGTCGATATTTGCCGGGGCAACCATTTTGGCTTTCTCCTTAACCTCTGCTGGCGAATTTCCCATTGCAACACCCAAGCTAACCGTTTGCAGCATTTCAGTATCGTTAAAGTTATCGCCAAATGCAATTGCCTGTTCAGGCTTATGTTTGAGATGGTTTAAAAGGATAAGGCATCCAGCTGCCTTATTGATGCTTGCAGGGGTTATTTCGATATAAGTATCCTTTGAACGGTAAATATTGATTTTACCAGTAAACTGGCTTACCAGATGGTTATGTAAAGCGTCGATTAGCATGCTCTCGCCCATCACCATTAGCTTGTGGATGTGCTGCTGTTCATTTTCCAGCTCGCTAATTTTATACTCCATGTTGGAGTAAATTGTTGCTTTTACCTTAGTGTTGTTCTCCTCGCGTAAACGCCATTCGTCGTTTTTTGATGCAAACCACTGGTTGTTGGAGTAAAGGCTGAAGTGCAAATCAAATTTATGGCAGATGCTGTAAACCGTTTTTGCAACACTGTAACCAATTGATGTTGAAAAGAGCTTGTTATTACCATTAATTCCATCTTCAATTGATTTCAGAATAAGGGCGCCGTTGTAACAAATTGCAGGGTTGTCCATTGGCACCTCTCTATACAGGTGAATCATGCCTGCTGGCATTCGTGCCGATACCATTACGAAAGGAATATTATGCTGTGTAAGTTTACGGATTTGAAAGATTGTAGCTGATGAAAGTTCGCGATTTTTGTTGAGAAGGGTTCCGTCAACATCGGAAAAAACTATTCGGAATTTATTTGACATCTTGATAGGTTTGAGTATCAATAAAAAAAGGGCTGCATTTGCAGCCCTCAAAGATAGTAAAAAGTTGTGTTACTGGCATTTTAGCTGTTGAATCTGGTAATCGGCATTGGGCTTGAATGTGCCAAATGCAGCATTCTTGTATGCAGCGCAAGCATCGCTGATTTTATTGAGCTTATGGTAGGCACCAGCAATTAGGAAATAAAGCTCAGCCTTATCCTCAGCGGTTCCTTTAACAAGTTCAAGAGCCTTGTTGCCGTACTCAATGGCATCGCTCCAACGCTCGAGCTTGCTGTAGTTGATGGTCATAAGGCGATAAATATCGTAATCGTCGCCATCGTACTTCAAGGCCATATCAAGTAGCTTAACCACATCGTTAAGTTTATTGGCATTACGGGCCTCATCGGCTTTTTTGAGGAAGTAAGCTTTCCCTTTAGTTTTAGCCTTTTCAACATTGGTGGCATCGTTTGCCTTGCCTCCCATATCAATGGTAAGGTCAAGGAACTCAACCATTTTTTCTTCGTTATTAAGACCCTCGTAAGCAAGGGCTGTGCCAAGGTATGGGTCGATAAAGTTGGGGTCGAGCTTAATGGCTTTGCCATAATTGGTTATGGCTTCCTCAAACTTGTTTTCCTTGAAAAGGTTATTGCCAAGAACATTGTATAGTTTTGGCATTGTTTTTTCAACGCGGCTTTTTACTGCACCATCGTTGTACTTTATAGCAGCTTCCTCTGCCTTTTCAAGGTTGTCGAGTGTGGCTTGCAAATCTTTAGCTTTGTATTTAGCCATTGCAGCCTGAAAGTAAATGGTAGGAATTAACTCCTCGCACTTTTGCTTGGTTTCAGCACCTTCCTCTCCCAGCTGTTCAGCAATTTGAAGTGCAGATTGAATATCCTTCAACGCTTTTTCAGGATCCTGCTTGTAAACGGTAGCGGCGTTGTTGTATGCCTGAATGGCATCGTTAATGCTTTGTCCGCTAACTGAAACGGCACCAATTGCAAAAATGCCCAGCAAAAAATGTTTCACAAATCTAACTCTCATAGGTATTGGTTTTAATTATGTTTTAAACTTTGTTAATGCCCTCAAAAATATCACATCAAATTAAAAAACAAAAATTAAGCCATAAAATTATCTTTTTCTGTTAAAAAATGTGCTAACAATTGATGAACATTCAAGGGCAAGCACTCCAGAAATAACTTTTGTTTTTGGGTGTAGCGTTTTACTTGCAATTATTGAGAATCCTCGTTTGGGGTCGGTTGCCCCGTAAACCAGTTCGCCAAGCTGTGCCCAGTACATTGCGCCAGCACACATGGGGCAGGGTTCAATGGTAACATAAAGGGTACATTGGTTTAGGTACTTACCGCCCAAATAGTTTGTGGCAGCAGTAATGGCTTGCATTTCGGCATGAGCAGTGGGGTCGCCGAGAGTTTCAGTTAGATTATGCGCTCTGGATATTATTCTATCGTTACAAACAATAACTGCCCCAATGGGCACCTCATCCTTAAGCAGGGCTTTTTGGGCTTCTTTAAGAGCCTCGCGCATGAAAAATTCGTGTTTTTTTGAGTTTTCCATTCAAGATTTTGCCCAAATATATCAAATATAGTTAAAGCATCGTTTTTTATTTTTACATTCGCAACCTGAAAATGTTATTTAGATATGTACAGATCACATACTTGCGGAGAGCTTAGAGTTGCTCATGTGGGCAGCAGCGTTACCCTGAGCGGATGGGTACAACGTATTCGTAACCTTGGTGCAATGACCTTTATTGACCTTAGGGATAGGTATGGAATTACCCAGGTTGTTATTGACGAAAGTTGTCCCAGCCCTGTTAAAGAGATGGTAAAGGAACTTGGTCGTGAATATGTTATTCAGATTTCGGGCGAGGTGGTGGAGCGCGCCAGCAAGAACAGTAAGTTGCCAACTGGCGATATTGAGGTTCGGGCTAACATGATTAAGGTGCTTAATGCCAGCGATATTCCTCCTTTCACCATTGAAGATGATACCGACGGTGGCGATGAGCTTAGAATGAAGTTCCGTTACCTCGATTTGCGTCGGAATCCGGTTAAGAATGCTCTTTTGCTTCGTCATAGAATGGCACAAGAGGTTCGTAAATACCTCGACATGCAAGGATTTATTGAGGTGGAAACGCCGTTCCTTATCAAATCTACACCTGAAGGGGCTCGTGACTTTGTAGTTCCATCACGTATTCATCCAGGGGAGTTCTACGCATTGCCTCAATCGCCCCAAACGTTTAAGCAGCTACTAATGGTAGCCGGTTTTGACAAGTATTTTCAGATTGTAAAGTGTTTTCGCGACGAAGATTTACGTGCCGACAGGCAGCCAGAGTTCACACAGATTGATTGCGAGATGTCGTTTGTGGAACGCGATGACGTTCTCAACACCTTTGAGGGGTTAATCAAACACCTTTTCGCAAATGTAAAGGGTATCAATTTTACTGAACCCTTCCAACGTATGCCTTACAGCTTGGCAATGGAAAAATATGGTTCCGATAAGCCCGACCTGCGCTTTGGGATGGAGTTTGTGGAGCTAAGCTCGATTGTTAAGGGTAAAGGGTTTAAGGTTTTTGACGATGCTGAGTATGTTGGTGCAATCTGTGCCAATGGGTGTGCAGGTTATACCCGTAAACAGCTCGATGAGCTTACAGAGTTTGTGAAACGTCCTCAGGTTGGCGCCAGCGGCCTTGTTTACATTCGCTTTGCCGACGATGGAATAAAATCGACAGTTGATAAGTTTTACTCACCCGACGATTTAATGGCAATAGCCAATGCCATGGGAGCCAAACAGGGCGACCTTATTCTAATTTTGGCTGGTCCAAAAAAGAAAACGCTCTCCGCTCTTTGTGAGTTAAGGCTTGAGATGGGCAATAGGCTTGGCCTAAGGTCAAAGGAAGTGTTTGTTCCCCTTTGGGTTGTTGATTTCCCACTACTGGAGTGGGACGACGAGGCACAGCGTTTCTTTGCCATGCACCATCCTTTCACATCGCCAAATCCAGAGGATATTCATCTGTTTAAAACAGATCCCGGAAGAATAAGGGCAAATGCTTACGACTTAGTTATTAATGGAGTTGAAATTGGTGGTGGTTCAATAAGAATCTTTGATAGGGAATTGCAGCAAGCTATGTTCGATGCGCTTGGCTTTACCAAGGAGGAGGCCGAGAAACAGTTTGGGTTCCTGCTTAATGCCTTTAGGTACGGCGCACCTCCGCACGGAGGTATTGCCTTTGGTTTCGATAGGCTTTGCTCGCTTTTTGGTGGCAGCGACTCTATTCGTGATTACATAGCATTCCCTAAAAACAATGCAGGCCGCGATGTGATGATCGATTCCCCTTCCACTATCAGCCAGCAACAGCTCGATGAGCTATCCATTCAGATAAAAAAGAACAACTAGAACCCTTCATAAATAAAAAACATCCGGTTATGACCGGATGTTTTTTATTTTTTCTGCAACAATTAATTACTCAGCTGCAGGTACAGTGTCGGTTTGAGCTTCAACAGTAGCATTGGTATCAACTTGCTCGATTTGTTCTTGAGCAGGCTGTTCTTCTTGCTTAGGAGCTGACTTACATGCAACCATTGAAAGCATTCCGGCAACCATTAGGAAAAATACAAACTTTTTCATGGTAATAAAGTTTTAGTTAGTTCAAGGCAAAACTAATAAAAAAAAATATCAAATCAAAAAAAAAAAATTAATTAATCGTCATTCAATGTCGTTTAGTTAAGGTTATTTGTCATGTTGAGCGCGCAAGTGAAACATTACGCTGTCGTTCTGAGTCCCGATTTAAAGGGATAGACTTCGCCGAAGCATCTCATTGCTCTTTTCTCTTCAATCCTTTGAAGAGATCCCTCGACTTTGTTGGGGATGACAAATGAAGTTGATCGTGTATAGTTGCTCGTTGTTCGTAAAACAATTGTCATGCTGAGCTAGTCGAAGCATCTCTTAGTTCCCTCAACTCTTCTTTAATGCGATTCCTCAACCAACACGGAGTGGCATACGCAGAGGCATAAAAGCCTGATCCGCTAATGGGTCGGGGGTGGAACGTGGCGTTGGGTTTAGTAAGCGATACCATATGAGCCACGCTGCAGGCGTGGAGAATAGTATAGCGTGGCAGTTCCACCCGCGGGGTACCCATCGGGTCGGGCTTTTCAGCCTTGATCTTCTTTGGTTCTTTCTTGCATCAAGATAAGAAAGAACATTTAAAAGGCTCTTTGCCATGCTTATCAGTTGCGATGCAACGCTTTCCTCTTGCTCTTTGGAAAATGTATTGCGTGCATCGCAAAATAATTTGAATACCTCAATGCCCTGGGTTAAAACCCAGGGCTAATTTGACTTGCCCTTTCAGGGCGGATAATGCACGCGTCTGGAGACGCGCTCTAATAGTTGGGGTTACAGATTTTACGCCCCTACGGGGCTGGAAGCGGTGTTCGTTGCTCGTAAATCGTTGTTCGTGAATATCACGTCACACGCTCTGTGAAACACTGTGTTACGCAGTGTAACTCTGTGATACTTGCTGTTGATCGATTCATTAGACGATTGTCATGCTGAGCTAAGTCGAAGCAACTCTTTCCCCTTTTACCCTTATATTAGATCCCTCGACTACGCTCGGGATGACAACATCATTGGTTCCCTCACTCACTTTGTCTTGTTGAGCGCAAGCGAAACATCTCATGGGGTCGGTTAGAGATCCTTCGCTCCCCGCTAGTGCGGGACAGGCCGCTCAGGATGACAGGCATGAATATTTTTGTTAACTAAACGACATTGAATCGTCATTAAAAATCATATTAGGGAATGTTATTCCTTTGCTATTGAGGTTGGTTAAGCGAAATACATCTTATAAAATAAGCGATTAAACAATTTAGTTCTCAGGCTGAGGGATTTGTTTTAGGATTATTACTTTACGGTTTGATTGGCACATTATATATCTTTGCAAAAATTTTACATTGCACAACATAGGAAATCTAGAATCAATATTACAAGGTTATTTCTCAGTATCGGAACAAAAATTCAAGTTCTCCGAGAGGGCTTGTTTTGTAAAGGGATTATCGGGTTCTTCCTTAAGTTTTATTGTTGCTGCACTACAGGGCTCCTCTGAAAAGCCTACTATTCTGGTTTTTAACGAGAAAGAGGAGGCCGCATATGCATTCTCCGATCTTTCCACATTGCTTGGAATGGATAAGGTATTCTTTTTTCCATCCTCGTACAAAAGGTCAATACAGTTCAATCAGATTCTTTCTGAGGCCATAATCCAACGCACCGATGTCTTGAACCTCTTGCGGCAAATGGGTGAGGGTGAAAACCAAAAAACGGTAATAGTAACCTATAGCGATGCGCTTTTTGAAAAAATCCCCCTTAGGAATATTCTGAAGGAGAATACTTTAACAATATCGAAAGGCGAAAGGATATCAACCAATTTCATTACTGAGGTTCTTTTTGAGTATGGTTTTGAACGAACCGATTTCGTTTATGAACCGGGTCAGTTTGCCATAAGAGGAAGCATTGTTGATGTTTTCTCGTACTCGTCGGCAATGCCTTACCGTATCGATTTTTTTGGTGATGAGGTTGAGTCCATACGAACCTTTGACGTGGAGGATCAGCTCTCACGCGACTTACATCAAACCATTTCAATAATTCCTAACCTACAGGAAAAGGAGCAAGCTGAAGGTGCTATCTTAACCGATGAGTTACCAGAGAATACAACGGTGTGGGTTAAGAACCCTGAGCTGGTGCTTGAAAGGATAAACCAGCTAAACGAGATAGCATTACAGATTGATTTTAAGGCTCAAGCGGGATATGCTTCTGGCAAGGAGTTTATTACCTCACTTCAGAACCATCGGATAGTTTACTTTGGTTTAAGGCCACCCTCAACGGTACGCCAAAACATTGAATTTTCAACCTCACCTCAGCCTGCATTCTCAAAAAACTTTGAGCTGCTGGCCGATGATATAGAGCAAAAAAATTTAAATGGTTACAGGGTTTATCTGCTGTCCGAGAATCAGGCTCAGCTCGATAGGCTCAACAACATTTTACATTCCATAAAGCCCGACCTGCACTTTGAGCTAATTAACGAGAGCATTGCGGAGGGTTTTGTTGACCACAGTTTGAGGATTTGCCTCTACACCGATCACCAAATCTTTGACCGTTACCATAAGTTCCGTTTAAAACACGAATTTACCCGTCGCGATGCGCTCACCATGCAGGAACTGGTAAACCTGCAACCGGGCGATTATGTGGTACACATCGATCATGGAATTGGAGTTTTTGGAGGTTTGGTAAAAACCGAGGTAAATGGAAGACTACAGGAGGCAATTCGGCTTATCTATCAGGATAACGACACATTGCTTGTAAACATTCATAATCTCCATAAAATATCCAAGTATCGCGGTAAGGATGCTGAACCACCAAAGGTTTACAAGCTAGGGTCGGGGGCTTGGCAAAAGTTGAAACAGCGCACCAAGAGCAAAATAAAGGATATTGCAAAGGACCTTATTGCGCTTTATGCCAAGCGAAAGGCTCAGAAGGGTTTTGCTTTCTCGCCCGATACCTACATGCAGCAGGAGCTTGAGGCCTCATTTATATACGAGGATACCCCTGACCAGCAGAAAGCAACCCAGGCCGTTAAGCTTGACATGGAGGACGAACGCCCAATGGATAGGCTTGTGTGTGGCGATGTTGGTTTTGGTAAAACCGAGGTGGCTATTAGAGCCGCATTCAAAGCAGTTGCCGATAGCAAGCAGGTGGCCGTACTGGTGCCAACTACCATACTAGCATTACAGCATTACAGAACCTTTACATCCAGACTCAATGGGTTTCCCTGCAATGTTGAGTTTATTAGCAGGATGAAATCTGCCGCCCAGCAGCGTGAAATTAGGCAACGATTAAAAGAAGGTAAAATTGATATACTTATTGGTACGCATTCCATACTTAAGGAAGCATCTAATTTTAAAGATTTAGGGTTACTTATTGTTGATGAGGAGCAAAAGTTTGGCGTAGCCGCAAAGGAAAAAATAAGGCAGTTCAAGCTGAATGTCGATACTTTAACCTTAACGGCAACACCTATTCCGCGAACTTTGCAATTCTCACTGTTGGGAGCCCGGGACCTGTCGATAATCAACACCCCCCCACCTAATAGGTATCCCATTCAAACCGAGTTGCATGTTTTTAACACAGCAATAATAAAGGAAGCAATTGAATATGAGGTTTCCAGGGGAGGGCAGGTGTTTTTTGTACATAACCGAGTTCAAAACATTGGTGAGGTGCAGATAATGCTGCACAAGATAGTACCCAAAATTAGAACTGCCGTTGCTCACGGCCAAATGGAGCCATCGAAGCTTGAAAGCATTATGCTCGATTTTATAAATGGCGATTACGATGTGCTTATCTCAACAGCTATCATTGAGTCAGGGCTCGATATTCCAAATGCTAACACCATTATAATAAATAATGCCCACATGTTTGGGCTAAGCGATTTGCATCAGCTACGCGGAAGGGTAGGCCGTTCAAACAAAAAGGCTTTTTGCTACCTGTTGGCCCCTCCGCTCGAATCGCTAACACCTGAAGCGAGGCGGAGGTTAAAAGCCATTGAGGAGTTCTCAGAGCTGGGAAGCGGTTTCAGCATTGCCATGCAGGATTTGGATATTAGAGGTGCTGGAAACCTACTTGGTGCTGAACAGAGCGGTTTTATCTCAGAAATTGGTTACGAAACCTACCAGCGAATACTCGATGAGGCAATTCAGGAGCTAAAGGAAACCGACTTTCGTGATCTATTTTCAACCCAACAGGCTGAAACTAGAACCGATAAATGGGTAGGTAGCAATACCGATTGTCAGGTTGAAACTGACCTTGAGGTTTTAATCCCCGATTACTACGTTTCAAATACTGCCGAGCGAATAAAACTCTACAGAGAACTTGATTCCATTAAAAACCCAAAGGAACTTGAAGTATTTACCAGCGAGCTTCGCGATAGGTTTGGCCCAATTCCCGATCCTGTTATTGAGTTGATGAGCATTGTGAGGTTACGATGGATAGCTGTAGAATTGGGAATAGAAAAGATTATTCTCAAAAACGGTAAAGCTCACGCCTACTTTATTACCAATCAGCTATCGCCGTTTTACAGAACATCTACCTTTGAACGAATCATTAACTATATTTTGCGTAACCCAGGAATTTTTTCCATGAAAGAGGGTAACGAAAAGCTCATTTTAACCATTAAGGACGTAAAAGGAGTAGGTAAGGCTATTGATATTCTACAACAAATGCTCGATAATGTCCGTTAGTAATTTAAAGCAGATTATGAACCTAATTATTGATATAGGAAATACTTTAAGCAAGGTTGCCATAGCCGATGGAAAGGAAGTAAGATTTTTCCAGAGTTTTCATGAGCTTGATATTGACGATTTAATGCCAATCATTAATGATTTTAAGCCCGAGAAATGCATTGTTTCGGCTGTTGGTAAAATACCCGTAAACACCTTGGTATGGTTAAGGCAAAACTTGCCTGTACATATTGCCGGTGCAAATACTAATATCCCCCTAAAAAACGAATACTCTACCCCCGAAACCTTGGGTTTCGACAGGCTTGCGCTGGCGGTTGGCGCAAATTACCTTTTCCCGAACCAGAACGTTTTAGTAATTGATGCTGGAACAGCCATAACCTACGATTTGGTTACTGGTGAAGGGATATACAAGGGAGGCGCCATATCGCCTGGGTTGCGTTTACGATTTAAGGCACTTAACGACTATACTGCTAAGTTACCGTTAATTGAGCACTTTAAAATTGTTGATATTGTTGGAACATCAACGGTTGAATGTATTAGTTCCGGAGTAATTAATGGAACTGTTCTGGAAATTGAGGGTTATGTCGGAAAAATTAACTCAATTTATGAGGGTTGTGCTGTGGTTTTAACAGGTGGCGATGCAAATTTCTTGGCTAATATGTTAAAAAATAGCATATTTGTGAACCCATTTTTAATGGTAATAGGTTTAAACAGAATACTTGAATTCAATGTATAGAATAGCATTTCAACGTTTTTTGATTTTGGCAGGGCTGTTAAGCCTTTCAGAATTTGCAGGAGCACAGAACCTCAACACTTATTCGCCATACTCACGGTATGGTATTGGAGTTTTGAGTCAGCCAGGGTTTACCCAAAACCGTTCAATGGGAGGTGTATCACAACCCTATAGGAGCGAGACCGTTATTAATTTCAACAACCCTGCATCCTACGCCCAAAGGGATAGCATGTCGTTCCTGTTTGACTTTGGTTTAGAAACCAACACGAGCGGTTTTACAGGTTATGACCAGTATCTTAATCCACAAACATCGCGTAATAGTGCAGGTGGCATTCATCATATTGCTATATCGTTCCCTATAACCAAACGGATAGGATTTGCTGCGGGTTTAACGCCATACAGCTTTGTAGGGTACAGGTTACTCCGTTTCGAGACCGATCCCTACATCCTGAGTACCATTGGAAGGATAAAGTACTACCATACCGGCAGAGGAGGGATTAACCAAGCATTTGTTGGTATGGGGGTAAGTCCGGTTAAAAACTTAGCGGTTGGGTTTAACATGTTATACTATTTCGGTAGCCTTGATTATAATAACGACATAGAATTCCCTCTTAGCTACAATCCTTACACCAACGGGTATATTCGATCCAGCTTTCAGGTAAGCGATATCAACTTTAACTTTGGAGTACAGTATTCACTTGTTCTCGATAAGGAAAACAATACAAATATTACACTTGGGGGAACCTACCAGCTTGGGAAAAACATTAATATGACCCAGAAATGGTTTGCAACCCTTGAAAGCAACTTACTCGACACACTTTACCCTCATCCCGATAGGCAATCGAAACTTGAATTGCCCTGGAGCGTGAATGCTGGTTTAGCATTTACTTATAAGGATAAGCTAACTATTATGGGTGAATACTTTACTCAGGATTGGTCAAAAACCACCCCTTTCAATGTAAACACACCCATGGCAAAAATGGAATCGGTTCGATTTGGAGTTGAATTTACCCCAAACAGAATGGATTTAAAAAGCTATGCTAAGAAAGTGAGCTACCGGGCTGGGTTTTTCTCCAATAAATCGAACCTGATAGTGGGTGGAAAACAAATAAATGATTTTGGCATAACATTTGGAGCAGGTTTACCGTTAAAGGGAAAAACCAAGGTAAATGTCTCATTTGAGGTTGGAAAAAGGGGAACTGATGAAAACTACTTAATAAAAGAGACCTTTGGGGCATTGAATGTAAGCCTTACATTCTATGACTACCCCTGGTTCTTTAAACGGAAATACAACTAAAGTTTAATGTCCAAATAAAACCAGAAGCCATGAAGTTCAGAAGTTACATTAGGTTATTTGCAGGTGTTTTACTTGTTACTGTAAGCACTTCCGCTATTGCACAGTCGTACCTTGAGAATCCAAAGTATGGGCCCGATGAGGAAACCCGGAAAGAATGTGCTAAAAACCTATCGCTTTACGGGACATTCTACAAGCATAACAACTATAAGGATGCCTATAAACCTTGGCAGAATGTTATTAGGATTTGTCCCGCAGCCAGTATTAACACATACATTAGAGGAGTAAGGCTATTAAAAGCACGTTACGAGGAGGTTGCTGATCCTGCCCAGAAGAAGGCCTTAGTTGACTCACTGATGATGATTTACGACCTCCGAATTACCCATTTTAATAAAAAGGGTATGGTGCTTGGCCAGAAGGCTGAAGACCTATTTACCCTTGCGCCGGACCGTTACGAGGAGGCCTTTAACATTGCCAAGGAGGCTATTAGCATTGAAAAGGCTAATTCAAACCCATCAACACTCTTTGCATATGTTTCAATTGCAAAGGTTATGTACGATAACCAAAAGTTGACTGCCGATCAGGTAATTGAACTTTACTCACAGGTGAGCGACTATATTGATGCTCAGGCAACAGCCAACCCCAACGATGATAAAGCAAAACAGGCTAAGGATGGAATTGATGCTATTTTTGCAGGCATGGGTGTAGCTAACTGCGATAACATTATTGCTCTTTTTGAGCCCCGTTTTAAGGCAACTCCAGAGGATGTAAACCTTTGCAAAAAAATTCGCTCGCTGATGTCGGCAAATAGGTGCACTAGCCACCCACTATACTTAAATGCAAGCATACAAATTTTTAAGAGTGAACCAAATGCTGATTTAGCCCTTGATATTGCCAGGCTGCAGTACGAAGCAAAGAATGCACGGGAGGCAGAAAAGTACTACAATGAGGCAATTAACCTTGAGTCGGCTGTAGAAAAGAGAGCCAACATTTACTATGAACTCGCACTGCTCACTTTCACTGAACTTAAGAATTTGCCCAAAGCCAGAGAAATTGCATTAAAGGCCATTGAGGAAAATCCCAACATGGGTAAAGCATATAAGCTGATTGGCGATATTTATGCCAGCGAGCGCAACTGTGGTAGCAACGATTTTGAAAAGAAGACCGTTTACTGGGCTGCAGTGGATAAATACATTAAGGCAAAGCAGGTTGATCCTGAACTTACCGATGCGATGGATAACCTTATAAACACTTACAGCCAGTACTACCCCTCAAAAGAGGACATCTTCTTCTACGATTTAAAGGTTGGCGATTCATACACAGTAGGATGCTGGATTAATGAGCGTACAACTGTAAGGGATAGAAAGTAAAAATGATTAGGTTAAACAAAAAGGTATTAAAGAATATAGTAGTCCTCACCCTGGTGGGGGCTACTTCTTTATTTCTCGTTTCTTGTAAGGGTGATTCTGAGGCAATAGTTTACCTTTCCGATATCAAAACCACACCCGGTGTTACTGCCTATAATTCAGAGGTAGTTTACACTGAGGGGGGAAAAGTGGTTTTAAAAGTAATAGCCCCCGAAACGGTTTACTACCAGTTTGCCGATGAGCCCTACACCGAGTTTCCCAAAGGGATAACGGTTTACACTTACGATAATGAGTTAAAGCAGGAGTCGAGCCTTACCGCAAACTATGCCATTTACTACGAAAAGAAATTGCTTTGGCAGGCAAAGAACAACGTAGTGGCTAAAAACAGGAAGGGCGAACAGCTTTACACGGAAGAACTTTACTGGGATCAGAATAAACGCATCATTTATACTAACGTTAATGTTAAAATTAATAGCGTTAGTGGCATTATATATGGAAAGGGAATGATTGCCGATGAGAATTTTGATAACTGGGAAGTTAAAGAGCCCTACGATGGCGAGTTTGAGGTTGACCAGCAATAATTAAATCGTTTAAAGCATTTAAGGGTTGTATTGACATACAATCCTTTTTTTGTACCTTTACATATTGTAAACCATACATACTTTTTTACATGAATAAGTTGGCATTTATCCTAGAGTTAATCTGGCTTGCCCTTGCTCTATTTTGCTTGGGTATGGGAATTTGGGCTACCTACAAAACTGGATTTAGCAACAGCTACATGTTTTTTGTAATGGCTTTAGTTGCTTTACTTATGTATTTTTTGCGACGAAGCAGGCGAAAGAAAATGGAGAACCAACAGTAAAAGATGGGAACACAGTTACTGGTAATAGCGGTTGCTATTTTGTTTTCGGCTTTCTTTTCGGGTGTTGAGATAGCTTTTCTATCATCAAATAAGTTACGCTTTGAGCTGGAACGGAAGCATGGCCGTTTAACCTCTCGAATTCTCGATATCTTTTACCGGAACAAGGAGCAGTTTATTGCCACCATGCTGGTAGGCAACAACATCACCCTCGTAATTTATGGTATTGTAACGGCAAATGTTTTAACGCCACTACTTGGACCGTTAAATCAGTTTCCCATGTTGCTTTTGCTTACCCAAACGCTTATTGCAACATTGGTAATATTACTAACAGGTGAGTTCCTTCCAAAATCAATATTTCGTCAGTACGCCAATGCCTTACTGAATTTTTTTGCAATACCTCTATTTATTTTTTACGTACTGTTCTATCCGGTTAGTAAATTTGTTTCCTGGCTTTCGTACTGGATCATTCGTTTGGCTTTTAGGATGAAAATAAATAGTGTGGAGGAACAACGAATTTTCAGTAAGGTTGACCTAGACCATCTTGTGGAACAGGCCACCTCAGCTGACGATAGTGGCGATGAGCAGGAACTGAAATACTTTCAAAAAGCACTCGATTTTTCTGAGGTACGGATTCGCGATTGCATGATTCCCCGTACTGATATTGAAGCAATTGACATAGACGATTCCGTAGAGCAGCTTAAAAAGCTATTTGCTGAAACTATGTATTCACGTATCCCGGTATATCGCGGCTCAATCGACAACATCATTGGTTATGCCAACTCAAAATCGCTTTTCCTAAAACCCAACTCCATAAAGGAGTGTATTATTGATGTCGATTTCTTCCCTGAAACCATGAAGGCCAATGAGTTGCTCACTCACTTCATTAAGGCCCATAAAAGTATGGCTATTGTGGTAGATGAGTTTGGAGGAACCTCGGGTTTGGTTACCATTGAGGATATCATTGAAGAAATTTTTGGTGAAATTGACGATGAGCACGATTTAAACGAGCTAGTTGAGAAAAAACTTTCAGATAAGGAATACATTCTCTCAGGACGGGTTGAGGTGTCGCACGTCAATGAGGTTTATGGGCTTAGTATTCCTGAATCGGACGAGTATGAGACTATAGCCGGATTCATTCTTCATCACTACCAGAGTTTACCAAAACCTGGCGATTCGTTAAAAATCCAAAACTTTGACTTTAAAATTCTAAGGGTGAATAAAACGCGAATCGACCTGGTTCGGTTGGTTATTGACTAGGCTACTACTGGTTTTTAACGGTTGTTAAAAAATTATCAAGCAGTTAAACTGCTTATTGTTGAAAATTACTATATTCGTGGCTCGAAAAATATTATTGTACCTTAAAATATACTTGTAGATGGCAACACTTGAAAGAATTAGAAACCGTGCAGGCGTATTGGTTTCTGTAGTAATTGGATTGGCTCTTTTTGCCTTTATACTTGGCGATTTTATTACATCGGGAGGAGTGTTCTTTAATCGCTCACAAATGGAAATTGCCGAGATAGCTGGCAGTTCCATATCCTACGAGGAGTATCAGGCTAGGGTTAGCGAAAATGAGAATTTACAGAAGCTTTTCTCGCAACAATCATCGCTGAACGAGCAGCAAATGCTTCAAATTCGTGAACAGGTATGGCAGGATTTGCTTAGGGCTAATATTCTCCAACCCGAATATAAGCGTTTAGGGCTAGATATTCATGAGGACGAACTTTTTGATATGGTCCAAGGGCGGAATATACACCCATTTATCAGGCAACAGTTTGGCGATCCTCAAACCGGCGAGGTAAACAAAGCGTTTCTTACAAACTTTCTACAGAATTTGGATAGAGACCCAAGGGCTAAAGCCTACTGGTTATTCATTGAGAATGAAATTCAGAAAGACCGCTTGTTCAACAAGTACCTAACTCTGGTTCGTAAGGGTTTAGGTGTTACCTCACTACAAACCAAACGAGCTGTTAACGACCGAACCAGCAAGGTTAACTTTGACTATGCTGTTGCTTCGTACCAGTCAATTTCTGATTCGTTGGTTAATGTTTCCAATAGCGATATAAAGGCATACTACAAATCGCACCAGAACGAATACAAGCAAACAGCATCGCGCGATATTGAGTACGTTGTGTTCCCCATTCTTCCATCGGAAGCCGATGTGAACGATGCTGAGGCATGGATCCAAAAGGCTTTGCCCGATTTTATTGGCGCTTCCGATCCCGCTCAGTATGTTACCCTAAACTCTGACTCAAAGTTCGATTCCAAGTACTACAAGGCCTCGGAATTGCCTGAAAATGTTCGTGCTTGGGCATTCGCTAGCGCTGTTGGAAGTTTACTGAATATCTATCGCGATGGAGATAGTTTCAAGGCCTCGAGGTTGGTTGATGTTAAAATGATGCCCGATAGCGTAAAGGCTCGCCACATACTTATAGGTTTGAGAAGTCAATCTGCTGAGGAGCGTGAACAGGCTAAGGCTAAAGCCGACAGTATTATGAACGTATTAAAACGTGGAGGTAATTGGGATCAGCTAGCAGCTAAATTTTCCGACGATCCCGGATCAAAGGACAAGGGCGGTGATTTAGGCTGGTTCCCAAGCGGCATGATGGTTCCCGAGTTCGATAATGCATCGTTTAGCAGCAAAAAGGGTGAGATTAAGGTTGTTGAAACCCAGTTAGGTTTCCATGTACTTCAGGTTGTTGATAGGGGCAAGGAGGAAAAGAAAGTACAAATTGCCACCCTTGAACGCAAAATTGTTCCTAGCTCTTATACAACATCGCAGGTTTACAATAAAGCTGCAGCCTTTGCAGGGAATAACCGTGATTACGAGAAATTTGCAGCTGCTGCTGATCAGAACAAGTATACCCGTCGCGTAGCAAACAATCTATTGCAGAACGACAGGAGTATTGCTGGGTTAGAGCAACCCCGGGAGTTAATACGTTGGGCTTTTCGCGCCAAGAAAGGCGATGTTTCAGACGTAATGCAGTTTGGCGACAATTATGTTGTGGCTGCCCTCGCAGCTGTCCGCGAAGAGGGTATTGCTCCGCTCAAGCAGGTTGCAGCCGATGTTAAAGTTCGTGTTATTCGCGAAAAGAAGGCCGACCTCCTGATGGAAAAGGTTAAGAAAGCCATGAGCGGCAAAACCGATATATATGCTGTAGCTCAGGCTATAGGCGCAAATGTTGAAAAAGCTGAGAATGTTACGTTCAGCTCATTAACTCTACCTTATGCTGGTATTGAACCTGCAGTAATTGGTGTTGCTTCAGTGTCTTCTGAAGGGAAACTTGCAGGGCCGATTAAGGGTAATAATGGAGTATTTGTGCTTACTGTTACCTCATCGGTTAAGGAGGAGGGCGATGCCAATGCCGAAAAGTTTAGGATTGCAAACATGTATCAATCCCGTTCATACTATGAGGTATTTGAGGCCTTAAAGAACAATGCTGGCGTAATTGACAAAAGGTACAATTTCTACTAAAATCTTTATTATAGTTGCAAACGGGAGGGGGATTTTATCCCCCTCTTTTTTTATTGGGTAAAACAATATGCTTTTATCGCTCACTATACGCTATACCTCGTTAAGCATGATGAATTAATTCAAAGTCTAACAGTATTATGGATTAGTTAAGAATAGTTTGACTCGTATTAGTATTATTCGTAACTTGAGCAGTCTTTTAAAGAGGAATTATTAACATTGATTGAAGTAAAAAAGGGGAATATGAAAACTAGTAAATTACTATTAAAATCACTGTTTATTGTTGGTTTGACTGGACTGGAAGGGTGTTACGATTTTTCGCAGTTCGATAACATCAAGGTTGAACCCATTTCACCTAAAATGGTTGTCCCGGTGGTTAAATCAACCATTTCGTTCAACGATATTGTTGAGCGAGAGGATGCTAATACAATAATATTTACCAAACCTGGCGATACCAGGTTTTTTATAGCATTCAGGGATA
Source organism: Tenuifilum sp. 4138str (assembly GCF_041102575.1). Lineage (NCBI taxonomy): Bacteria > Pseudomonadati > Bacteroidota > Bacteroidia > Bacteroidales > Tenuifilaceae > Tenuifilum > Tenuifilum osseticum. The sequence continues at coordinate 23,182 of NZ_JBGCUE010000002.1, read as the reverse complement.
CTATGGATTTGTTTAACGCAGCCGATAGGTATTCGTTTCCGGATTTCAACTTTACCAAGCAGTATCAGCTTGATGCAGGTGAAGTGCCAGGTGTTCCTGTGCCTGCAGGAGAAATATGGGGGCCATTTAAAAAGAAATACACTGAAACATACAATAGCATTGCTGGGGCTGAAGTAAAGTTAGTAAAGCTATCGGCCGGAAATATAAACATGGTAATAACCAATAACTTCCAGAACAGCATTAGCGCAATGATCCGGTTCCCTTCCATACGCGACCAATTAGGGGACACTTTAGCTTTTGCCATGAATACTACTCTTCCCGGCCAGACATACATCAACAACCAAGATATTAAGGATTACTCATTAGATCTTACCAGTGGTTCCCTATATAATACCCTTACAGTGGAGGTTGAATTGACCATTCATTCGTTGGGTAATCCTATTACTGTATCAGATGATGCTAACATCCAGGTTTCCCTTACAGGATTAGATTTTGATTACTTACAGGGTAAGCTAAATGAGACATTTCCCTTGAACGACATCAACCTTACCCTCGATGCTTTTAGCTCGTCGATTGACGCCGACTTTTTCCTTTCCGAACCAAAACTTACCATGACCTTTGAGAATTTATTTGGTATTCCTCTTGCATTCAGCACTGTTAACTTTGATGCCACAAACACTAACACCAGTCAACAGGTTAGCCTTGTAAATGAGGGAGTACCACCAACTGGGTCGTTGCTTCTAGCTCAGCCCAATAGTATTAAGTATTTAACCTCACTAACCCAACAGCAGCCTGAGGTTGACTCAAAATACGTTGACCATAACAATTCAAATCTCGAAGATTTTCTGGCCATTGCACCAAATGAGATACTAATCAGTCCAACGGTAACCGTGGGTGATGCCACTACCAATCACGACTACTTTGTTCGCAAAACTTCAACCCTAAGAATGATAAACGAGATTGAATTTCCCCTTGCTGGATGGGTTGATAATTTACAGATTAGTGATACCGTGGAAGTGGAACTACCCGATTTGGAAGAGGATTTAAAGCTTGTAAACGATGATGCTCTTAAAATAAGGTTGAAGTTTAAGTTTATCAATAGCATTCCTTTTAACATTTACATTCAGGGATACTTTTTGGACGATGCTAACACATTACTAACCCAGCTTTACGACGAGGCTTCAGAGCTGATGCTGGTTAAAAGTTCAGAAGTAAATCTCACAACAGGCAAAACATCAGCTCCTACAACTAATTGGGCATTCATTGATATCAACAAAAGCAAGTACGATCAAATGAAGAATGCAACCAAATTGGTTATACAGGCCCGAATGCAAACCGGGGGAAACACACACCAAAACGTAGTTGTGGAATCAACCAATACCCTTGAAACGATGTTTAGCGTTGAGCTCGAAGGTAATGTGGATTTAAATAACTAGTATTCTGAAATTTATGACTCCGATGAAACGATATATTTTTTTCACATTCATTCTATTTACCTCACTGCTGGCAAAAGCCCAGCCCGAGGTAACGCTGCCATACATGCGTAATGTGTTTCAGGCATCTTTTGTAAATCCCACCACAATGCCTGAGCATACCTTTAGCATGGGATTTAGCGTGTTTGGTCAAGCCATAAGCAATGGTTTTCAGCCAAAGAGTTTCCTGAACTATCGGAACGATACGATGTACGTTAACCTTAATAGCCTATTGGGCGATATGAACGATAAGAATTTAATCTATGTTGGGGAAAACGTTGATATCTTTCATATACGTGTTAAAGGAAAATCGTCCTTTACCTGGTTTGCCATGCGCCAGAACGCAACTGCAACACTCCAGTACCCACGTGAACTTTTTAGCTTAGCCATTGAGGGGAATAAGCAGTTTGTTGGCTCAACCTTGGATTTATCGAACCTAAAAACTGACATATCGGTTTATAACGAGTACACAGTAGGGTACCTTAAGGACTTGCCTGGTTGGACTTTTGCCGGAAGGATTAGCTTGTTGCAGGGATTGGCAAACATCAACTTTAACCCTAAGAGTCTGAAAATTGATATTGATACTGCTATGTATGCCCACACGGCTGCAGCCGATGGCCAGTTGCGCACATCGGGAATTCCCAAAGATGCCGAAGGCGATATTAGTTTCGATAATGTTGATGGGACTTGGGTAACCAATAAACTCTCAGGCTTTGCAAACAAAGGGTTTTCCATTAACGGTGGGGCTACCTACAAATACGATGAAAAAATGAAACTCTCATTCTCGTTTTACGACATTGGTTTCATAAAGTGGAAGAACGAGGTGGAAACATACACCCTAAAGGGTCAAACAAAATTTGAGGGCTTAGATATACTAGGCGATTTCCTAAGAGGAAACGAGGTGAATGTTGACTCGCTGCTGCAAAAGATGGAAGATGATTTTACCCGCGATACCATTGCTGTTTCCTACACTACCTGGCTTAACCCTAAGTTCAACTTCTCAGCAACTTACGATATAACCCGAAGAACTACCCTTGGGCTTACATTTGCTGCCTTTTACAATAAAAGACTTTACCCTTCAATCACGCTAGGATTCTCACAGGGGATTGGACGGTTTTTCCAGCTAGTAGGTACAGCATCAATTTACCAAAGATCCATGCCCAATTTGGGTGTAGGTCTTGTAATAAAACCAGGGCCTTTGCAGATATTTGTTGTAGCCGATAATCTGTACCCGGCAATTGACCCGCTGGCATTCACCAACGCCAATGTTAGGGTTGGAATCAATTTTGTATTTGGCAGGGTTAACCCGCCTCAAGGGTTGCCTTACCGCTAAATTCCCAAATACCGATTATTCAGCAATTATTCAATTTAAAGGTAAAAGCGATGAAACTAAAAGTTGTAAGCAAAATCCTCATAGCACTCAGCATAATTAGTTTTGGTTCCAAGATATTTGCACAAACCGGTTTTACCCCTCAAAAGCTGAGTGGTGAGATTAACTCAGGGTATGCTGAAATCAATCCAATACTAAGCCCCGACGGGAAAACCCTGTATTTCACACGGGTTAATCACCCTGAGAATAGGTTTGGCGAGACCGATAGTCAAGATATATGGTGCACAACATTGAACCCCGATGGCACCTGGAGCGAAGCTAAGCGCTTACCCAATTCCATTAACATTGGTCGCTACAATGCAATTTTTGGCATACTCGATGATGGTAAAACGTTTATAATTAATGGCCATTACTCTGAGAATGGAAAGTACTGGACTGAAAGAGGCTTATCGGTTATTGAGAGGATTGATGAAAACACATGGGGTAAGCCCAGGCAGTTGAACGTGAAGGGGTTTACCAGGATGAACAAAGGTTTAACAACAACTGCATACCTCACCCCCGATGGGAAATATTTACTTACATCGTTCAGTAAGCGTGCGGGTGGGAAAAATCATTCAATTTACCTTTCGGTAAAAGAGGGCGATGGTTACTCAAAACCCAAAAAGGTAAAGATTGGCGATGGTGCCCTTGGCGATAGCTACGAGGCGCCATTCCTAAGCAAGGATGGCAATGCCCTTTTCTTCAGCTGCAAGGTTGATGGGAACAACAATATATACATGGCTAACCGCACCGACGATACTTACCTAAACTGGTCGTCGCCCACTGCCCTGAACGATACCATTAATACACCGGGTTGGGAAAACTACTACCGTTTAAACGCTAAGGAAAGTTGGGCCTACTACTGCTCATCAAACTCAAAGAAGGAGCATTCAGAAATCATCCGGGTAAAGATTTACGAAGAGTTCCCCTACGTAAAGTTAACCGGGCTTGTAATGAACAAGGCCGAGGAGAGTCTTATGCTTGCCGATACCGGATACAACATTCTTGTTAATGGGAAAAAGTCGGATAGCTTAAAAATTGATAGGGCCTCAGCTTCGTATGAGCTACTTCTTCCCTTTGGAAAAAAACATTCCTTAATTCCTGAGTTGGCCAACTGGGTGGGCATCCCCGATACATTGGATTTAACTGCCGTTAAGGAATACTCTGAAATGTCTAAGAATTTATACCTGCAGCCCATCCCTTTAGTAAGGATTTACGGTAAGGTTATAAATACTCGAACTGGACTCCCTATTAACCCTGAAATGAAATACCAGATATTGGTAAATGGGGCCGCAAGCGATTCGGTAAAGTATGAAACTGAAATAGCAAAGTACAGTATGACCCTACCATTAGGGAACAGATACATACTTTCCCTTAACTTGCCCAACTTTACAAGTAAAACCGATACTATTGATGTAACCAATGCAAAGTACTATACGGAGAAACAGGTTGATTTTTATGCTACAACAGTACCCTGGGTTGAGGTGAATGGGGTTGCGCTCGATAATTCAACCTTTACGCCAATAATTGGGGCTTCAGCACCAAAACTTAAGATTAATGGTTCAACCGCCGATAGCGTTAGCATCGACCCAGTAACTGGTGAGTTTAAGGTACGATTACCTTTTGGAAAGAAGTACGTTACTGCAATTGAATCAAAGGATTACAAGTCATTGGAGAATCAACTCGATTTAACCGGTTATGTTGAGTTTACCCAGGTTAAGCATGAGGTTTTCGCTGAGCGTAAAGATGCTAACATGGCAATACTAAGCGGTAAGGTTATTAACTTGAAGACAGGACAACCCCTTGAAAAAGAGGTGCCCGTGAAGTTGAAGGTAAACGGAACTGAAACCAGAGGGTTTATTTACGACTCCACATCGGCAAGTTATACCTTGAAGTTGCCCGTTGGAGTGTCATACGACGTTCTGCCCTCTGTCAAGAACTTTTACAATAAGTACGAGCAGATTGACCTAACCAAAGTGAAAAAGGGAACTAAAATTGCCAAGAACTTTTACGTAACTCCAATTGAGGTTGGTCAATCAGTTAATATTGACTTTATCTACTTTGACATTGGTAAAGCAAACCTGAAACCACAATCGTTCCGCTCACTTAACGCCCTGGTTGAGTTCCTAAATGAATACCCCAATGTAATAGTAGAAATTGGCGGACATACCGATAATACAGGGTCGGCAGCTGTTAACCAGCGGCTGTCCGATGCCAGGGCAAAATCAGTTGCCGATTATATCATAAAAATGGGTATTCCTAAGGATAGAATTACATCCAAGGGATACGGTCCAAGCAAACCCAAGGCAAGCAATGCCACAGCCAAAGGACGTGCTGAAAACCGAAGGGTAGAGTTTACTATTGTAGGTATATAAATAAAATATATGTAATTTAGGTGGATACTAATTAGTGTCCACCTATTTTTTTTACCATGATGGCCTTTAAGCTAAAATTCCTGTTAAGTTGCATGGTTGCCCTACTGGCATTGGTAAACCCAATACAGAAAGTATTTGTAATGACAACCCTACAGGGGCAATTTGATGAGTCAAAAACTCGATTTATTGCCACTAAGGCTACACTCACAGCGTTTATTGTTTTGCTATTCTTTCTTCTTTTAGGTGAGCTGGTATTTAGCTATGTATTTCATGTTGAGCTGTATGCTTTTCAAATTACATCGGGCATAGTGCTATTCTACAATGGAATAAATGGATTGCAGAAGGGGGCTTTCATTCGTGTTGATTCAGGCGTAAACCTCAAGGATATAACAGCGGTTCCAATAGCTATTCCTATGATTGCGGGTCCGGCAACCATTACGGCAGCGGTTACTTTCCCAGCGCACTACGGTCATACCAATACCATTGTGTCAATGGCGGTAGCCTTGGGGGTAAACTACCTTTTCATGTATTACTCAAGGCCAATTGGAAAGGCCCTTAACCGGTTCAACCTGATGGGCCCACTTGTGCGAATATTCGGGCTAATTGTTGCTACCATTGGTGTACAGATGATGCTTAACGGTATTGCGTCCTTTTGGATTTCAATTCGATAGATTGAAGTATCAGTAAGAATGTAAGAATAATCATCCTTGGGTTTTATTATATTTGCACTTAAATTTATTACGAAGTGCAGCAAAACCTAATCGATATCGATAAAGTAATTGCCTCAAAAAGTCCACGGCTTCAAAGGGCATTGCCTCGTTTTATTGTTCGATACCTAAAGCGAATCATACATCAGGACGAGATTAATGAGGTGCTTCAAAAGCACGGGCATAAGCAAGGGGTTGATTTTATTGAGGAAGCGCTTAAAGTTATGCAGGTTACCTATTCGGTAAAAGGAATAGAGAATCTTAAGCCCGATGGTAGGTACCTGTTTGCCTCGAACCATCCGCTAGGCGGTTTGGACGGAATGATTCTGATTCACCTGTTAGGTAAACGATATCCTGAGGTAAAATTTCCTGTGAACGATTTGCTAATGCATATCACTCAATTACATAACATATTCATTCCCATTAACAAGCATGGTGCACAAAGTTCCCAAAATGTAAAGCTAATGGATGCTACTTTTGCTTCTGATGCACAGGTGCTGTACTTTCCGGCAGGCCTTTGCTCACGCAAGCAGCATGGCCGAATTGAGGATTTGGAGTGGAAAAAAAGCTTTATTGTTAAAGCAATTCAGCATAAGCGCGACATTGTACCAGTATTCTTTAGCGGCAGGAACTCCAACTTCTTTTACAATTTAGCAAAGTTGAGAACTTTTTTGGGAATAAAAGCAAACATTGAGATGCTTTACCTCGTTAATGAGATGTTTAAGCAAAAAGGCAAAAGCATTACTGTAATAATTGGGGAGCCAATTCCATACACTACTTTCGATAGTTCAAAATCACCAGCAGAATGGGCAAAATGGGTGAAAGCAATAGTGTATGAATTAGGAAAACAAAACTCTAATAACCACTAACCGCCATGAAGCAAATAATTGAACCGGTTGACAGGGAACTACTCCTTAATGAGCTTACCCCCGATAAACTTGTTAGGCATACCAATAACGCAAACAACGAGCTTTACATATTTACAGCCCATAACGCACCCAACCTGATGCGTGAGGTTGGTCGGCTTAGGGAACTTACTTTCAGGTCGGCTGGGGGAGGCACTGGAGAGGAGGTTGATATTGATGAGTACGATACCTGTGTGAATTGCTACAAACAGCTTATAGTGTGGGATCCACACGAAAAGGAGATACTTGGTGGGTATCGTTTTCACAGCGTTGACCCAAGCAAGGGTGAGGAGATAAACCTATCGACTAAGCATTTGTTTAACTTTTCCGATAAGTTTATTAATGAGTACATGCCCCAGATGATAGAGCTGGGACGCTCATTTGTTCAGCCAAAGTACCAATCACTTTCCCGAAGCGGAAAGGGATTATATGCGCTCGATAACCTCTGGGATGGCCTGGGAGCGCTCATTGTGCTGAACCCACATATTAAGTATTTCTTCGGCAAGGTTACCATGTATCGTACTTACAAAGTTGAAGCCCGTAATATGTTGCTCTACTTTTTTGAAAAATATTTCAAGGATACCGAGAACCTGGTAACTCCAATTCATCCAATTGAGGTAAACATCGACAGGCAGGCTATGGCCCAGGTATTTACTGGTAAGAATTATGAAGAAGACTACAAGATTCTGTCCAAAAAAATACGCGAGTTTGGTGAGCGCATTCCACCCCTTATCAACTCTTACATGAACCTAAGCCCATCCATGAAAGTGTTTGGTACGGTTATTAATCCTTACTTTGGCGATGTTGAGGAAACTGCCATTCTCATAACCATTCCTGATATTTACCAGCATAAGGTTGAGCGGCATATATCAACCTTTATAAAGAAGTTAAAGGATAAGTACCACTTGGGTTTAAGGTGGGGGAAGGATTCAAAATAACCCTGAAAGTTAAACCTCTACTATTTATCCTTTTTCTTTATCCTTTATCCTTGTCAATACGCCCTCTGATTTCGGCCCTCAATAAAGTTGATAAACGAATTGTTTACCACTCGGTTACCACCAGGGGTGGGGTAGTCGCCGGTAAAGTACCAGTCGCCTTGGTCGTTAGGACAAGCCTTGTGAAGATTTTCAATGGATTGGTAAACTATCTTTACTTCTGCCTTTACATCCTTTGGGGTAAGAAGCTGAGCAATTTTTTGCGAAATCTGCTCATCGGTAAACGGGCGGTAGATCTCCTTTACATAGTTAATTATTTGCTCCTTGGGCAGATTCTGTTGCTCCTTGCACTTGCGGTAAACGCTATTAATAACGCCCTCTTGACCGGTTTCCTTAAGCAGTTCAATAGCTGCACGGAAGGCCACAAAATCGCTAAGCTTAGCCATGTCAATTCCGTAGCAATCGGGGTAGCGGATTTGTGGCGACGATGATACAACAATTATGCGGGCAGGGTTAAGCCTATCAAGTATTCGGAGAATGCTTTCCCGAAGGGTTGTCCCTCGAACAATTGAATCGTCAATTACCACTAAGTTATCAACTCCGGGACGAAGAGTTCCATAGGTAATATCGTAAACGTGACCAACCAGATCTTCGCGCCCTTTATCCTGCGCAATAAAGGTGCGTAGCTTCACGTCTTTTACAGCAATTTTTTCTACCCTTAGGCGAGTAGATATTATTTCATCGATATCTTTTTCAGAGAGGTTAGCCCCTTTTTCCAGAATTCTGCGTTTCTTTTCGTTCTTTATATAGTCTTCTACGCCCTTTACCATCCCAAGGAAAGCCGTTTCGGCAGTATTGGGGATATAGGAAAAAACAGTATTCTCATGGTCGTAGTTAATGGCTTTAAGGATGGCAGGGGTTAAAAATTCGCCTAACCGTTTGCGTTCCTGGTAAATGTCCTTATCGGTTCCCCGTGAGAAGTAGATCCGTTCAAACGAGCATGATTTTCGGGTTTGGGGTATTCTTATTTCCTCGTGTAGTATTGTACCATTGCGCTTAATTATAAGTGCGTAACCGGGCTTAATTTCTTTTACATCGTCGGTTGAAATGTTAAGCACAGTTTGAATAACCGGGCGTTCCGATGCAACAACAGCTATCTCATCGTTGGCATAGTAGAAAGCCGGACGAATTCCCCATGGGTCACGAACCACAAACGCATCGCCATGGCCTATAAGGCCAGCCATAGCATAACCACCGTCAAAATCTTTAGTGGATGCCTGAAGGATTTTTGCAACATTTATGTTTTCTGCAATTAGCTTGCTTATCTCAATGTTGGGATGACCATCGTTTTTGTACTGCCGGAAAAGCTGCTGGTTTTCCTCGTCGAGGAAATGTCCAATTTTTTCAAGTACGGTAACCGTATCGGAGTAGTCGCGGGGATGCTGGCCTAAATCGACGAGCTTTTTGAAAAGCTCATCCACGTTTGTCATGTTGAAGTTACCAGCTAGGACAAGCGTACGCGACTTCCAGTTGTTGTCGCGCATTACCGGATGAACATAGTCGATGGCATTATTGCCAAAGGTTCCGTAGCGCAGGTGTCCCAGGAATAGCTCCCCGGCAAACGGAATATTTTCCTTGGCAAAAACCGGATCGTTTAGTAATTCGGGTTTGGATGAGTACTTATTGATCCCTTTGTTAACAGCATCAAAAATATCCTTGATGGGAGTTGAAGAGTTTGAGCGTTCCCTATCGATATACTTTTTGCCCGGGGCAAGGTCAAACTTGATGGTGGTTAACCCTGCGCCGTCCTGCCCACGGTTATGTTGCTTTTCCATAAGCAGGTAAAGCTTGTGAAGTCCGTATCGCCAGGTACCATACTTAAGCTGGTAGTACTCCAATGGTTTAAGCAACCTAATCAGTGCAATCCCGCATTCGTGTTTAATCTGCTCGCTCATATCTTCCTAAATTATTCAATTAAAAAAGGTAGATAAAATCTACCTGAAGTTTTATTGTTTAAATCGATTTACAAACTGAAAAACATGCTGGGCAATTGAATTGGCATTTAGACCGTACTTCTGCAACAACTCAGCTGGTGTTCCCGATTCGCCAAAACAATCGGGCATGCCAATAATCTTCATGGGGACAGGGTATTCCTGCGAAAGTACTTCAGCCACTGCGCTGCCAAGTCCTCCATGAACCTGATGCTCCTCAACTGTTACAACATGCTTTGTTGCTTTAGCAACATCAACCAGTAGCTGCTTATCAATAGGTTTGATGGTATGAATGTTTACCACCATGGCATTAACTCCCTGCTTGGCAAGATGCTTTGATGCCTCAAGCGCCTCCCACACCATGTGACCGGTGGCTACAATTGCAACATCGGTTCCTGCTTTTAGGACTTGTCCCTTACCAACTTCAAACACCTGATTGGGCTCGGTAAAATTGGGCACTGGTTCGCGTCCGAAACGGATGTAAACCGGCCCTTCAACCTGCCTGATGGCGGCGAGGGTGGCAGCCTTTGCCTGGTTGGCATCGGCTGGTGAAATTAGTGTGATATTTGGGAGCGAACGGATAACTGCAATATCCTCAAGGGCTTGGTGTGTTGCACCATCGGGGCCAACTGAGATACCCGCATGGGCGCCACCAATTATTACTTTAACGTTATTGTAGCAAATTGAAATTCTAACTTGATCGGCAGCACGGAATGCTGCAAAAACACCGTATGTAGAAAAGACAGGAATCTTATTGGTTAATGCTAAACCAGCCGCAACAGCGGCTATATTTTGTTCAGCAATACCAAAGGAGAAGAACCTCTTCGGGTACCGTTCGGCAAAAAGATTCAATCCAACCGAGGAGGTGATATCGGCCCCAAGCACAACCAGGTTGGGGTATTCCTCACCGGCTTCGGCAACTCCTTCACCAAATCCCAGGCGGGTAGCTTTATCACCTTTATTTATATACTCACCCATGGATTAGCTCGTGGTAATATTTTTCTAATTCTTCCAAAAATTTCTCTGCATCCTGCGGGGTTGGGGCTTTACCGTGCCAACGGTAATCGCCTTGAATGGAATTAACACCAAAGCCCATTTGGGTTTTAGCAATAATCACTTTAGGTTTGCCAGTGATGTTGCGGGTTTTACCAAAAACATCAATTAGCTCATCAATACTATTGCCATTGCATTCAAATACGTGCCACCCAAATGCCTCCCATTTAAGTTTAAGGGGCTCAAGTTCCATTACTTTATGGGTGTAGCCATCAATCTGACAGAAATTTCGATCAACAATGGCAGTCAGGTTATCGAGTTTGTAGTGAGCGGCGCTCATGGCAGCCTCCCAAATGGATCCTTCCTGTAGTTCGCCATCGCCATGCACAGAGTACACTTGCCATTGGGAATTATCAATTTTAGCGCTGAGCGCCATACCAACAGCAACCGATAACCCCTGACCTAACGAACCGGCTGAGAGTTCAATTCCGGGTAAACCGTGATCGCGTCCCGGATGGCCTTGCAGCCGTGAACCTAGCTTGCGTAAGGTAAGCAGTTCCTCATGCGGGAAGTATCCTGCATTAGCAAGCGTTGCGTACAAAACTGGCGCAACATGACCAATGGAAAGGATTAGCCTATCGCGGTTAGGGTGGTTTGGTTCTTTAGGGAAATGGTTTAGGGTGTTAAAGTATAGAACGGTGAAAACATCGGCAAGACCAAGTGAGCCTCCCAGGTGTCCCGATCCGGCGGCCGTCAGGCTTCGAATTACATCCTGGCGGATCTTTAGCGAAGTCTTTTGCAGTTGCCGGATTGCTGGTGTTGCCATACTAATTTAGAGGTGGAAAATTTATATGTTCAGGAATAATGAAAGCTTTGGGGTAATCCTTTATAATCTGGTTGTAAAACTTGATAGCCTCTTCGCGCGAGCGGTAATCGCCCACTGATACCTTCCAGTATGGGTTTTGGTAATTCTGGTACACAGGCACTCCGGGATATTTTTCCATGAAGGCCTGCATGATATCTTCGGAATTTTTCCGGGCAAACTGTCCCAGTTCAAAGAATATTCGGATCCTGTATCCTTCCATCCCCGGCGATTTGGCATTATGCAAGTAGCGAATGTTATGGATTTGAGTAATTGATTCGCTCTGCCTGATAGTTACTGTACCTTCTCCAGCCTTTTGTGCTTGAAGCTCATTAACTATTGGTATGGGCGTGGTACCGTTTGTGTTTTGGGCAAAAATGCCAAAACTTAAACCGAGAAACACTAGAAGTAGGAAAATTTTCCTCATAAAGAGTATAATTTCTTTGCAAAAATAGCAAAAATTTATCTATGGCATTACAGCAGGTTGAACCGAAAGAGTATCTGTAATAACAAATTTCTTTTGGAATGAGTTGGCTAGTTCGCTTAGTGGCTGCCGGGGGATGTTAATTTTTTTTACAACAGGGAAATTTCCCCCTTTAATGTAGCCTTCAACCTCTATTACGTTAATCAGGTTTTTCCCTTCGCCTATAAGTTTAAATGCATCGGCTGGGGTACGGAGCACAATCTCTAATGGGACTTCATAATCTTTTCGGCTTTTGCCCTCTATTTTCAATTTATGGCTACTTCTTAACTTTCCAAGTTCCCTATTGTTTAGCCAAGCTTTAAAGTGAATATCTTTTATTACAATTGATTTCCGGTTAGGGTTTTCAACTTCGAGCGTTAGGTTTAGGAATATTACACCATCCTTCATCCCCCTAAATCTATACTCCTTAACACCATGGATATTTAAATCGTTGTATTTACCACAGCCTGCTAACGCAAATAGTAAAATGGAAAGAAGTAAATTAAAAGAAAAATTCTTCATGTTTTATGTTTTAATTAGTAAGAGCAAATGTTATACCATACCCACAAAAGTAATATGATTGATTGGCCACGTTGATACAGTGTATACTAAAATAAAAAAACTCCCCAGCATTGGGGAGTAAAAGGTTTTATTGTGTTTACTCGTTATCCATGGCAGCCATCACCTCATCGGTAAGCTCCAGGTTATGGTAAACCTGCTGAACGTCGTCGTTATCCTCTAGTTCCTCAACCAACTTCAGGAACTTTATGGCAGTGTCCTTATCAACCGATTTGAAATCGTTAGGAATACGTTGCAAGCTGGCATTTTCCACCTCTATTTTCAGTTCCTCAAGCTTTTTATTCATTCTGCCAAAATCTTCCATTTCGGTAGTAACCACATAGAAATCACCATTGTCATCGATGTTTTGGGCCCCGGCATCAATAAGATCGAGTTCCACCTCATCAAGGTTGATTTTATCCTTTGCAATGGTAAAGATACCTTTTCGGCTAAAAAGGAATGCCAGCGAACCGTTGGTTCCAAGGTTTCCACCTTTTTTTGTCAGGGTTGAACGGACTGCGCTAATGGTTCGGTTGTTATTATCGGTAAGGCACTCAATAAAGATGGCAATGCCTCCCGGACCATAGCCCTCAAAGGTAAGTTCCTGAAGGTTTTCAGGATCTTTCTCAGCCTTAGTAATAGCCCTTAGGATATTCTCCTTGGGCATGTTTACCCCTTTGGCGTTGTTAATGGCAAGCCTTAATCGTGGGTTACCCTCAGGGTCAGCCCCTCCCTCCTTTACAGCAACGGATATTTCCTTGATTATCCTAGAGAATTCCTTTGAACGCTTGGCATCAAGAGCCCCTTTCTTGCGTTTAATGGTTGACCATTTATTATGTCCACTCATAGTTTTTTATTTTTGTCACAGGTAAAGTGCAAAGTTAGCTACAAACTTGCGCTTAACAAAAATATTTAGCCTCTATTGATTTGTATCACTTTATACACCTAAAGCAAAATATTCATAAATTCTTACCTTTGCAAAAAAATAAGATTTCCAATGGATTTTAATGCCGAAGATGCCAGCATTTTTGAGAGTGCGCTGAGCGATGATAGTAGCCGTCCTAAGGTTTATATTGAAACCTATGGCTGCCAGATGAATGTGAACGATAGCGAGGTTGTGGCATCAATTCTAATAGCCAATGGATACGCAATAACTAGCAACATTAACGAAGCCGATGTTATCCTGATAAACACCTGCTCCATTCGTGAGAATGCTGAAACACGTGTGTTTGGACGAATTGATTTATTCGGGCAGGTAAAGAAGTCAAAGCCATCGGTGTTGGTTGGGGTATTGGGCTGTATGGCCGAACGGCTAAAGGATCAGCTTTTAGAAGAAAAGAAAGTAGTTGATTTGGTGGTTGGCCCCGATGCTTACCGTGAACTACCGGTTCTGCTGCGTGCTGCCGAGGATGGTCAAAAGGGCATCAATGTTTTACTTTCCCGGGAGGAAACCTATGCCGATATTAGCCCTGTTCGGCTCGATAAAAATGGAGTTTCAGCCTTTGTTTCAATCATGCGCGGATGCAACAACATGTGTTCCTACTGTGTTGTACCTTACACACGTGGAGCAGAGCGAAGCCGCGATCCCCATACCATTGTAAGGGAGGTTCAGGAACTAGTTGATGCTGGTTACCGCGAGGTTACTCTCCTTGGCCAAAATGTAAACTCCTACCACTGGGAGGAGCAGAAAGGCTTGGTTAAGCAAAAGATAAGCTTTTCCGATTTGCTCGAAATGGTTGCCCTGGTTGACCCACGGTTAAGGGTTCGCTTTTCCACCTCACACCCCAAGGATTTAACCAATGAGGTGCTTTACACCATGGCCATGTACGAGAACATTTGCAACCATATTCATCTCCCCGTTCAATCTGGCTCTACCCGCATTCTTCAGCTAATGAACCGCAAGTACACCCGGGAGGATTACCTCGACAGAATAAAAGCTATACGCTCCATTATCCCCGATTGCTCTATATCAACCGATATTATAGCTGGTTTCTGCACGGAAACCGAGGTCGATCACGATATGACCCTCAGCATTATGCGTGAAGTGGGTTTTGACTTTGCATACATGTTCAAGTACTCCGAGAGACCTAACACAAAGGCTGCTCGCCAGTTAAAGGACGATGTTCCCGAGGAGGTTAAAACTCGCAGATTAATGGAAATCATTGAACTACAAGGTAAACTTTCCGAGCAAAGCAAGAAAAACGATGTGGGCAAACGTTTTGAGGTGCTTATTGAAGGAGAGTCCAAAAAGTCAAAAGATGAATTTTTTGGCCGAACCAGCCAGAATAAGGTAGTTGTATTCCCTAAGGAGAACCACAAAATTGGAGAGTTTGTTTTTGTAGAGGTAACAGATTGCACCCCTGCCACATTAATTGGGCATATTGTAGAGGAGTAGCAACCTAATCAATGCGTTTCAGTCGAGCCATGTAGAACCCATCAAATCCTGTTTGGGATGGGGATAGGTTTTTTTCCTCTTCCAGTACAAAGCGGCCATTCATTTGATCCAGGAACCATTTAACCTGCTCTTCATTCTCAGACGGTAGAATACTACAGGTAGCATAAACCATGCAGCCCCCAACCTTAATCATTGACCAATACTTTTCAAGTATTTGTCTTTGAGTTTTTCGTAACTCAGCAATATTTTCAGGAGTCAACCGCCATTTGGAGTCTGGGTTACGCTTAAGCACTCCCAGACCCGAGCATGGGGCGTCAATCAGCAACCTATCGGCACTATCCTGTAAACGTTTTATCGTTTTTGTTGATTCTATGGCTTTGGTCTCAACATTTGTAACCCCAGCCTTTCTTGACCTTCTTTTAAGCTCTTCAAGTTTCCATGGGGCAGTATCAAGGGCAATAATTCTTCCCTGATTATTCATTAGGCTTGCCAGGTGCAATGTTTTTCCACCATTCCCGGCACAAGCATCAATAACACGCATTCCCGGTTCCACATTTAAAAATGGAACTACTTGCTGCGATGAAAAATCCTGCTGCTCAAACATTCCAAGCTTAAATGCCTCGGATTTAAAAATGTTGGCCGATTCGGTTAGCAGTATGGCGTGGGTGTTGGGAATTATTTTTGTTTTATACCCCTCACGTTTTAAAAAATTATTAAGCTCTTGAACGTTCGTTTTTAAAAGGTTTGTTCTTAGGACTATTGGGGCTTTATGATTTAAGCTATGAATCTCCTTTGGCCACTTTTCGCCCAGTTCCTTAAAACCTAGTTCATCGAGCCAATCGGGAATAGACTCCTTTATTGCCCTGTTATTTGAAAGCTGATTAAGTTTGTTCTGAAGCTTCTTTTTAAAATGTTTTGGAATCTTACGCTCCTCTGGAAATCCAAAGGGTGTTAGGGTTGTATAAATGGCTACAATGTTATGGGTGTGTGAGCCAAATTTTGGAAATTCGCTATCGTGCAGCTCGTTCAGCAACCTCCACCATCGTGTTGTTTCCTCCACAATAACTGCAAACTGGTACTTATCAAAGGGCTCCCATAATTTATTTTGAGCAATCCAGTACGATATTACCTGGTCTAAATTTCGATTCTGGTAAACAACCTCACCAAGGGCGCGACCTGCCGTTTCAAATACACTTCCCATAATATAAAAATTAAAGGCCGCAATTTACGGCCTTTTTATCGATAAAGAATGAAATTTAGAATTTATTTTGGTACTCAGGCTTTAGGGTTCCATCCTCATTGAACCATTCTGCCAAACCGTAGTAGGCTATTTTATCGTCCGGACGGGTGTACTTCAAAATCTTTTTTTCGTATTTTGTTAGTTTTGTAAGATTGGTTGCTACGGCCATACGGGTTCTGTCCTTTTCAACCTCGGGCAGCTGAAGTTTTTCAAGAGCTCCCACTGTAAGGTCCTTTGCCTGGAGCAACTTATCGTTCGATTTAAAAATATCGATAATTAAATCGTTCCATTTAATTTTTTCGCCCCCAACGGTTGGTTTTAAACCCTTTCGTAACGATTTTGGTTTCCGTCCCCTTTTCTTGGGAGGCGATGTTTTAACCTTTTTCTTAGCTATTTTTTTACGCCCTTTTTTTGGTTTTTCAGTTTTTGTTTCTGAGGCTACTTTTGGTTTCCTTCCTCTTTTCTTGGGCTCTTTTGTTTGGGCGCTTTTATCGGCCTCGGCTGTAATTTTCTTGGGACGTCCTCTTTTTTTGGGGGCAGTGGGTTCTGCTGATTCTTTTACTTTTGGTTTGCGTCCTCTTTTTTTAGGAGCGGCAACTTCCTTTTCGTCGCCTAAATCGCCCTTTTCAATTTTTCGCAAAATTGATTTTAAACTATCAATTCGTCGTTGTGCCCTATCGATCTCTGATTGGTAAAGATCTTTTAGATCTTCAATCTCCTCTTTTGAGAGTGTAATTTTTTTCATGGTTGGTTAGTTTAGTGTTTTAACTCCTGATTTCTAATTGTTTTGAATTGCAATTTAAAAACATTTTATTTTAAAATGCAAATATTTACAATAAATTGATTAAAAAATTTTATTTAATTATTTTTTCAATTTTTCCTAAAAACCAGAAAATGAAATATATAGAATAAGCCAACTTTCAAATGAGCAAATTATTATTTGAAAATAAATTTTAGCTGGATTTAACTACTTTCCCTTCTTTATTAAGGTACTGCTAATGTTATATACGACCAATATTAATCCCAAATACCATAGAATTAACAAATTCAAACGGGCTAATTTTAGAAGAATGAGTCGGAATAAACCTGAATGATTCGGAATGATTCGGAATAAGAAGAATATGATGGAGTTAGAGGAAGTTAGAGGAATAGTAAAAAGT
Organism: Tenuifilum sp. 4138str; assembly: GCF_041102575.1. Lineage (NCBI taxonomy): Bacteria > Pseudomonadati > Bacteroidota > Bacteroidia > Bacteroidales > Tenuifilaceae > Tenuifilum > Tenuifilum osseticum. The sequence goes on along the minus strand of NZ_JBGCUE010000002.1, from coordinate 5,757 downwards.
GAACGGCTAAACCAAATGACCATGAATTAACAAATTCAAACGGGCTAATAAAAATGTGGATACAGAAACATTTTTGGAGGAAGTTGGTTATATGAATTTTTAAATTGACGAATCGACTAACAAAATTTAATCATTCCGAGATCTCGGAATTAAAAATTTTGATAAGTCTGGATTACTTCGATAAGTCAATAGAAACAAGCTGTTTAAATGATTTATTGTGCTTCTATTGAAAAAACTCGGATAATATAATCCATTAAGTAGTTAATGGTTAACGTGGTGGAATTTGGAGAATAACATGTTTACGCTCCACAGTTTAGCGCGAATAACATATTTATTTATTGAGGTTTCTATAAAAATTCATGAAGCTTTTGAACCATATTTTTTGAACCTACATAAATAGGAACTCTTTGGTGAAGCGATTCTGGCTTAATGTCGAGAATTCTATTTTTACCATCGGTGGCAATGCCTCCAGCTTGTTCGGCCAGGAAAGCAATAGGGTTGCACTCGTAAATTAAGCGCAACTTGCCTTTTGGTGCCGATGCGGTTGGCGGATACATGAAAATACCTCCCTTAAGGAGATTCCTGTGAAAGTCGGAAACCAACGAACCAATATACCTTGCAGAGTAAGGTCTTTTTGTGGGCTTATCTTCCTGCTTACAATACTCAATATATTTTTTAACACCCTCAGGGAAGTGGTTATAGTTACCTTCGTTTATGGAGTATATTGCCCCATCGGGTGGCGTAACTATATTAAGGTGCGATAGGCAAAACTCACCTATGGATGGATCAAGGGTGAAACCGTAAACTCCACGGCCTGTGGTATAAACAAGCATAGTTGACGATCCGTATATTACGTACCCTGCGGCTACCTGTTTATTGCCAGGCTGCAGGAAATCCTCCATGGTAGGCTTTGTTCCACGGGGGCTTATCCGTCGGTAAATGCTAAAAATAGTTCCGATTGATACATTTACATCAATATTGGAGGAGCCATCGAGTGGATCCATGCAAAAGATGTAGTTGCCATCCTGGCTAAGCTCATCGTCCCAAGTAATTATTTCCTGGTCCTCTTCCGATGCTACACCGCAGCACTCTCTGCTGTTTTTAAGCGCTTGTACAAATTGCCAGTTGGCCAACAGGTCGAGCTTTTTCTGCTCCTCGCCCTGCACGTTTATATTTCCCGCCTCGCCCAAAACGTCAACAAGTCCGGCCTTGTTAACCTTCTTGTTAACAAGTTTTGCTGCTACTCCCACGTGGTAAAGCAACCGGGTGAATTCCCCTGTAGCATAGGGGAAATCGGCTTGCCTCTCAATTATAAACTGTGTTAGTGTTTTTACATTGTAACCGTGCATGATAGTTATTAATTCTAATTTGTGAGTAAAATTAGCCATTTTTTCCGTTGCAAAGGCATTGCAATACAAAAAAAATCAAATTTAAAACGTTTGCGATACCATTCCTTAACAAGCAATCTCTAAAAAAAGTAACATACATGTTAAGGGGAAATACTTTGCTTTTTTGTAAGTTTGAGAAATTTTTTGGCAATGAAACCCATTCGTGTCTTTAAGTTTGGCGGAGCCTCGGTTAAGTCGGCTGGTGCTATTAGAAATTTGGCCAACATTGTAAAAAGATTTTCTGCAGAAAATCTAGTGATTGTTGTATCGGCTATGGCTAAAACAACCAATGCGCTCGAGGAGGTTTTAATGCACTGGATGAATGCCGATTTAACGGCAATGAATACCAAACTCAAGGAGATTAAGCAATTCCACCTAAACGAGGCACTGGATTTGGTTGAGGGGGATTCCAACCACTTGCTTATTGCTGAGCTGCAAACCCTGTTCAACCAGTTAGAAACCCAGTTTGGCCAGGCTCCTACAAAGGGATACGATTTCCATTACGATCAGGTTGTGTCGTTCGGCGAGCTCTTCTCTACCCGGATTGTCAGCCACTACCTTAATTTTATTGGCATTGCCAATACTTTAGTGGATGCAAGGCGATGCCTGAGGTCCGATACATCTTACCGTGAAGGAGTAATTGATGAATCAACATCGCGGCTATTGTGCCAGCGTGAGTTCGATTTCTCATCGGCAAATATCTTTTTAACCCAGGGCTTTATAGCAGGAACTGAGGTGGGAACAACAACCACGCTAGGGCGTGAGGGTTCCGATTACACGGCTGCCATTCTTGCCAATCTTCTCGACGCACAGGACGTAACCATTTGGAAAGATGTTGCAGGTGTGTTAAGCGCCGATCCTAAGATTTTCAGCAATGCGGTTAAGCTTAACATTGTGTCGTATCAGGAGGCTATTGAGCTTGCCTATTGCGGAGCACAAATTATTCACCCAAAAACAATAAAACCTATACAGAATAAAAAGATACCCCTTTATGTAAAATCGTTCATGGAGCCCGATGCTCAGGGAACTATAATTGCCCATTCCGACACTCCCGTTAAGCTACCCCCTGTGTTGGTACTCAAAAGAAACCAGGTTCTAATAACCCTTTCGCCCCGCGATTTTTCGTTTGTAATTGAGGATTGCCTCAGTAAGATTTTTGCGTTGCTATATAAACATCGCATTAAGGTTAATATGGTGCATAATTCAGCCATAAACTTTACCGTTTGCGTTGACAACGATAAGCTCCGGCTTGGTGATGCACTGGAAGAAATGAAACACGAATTTGCCGTTCGTTACAACAGTAACCTTGAACTGTTAACCATTCGGCATTACACGCCGGAAATAATTGGGGATTTTATTGGCAATCGGGTTGTTTATCTTCAACAAAGAACCAGAAGTACTGCACGCTTTGTTATGGACGCCAGCTAGCGCCTAGTATTTTACCGTGAATAGCGCGCTATATCCTTTAAAGGTTCCTTGTTTGCTATACTCGGATTTACCAAAGGTTATGGAGAGTATCTTTTTATGGAGGTGCCCTTGTTTATCAGTAAACCACTTTTCCGTAAAAAGTAGCTTGCCAATTTGTGAAGCATCTATTTTATTGTCTTCAATTATCTTTCTAACCTCTTCAACGGTCAATGGTTCGTTAGTTGTATAGTCAAAAACCTTTAATTTACCGCTAAGTATACCTTTAAATGTGCCATCAATAAAACTTTTGTGGTTCCGGTAGCCTTGAAGCCTTTCACTTTCCCAAATATCGTTTTCGGATGCTTGAACTACAACTTCATACTTAATGCTATCGGCAATTAAGGTTAAGTCCTGTTCCTTTCCTGTAATGTCAACAATTACATTTTTAGGCTGCAGATTGCTGCACGACCCAAACACAATAGCAAGCAAAATCAACTTAAACTTAATGTTCATTGGTTTAGGGATTAAAGGTTAGAGCTTTTCCCTTAATGGTTTCATTGAAAACTCCTTTACTGTAAACAATTCTCCCGTTTACAATTGTCATTTCAACTGTGTGTGAAAGTGTTTCTCCCTCCAGGGGCGACCAGCCACACTTATAGTACAGGTTCTCCTTGGCAACAGCCTGTGATTTATTTGGATTAACAAGCACAAGGTCGGCAAAGTATCCCTCGCGTATAAAGCCTCGTTTTTCAATCCTGAAAAGAGTGGCTGGGGAGTGACACATCTTTTCAACTACAAGTTCAGGCGTAAAATACCCTTTCCTGCTTAGCTCAAGCATAGTTAACAGCGAGTGCTGAACCATAGGGCCTCCCGATGCTGAACTAGTGTACACATTATCTTTTTCACTAATCAGGTGTGGGGCATGATCGGTGGCCACTACATCGAGCAGGTTGTTTTTTAAACCCTGGATGAGTGCTAACCGGTCGGTTTCAGTTTTTACGCTTGGGTTCCACTTAATACGCCAGCCCAACCTGTCGTAGTCATTATCGTTAAACCATAAATGGTGAACGCAAACCTCTCCGGTAATCTTTTTCTCGGCCAAGGGTATGCTGTTGTTGAAAAGTTCCAGCTCGTTGGCTGTTGAAAGATGAAGGATATGTAGGCGAGCACCATGTCTTTTTGCCAGTCTAACTGCTTTTGCCGATGAAAGGAAGCAAGCCTCAGTGCTCCTTATGCTTGCGTGATATTTTATATCGATGTTGTTTCCGTATAGCCCTTGGTATTTTTCAAGATTTTTGCGGATAGTATCCTCGTCTTCGCAGTGTGTGGTAATTATAGTAGGTGAGAACCTAAAGATTTTTTCAAGCGCATCCTCATTATCAACCAGCATATTACCGGTTGATGAACCCATAAAAACCTTTAATCCGCAAACATTTCTAGGGTCAACCTTAGTAATCTCATCAATATTATCGTTGGTGGCTCCTAAATAGAACGAGTAATTGGCTAACGATTTTTGGCTTGCAATCTTAAATTTATCGTGGAGTAGTTCAATGGTTGTAGTTTGTGGTTTTGTATTAGGCATCTCCATAAATGATGTAACACCACCAGCAACAGCCGCTTTCGATTCGGTGTAAATATCACCCTTATGGGTAAGGCCTGGCTCACGGAAGTGCACCTGATCGTCAATAACGCCAGGTAAAAGCCATAAACCCTCAGCATTTATTATCTCCTCGGGCAAGAACTTATCTACACTTGATGGGGCGGTACTAATATGCTCAATGGTTTCACCATTAACTATAAGGTTCCCCTTAAAGGTTTTGCCCTCGTTAATAATGGTAGCATTTATAATGGCAAGTCGGCCCATTTATGGTTATTTAGTTTGAAGCATGAAGTTTTTTGTAGGAAACAAAAAGGCTTTTAAGTTTCATGTTAACCACGCCCCATAATGCCTCATTGAAAATACCTCCACTCATTTTTGAAGCGCCAAATTTTCTGTCGGTAAATATTATAGGTACTTCAACTATGTTGAAGCCAAGTTTCCATACGGTGAATTTCATTTCAATCTGAAAACCGTAACCTATATGCTTTATCTTGTTAAAATTGATAGCCTTTAGCACTTCGGCTTTGTAACACTTAAAACCTGCAGTAGTATCCATCACTTTCATTCCTGTTACCATCCGTACATACTTAGAGGCAAAGTACGACATAAGCACACGTCCAATGGGCCAGTTCACAACATTTACCCCGTTAACATACCTCGAGCCAATAGCCAGATCGGCTCCGTTAACGCAGGCATTGTACAGGTTAATTAAATCGTCGGGATTGTGGGAAAAATCCGCATCCATCTCAAAAACATACTTATAGCCATTGGCCAAAGCCCATTTAAATCCAGTGATATATGCTGTCCCCAATCCCAGTTTCCCTGAGCGTTCAATCATAAAAAGCCTATCGGGGTATTCCTTTTGTTTTTCTTTAACTATACTGGCCGTGCCATCGGGTGAGCCATCGTCAACAATAAGAAGATGGAAGTTCCCTTCAAGCGACATTACCTTGCCAATCATTCGGGAAATGTTCTCACTTTCGTTGTAGGTAGGGATAATTACGAGTTTCTCTTTAAACGACATCTGAATATGATTGTAGTTTGTAATACTATAATTTATAAACTATTGTGCGAAGATAGCGTTTTTTAGCCAAAAACTAACTATCTCAAGTATGAAAGCGAAATTTTTGGTTTGATAATCAGGGGATAGGCTTTCATGAAACACTCTTTAACAAAAATATTCTGTATAGACCCTTGCGTAATTAAAAACGCTTTTCTACTTTTGCACCCGCTTTCGGAGGGGAGCGCGCGCGGGGGAGCGGAGCTGAACGGGGAGAAAAAAAATTTTGGGGTAACCCCTTGCGCGGGACGGAAAAAGTTACTACCTTTGCAGCCCTGTTCGGAGGAGCGGGGAGCGGAGAG